>DXEV01000084.1 GCA_019114785.1 Candidatus Anaerobiospirillum pullistercoris | reverse complement strand
TGGCTACGAACTTTTGAGCTCTAACACTAGCCCGCCCTATCCCCTGCTTCACCCGCAACGAGAAGAGGCCTGCTTGCTGTGCTGTTAGACCTGCCATGGCTAGCCCAGCCGTGGCAAGCCCATTCATAGCTAGCCGTATCGTGACCTGATAGGGCTAAGCCATGGTCTTCTCATAGAGGCTGCTCGCCTCACAATGCTGCGCTTTAGCAGCTAATCAATGCGATGCTCGTTGGCGATCTCTAAATTATTGTCCTTGATGACTGGTGCACGGTAGCGACGGCGCATCCACACAAAGACTAAGAGGTCACAGGCACCAGAAAAAGCGCGATTGAAAAAGTTAAACTTCGAGCTGCCATGCTTACGCTCTTGGTGACGTACTGGCATAGCCACCACCTTTTTCCCAAATAACAGAGTCAGTGCAGGCAAAAAGCGGTGCATGCCACTAAATAATGGCCATTGCTGCGCAAGGCTGGTCTTCATGATCTTCAGCGGGCAATTGGTATCACTAAAGCCATCGTGAGTCACTGCATTACGGATCTTATTGGCTAACTTAGACTGGATCTTCTTTGACCACGAGTCATGACGCTTAGCACGGATACCGCAGATCAGATCACCCTCATCTTTCTTTTGCCAGAGCAGATCAAAGTCCTCAGGGAAGGTCTGCAGATCAGCGTCGATATAGCCCACCCATTCAGTAGTAGCGGTATGAAAGCCTGCTTTTAAGGCACCAGTCAGACCTGTACGGTGCTGCAAAGAGATGTAGAAGAAGTGCTCATGATTGGCGACCTGCTGCTTAAGAATTTCCAGCGATCGATCCGAAGAGCCATCATTAACACAGAGGAAGCACACCCGCATCGCACTATGCTGCTGGTACTGCTGTAAGGATTGAAACAACGAAGGTAAGCTCTCTTCTTCGTTAAACACAGGCACCACAACCGTAAGATCGTAAGCCTCATGCAGATTGAGACTCATGGTTTTTCTCTCCTCAGGGCGAGGCTAAAACCTCTCACCCTCAACACACCAATTCACCAGAAAAAGTGACCTACTCAAAAACTTTGGCAGCTGCCTGCACACGCACCTGCACACCAGCGCCGGTGCCTGCTAGGCTTGGGCCTGCGGCTTGTAGAAAGCACAGTACCAATCGTAAAAATGCTGTAAGCCTTCTCTCAAATTGGTATGTGGCTGATAGCCATAAACCTGCTTCAGCTTGGTGACATCAGCGTAAGTCTGTTCAACATCACCTTTTGGCATTCCCGCCAATTTGATCTGCGCTTTTTTACCCGAGATCTCTTCTAAAGTGTGCACAAAATCAAACAAGCCCACAGGGGAGCCATTACCGATATTAAAGACATCAAAAGGCACAGCTTTAGCGCTTTGGTCTGGGCCTTCGATCACCTTTACCACGCCCTCAACAATATCACCGACATAAGTGAAATCACGGCGCGACTTACCCTCATTAAATAAGGTGATCTCTTTGCCCTCTAAGAACGATTTGAGGAAGATGAAAGGAGCCATATCTGGCCGCCCATAAGGGCCATAGACAGTAAAGAAACGCAAGCCAATAGCGTCAATCTTAAACAGCGAGGCATAGGCATAAGCGATGGTCTCATCCATTTGCTTGGTGGCAGCGTACACCGATTTAGGCTTGATATCGGTATTGCTCTCGGCAAAAGGCACGACCTTACAATCGCCATAGACAGAGGAGGAGCTGGCAAAAACTAAGCGAGATCTCTGCTCCACAGGCTGGCTCTTGAGCACCTCAAGGAGATTAAAGAAGCCTTGGAAGTTGCTCTGCACATACTGCTCAGGGATCTCTGTGGAAAGTCGCACACCAGCTAAGGCCGCAAGGTTTACCACCACCTCAAAATTCCCTTGAGACACTAAAGCTTGCAACTTCTCGCGATCACACAGATCCTGCTGATAGAAGGTAAAACCCTCTTTTTGTAAAGCTTCACCGGCGGATAAACGCTGCATCGTAGCTTCACTGATCTCTAGACCTAAGTTCCGAAGTCGCGCTAGCTTGAGCTCACGATCATAGGTGATCCCAGAGAGATTATCGAAACCAACAACCTGATGGCCACGATGCATTAAAGCAGCGCTTAGGTGCATGCCAATAAAGCCAGCCGCTCCGGTGATTAATACCCGCATAACTTTGGGCCTCGCTACCTTACCTATACACGCAAAGAAAAAGGCTCTCGGTGTCCTTAACCACAAACAACTGAGCCATATTTTGCTCAGGACGGGATCTTGCTCCCAAATTCCAAAACAGTGCAAACAGAGTAGCGCAAAATGCCTGTAAACCGCACCAGCTCTAGCTTCACGCCAGATAGACCTTCGTAATTACCCCATTATCGTCCGCAAAAATAAGCCATCTCCCCCTACCTCTTGTTGGAGTGAAGACAAGCAACAGCAGATCAGAGCTTACGCGTAATCCCAGACCTGAACTATTGCGCTGTGGCCCCTGCTCGGTCACAGCTGGGCATAGCTACCTTGATGATTGCTGCGCTGAAGGCAGCGTCAACGTCTGCACCGTTGCAGCAGCGTCAGCAGTATCAGCTGCTCCAGCAACAGCTGCAGGGGATGAGGTTGAGGTTGGGGCTAGTGGCGCTGTGCCCGCATACGGAGCGCTTAGACTGCTTTGGTTGATGTGCGAGAGTAAGAGCAAATTATCTCCTATGCTCTCAGCCCCCAGTTCTTGTAAACGCTGGGCATCTTCAGGAGCATTGCGTATAGCCTTACGCGAGAACATGACATTAAAGTTTTGTTCTAAACACTCATCCAAAGAGGCAGGATCTGCGATCAAGACCAAGCGTCGATCGTACACATCCAAGGCATATGTGTTGCGGTAGTTAAAAGCACACACCTGAGGATTAGCGCCTTGGTCTATAGCTGCACTGATCTGTTTGACCATTGCGCCCACACCTAAATAATTATTGAGGAAAGGCATAGCCAAACCAGCAAAGAACACTAGACCTAAGGTTGCTATGCCCGCACCGGCTAAGGCAAACAAAAACAAACGATTAACGAGGAAGAAGATCGCTCCTAAGCTGCAAAAGGCCAGTACGCTAAAAGCGATAGCCACCATAGGATCTTGCAGCTGCGGTATACGCTGGTAGAGCACTACATAGGCCACTAACAAGCCCACATACGCAAGCAAAGGTAAGAGTAAGGATAGATTAAGGAGCAATGGCAAAGGCACACGCTCGCCACGAGACTTCAAGCCCGCCAGCATAAAGCCTTTGTCCTCAATCTCTAATCCCCAGTGTTGAGAGATCTCAGCATCGTCAGTCTCTTCCTCTTCAGTCTGGACAACGCTTGCAGGCAGATTTTCTTCAGCTGCTGCAACCTCTTGTAAGCGCTCCGCAAGAGGCTCTTCCTTGGTCTGCGCTGAAGCCTCAGGCAACACTGACTGTGGAGAGGACTCATCCTCTTCGGCTAGATGAAACTGCACAGAGCCATGTGTCTTGCTCAGAGCTTGAGCACTAGGCTCAGCCGCATCTGAGGTAGTGGCAGATGCTGAAGCCTTGGCCGCGTTGCCTACAGAGGCGGCTGCGACAGCCACAGCGGTGGAGACCGCTGAAGTAGCAGTAGCGGTGGCGCTAGCTACCGACTTAGCAGATAGCTCTCGATTATTGGTACGGTATGCCCTTTGATAGGCAGACTCCGGCACCATGAGGTAATCCTGCTCAAAACTCAGATCGATGCCGCGATGCAGTGCATGGAATTGTCGATAGGACAAAACCACGTAATAAAACAGTGGTAACACGCCTGGCAGTAAATAGATCTCCAGCTTGGAGGAAGGAATAGTCACCACCAGCAACACTGCTAAAAAGAAAAAGAGACTAGCCTGTTGCTTCAGGCTCAACACTGGCTGTCTTTGCTCTGGGCTAATACGTCTATTCTGCATCGCATGATACAGGTGCCAGCCCATAAAATACAAAGCACTGAGGCTGATCGGTAAGGTCAGTAGCGGATAATTTTGCAGGAAGTAATATACCGGCTCTGGATGGCCCAGATGGCCAGCTAAGCGCTCGGCCGACTGGGTAATGAACAGGTTCTCTAAATAAGCGCTGCCACCCTCTGCATATACTCCTAAAGCCCACAAAGCACAGAGCAAGAGAATAATGAGTAAGTAATATGGGCGAAAAACCACAAAGAAACGCTTGAGGTCGTGGTTGTACAGCAGAACTAAGATTAATCCCACCACTGGCATGATCAGGGCATATGGCCCCTTAATAAAAATGCCAGCAAACAAGCACAGAGGGATCGCTAAGTTGCCGTATTTAACTGGTGCCAGTTTTCCTCGGCGCTCAGAGTGTCCATGGCCATCCAAGCGATCGTTACGCTTTTGGGTTTTGATCAGGCTATAACGCTTAATCAGCTTTAAGTAGGCAAGCAGCATCACAGCCGCAAAAATCATATCCATACGTCCGAGCAACGCACAGACATCGGCAAATAGCATTGCCGCACTGCCCAGCATCAGGAGCAGACGCTCTTGGTGACGGAAGTCAGAGCCAAAAGCCCGATCTAAGATCGCAATAAGGAAAACTAGAGACAGAACGGAGACGAGCAACAAAAAAGACATGGCATAGTGCGGCCCAAAGAAGTATAGGCCAAACATGCACAGCCAGAGGTAGGTTGGAGGCTTATCGGCGTAAGGCACTCCATTTTGGTAAAAGGTGAAAAAGGCTCCACGATCTAAAGCATCTTGCGCTATATCCAGATAGTTGAGCTCATTAACGAGATTGAAATCACGCAGCAAAATAGCAGGCACAAAGGCAAGCACCAGCAGCGTAAGCATGAGCACATAGCTTTTATTGGAGATCACAAATCACCTCAGCTAAATCCGATGGCAGCTGCTCTCACCTCTAACTGCCTAATTGCAGGCTTCCTTACCCCTGAAAGCCAAAATCCTTTCTCACATTATGCACGCAAGAACATTACCCGCCAACAATTACCACTGACAGTGCAGGCAAGGCTCCATGCCCCTGCCATGGCACGGCAAATTTTTCCTATTCCCTAATTTGAGTTGCAGACCCTCCAGAGGCGACTGCATCTGCAGCCGTGACAGCCGTGACACTATCTCCGACCGAGGCACTGGCCTCGACAGCGGCTGCTTGTTCCTCATGAGCACTGCGTCGTGCCAACATAATATTGCGCACGTAGGTAACAATACCGCCTACCTGTCCAAGAATCAGCACGATATCAAGGCGATAAATACCGTAGATCTGCACCATTAAAGCAGCTAATAAACTGATATACCAAAATTTTGGAGGTAATACCGATTGCTGCGAGCGATGTGAAACTACCAGCTGGTAGATAAAACGAAAGGTAAACAGGAATTGGCCAATCATGCCAAAAGCCAACCAATAATAAGGGATCGCCTCTTGGTTTAAAAAGATAGCGGCAAAAGCCTCGGTATCACGCAGCTCTAAAGCTAGCAGCACAAGCGGTGTCAAAATCACCGCCACCGCTCCTAATTTGGAGATCCTAAACAGCTCTCCTTTGAGCTTGAGATTGTAGATGTAGACGTAAAAGGACACCAACTGTCCCAACAGAATAGCCAGATCTTGACGCAAGAAACCATAGAAGCTCATGGTCAAAGCGCCAAAGAGCGACAGCCACCAGAAAAGCGCAGGATTAACCACCTTATGAGCACGCTCAGACATGATCCACTGCACAAGCATGCGTGCCATAAAGGCTAATTGCGCCAATAAGCCAATCAGGGTATACCAGCTTATGATAGCCACGTGATCTCCTTGCTCTGCTCTGAGGCTCAGTCTGGGACTGCTATTAGATCTTTTGCTCTGGCTTAGCCAAAAGCACCCCAGTAGGCTCCAACAGGGTCAATATCTGATCCTGAGCACCTGTTATATCTTGCAGATTAAAACTCATGACTTAGGAAAAACTGAGCCCGCTGCACTTGGGTTCGTAATTTTACGTCACCAAAAGGCCAACAAAAAAGGCCTAAGACTTTTCGTCCTAGACCTCTTTTTGCAGCGCTGTCAGCACTTTAGCGCTGTCAGCGAAGCGCACACTAGCTATATAAGAAGCTAGCTTATAAGCTTATGAGTCAGCTTGGGGCTTGATTACATCATGCCGCCCATGCCACCCATACCGCCCATGCCGCCCATACCAGCAGCGGCAGCAGCAGCGCCATCATCCTTCTTAGGAGCGTCGGCAATCATGCACTCGGTGGTGATCATGAGGCCAGCGATCGAAGCAGCGTACTGTAAAGCGGAACGAGTAACCTTGGTTGGATCCAGAATACCCATCTCGATCATGTCGCCATAGGTATCGGTAGCAGCATTGTAGCCGTAGTTACCAGAGCCAGAGCGCACTTGGTTAGCAACAACAGAAGGCTCCTCACCGGCATTAGCCACGATCTGACGTAATGGGGCTTCCATAGCACGCAGAGCGATCTTGAAGCCAACCTTTTGATCCTCGTTGTCAGCTTGGATCTTGTCAGCTAAAGCAGCAGCCACGCGGACTAAAGCCACGCCACCACCGGCAACCACGCCCTCTTCCACAGCGGCGCGAGTAGCGTGCATAGCGTCCTCAACACGGGCCTTCTTCTCTTTCATCTCAACTTCGGTAGCAGCACCGACCTTGATCACGGCCACGCCACCGGCTAACTTAGCAACACGCTCTTGGAGCTTCTCACGATCGTAATCGGAGGTGCTCTCAGCGATCTGCTTGCGGATCTGCTCAACGCGCTCAGCAATATCCTCGCTCTTGCCGTTGCCATCGATGATGGTGGTGTTGTCCTTGGTGATCACAACGCGCTTAGCCACACCTAAGTCATCTAAGGTGGCCTTATCCAGCTCCATACCGAGCTCAGAAGAGATCACGGTACCGCCAGTTAAGATAGCGATATCTTGTAACATGGCCTTACGACGGTCGCCAAAGCCTGGGGCCTTAACAGCAGCAACCTTGACCACGCCACGCATGTTGTTCACAACTAAGGTAGCTAAAGGCTCAGAATCAACGTCCTCAGCGATGATGAGTAAGGACTTACCGGACTTAGCCACACCCTCTAACACTGGCAGAATGTCGCGAATGTTGGAGATCTTCTTGTCGCACATCAGGATGTATGGGGACTCGAGCTCAACAGTAGCAGTATCAGCCTTGTTGATGAAGTATGGAGAGAGGTAGCCACGGTCGAATTGCATACCCTCAACTAAATCTAACTGATCCTCTAAGCCTTGGCCATCCTCAACAGTGATCACACCGTCACGACCAACCTTCTCCATGGCCTCAGCAATGAGGTTACCCACGGTAGCATCAGAGTTAGCAGAGATAGTACCGACCTGAGCGATGGACTTGCTGTCCTTGCACTCGGTGGAGATGGTCTTTAACTCAGCAACGGCAGCAGCAACAGCCTTGTCAATACCGCGCTTTAAGTCCATTGGGTTCATGCCAGCGACGACGGACTTTAAGCCCTCAGTCACAATAGCCTGAGCTAAAACGGTAGCAGTGGTGGTACCATCACCAGCGGCATCATTGGCCTTGGAAGCAACTTCCTTAACCATCTGAGCGCCCATGTTCTGGAACTTACCCTCAAGCTCAATCTCCTTGGCAACGGTAACACCGTCCTTGGTGATGAGAGGAGCGCCATAGGCCTTGTCTAAGACGACGTTACGACCCTTAGGGCCTAAAGTCACCTTAACGGCATTGGCGAGGGTGTTAACACCCTCTAACATTTGAGTACGAGCATCGTTGCCAAAAAATACGTCTTTAGCAGCCATTTCAATTAATCCTTAGCCAACCCAATCTTATTCAGAAACAACAGCCAGAATATCGCTCTCGGAGAGGATAAAGACTTCCTCACCGTCTAATTGCTCCTTCTTGGTGCCGTAACCTTCGTTGAAGATCACGGTATCACCGACCTTAACGTCAACAGGAGCCAACTGGCCATTGTCTAAAAGACGGCCTTTACCCACGGCCAGAACCTTACCGCGAGTTGACTTTTGAGCAGCGGAACCTAATAAGATACCGCCTGCAGACTTAGTCTCAACCTCAAATGGCTTAACGATCACACGATCGTGTAAAGGAATTAAGTTCATATCTACTAAAACGTCCGTAACAACAAACCTCAAGAGCACTAAAGAGCGACGCTCTTAGGTCTCAAGATCAGCACTAAACGCTAAAAAACTGTATGCCTGCCACGCTTACACAACATAAGCACTGCACTGAGGCAAGTGGCATGATGGCGAAAAACTACGCTGGGCTTGTGAGGAACAATTCGTAACCCTAAGACACTAGGGACTATCCTCAAACCGCCCCTCATGCAAACCAAACGCAGCTTTTCTCGAACACTTGTTTATATGGGGATAGGCTTTTTTGATTTCAAGGGCATGGGGCAAAATTTTTTTGATCACCCTTACAAGGTGATTGGAATAGGCTTTTGCCCTCACATAGCTTTGGTTCTAACAGCCGCTTGCAGGGGCTTGGGGAGTAATCCCCAGCCCCAAATAACAAAGCCTAAAAGAGCAAAAGACGAGAAAAGATCTTCCTTAAGACTGAGCCTTCTCAGGTGCTGGCTCTGCCTTAACCGCCTCTGATGCGGCTGGTTTAGCCGCTACAGGCGAGAGATCTGCTGAAGCATCGTCCTCTGCCATGATCGCAGCAATTGCCGACATCTCGGCTGCTTTCTCACCGTGAGGCTTAGTTAAAGTCACACCATCGGCTGCCAACTTTGCATTGTGGGCTTCGGCCAGCTCTGGGAATTTCTTGAGCAGATCCTTTTCCTCTGAGGCAGAACCACTTTCCGCCTTCTTTTCCTCACGGATCTTTACCTTGGCTTTCACTGTCACTACCACACCTGACAAGATCAGAGCTGCACCTACCAGCTGGGAATAATGCAGTGGCTCACCTAAGAGCAACACGCCAAAGAGACCACCAGTCAGAGGAACGATATAGACAAAAACGCCCGCCTTAGAAGCACCGACCTGCTGCACGGCAAAATTCCATGCCACAAAGGCAAAGATGCCAGAGAAGATCACTAAATAGGCAAAACCTAACAGAGCCTTGGTGCCAACCTCATACACATGCAAAGTGCCAGTAACTCCACCCACAGCAAAGCAGAGTAATGAGCCAAACAAACCTGACCATGCTGTGACACCAATAGTGCCTAAACGTCCATGAATACGCCACGAGATCACGACATAGCAAGACCATGCGACCTCACAGATGAGGATCAAGATATCGCCAATATTGAAGGAGAGGTTAATGAGCACACTGATGGAACCTTTGGTCACAATGGTCAGCGCACCCACGCAAGAAACGGCAATACCAACCCAGCCTAAAGGATTTAGGCGCTCACCTAAAAACAAGAAAGCCAGCAAAGTAGTCGCAGTTGGGCCAATACTCTCGATCAGAGCCGTATTGGTGGCGGTCGTGTAATTTAAGCCAGTAAAGAGTAAGCCGTTGTGCACTAAGATGCCCATCACGCCCATGAAAAAGGTCACAATTAGCACATCTTTTGGTGGCCGCAAACTCTTTTTATCACGAGTCAAAAACAACCACGTAAACAGCACCAGTGCAATCAGCGCAAAACGCATACCGGTGATCATTAGCGGAGAAAAGGCATCAACGGTGAATTTACCGCTGGCCGGAGTTGCGCCCCAGATCAAGCATACTAAGAAGAGCAAGACGTAATACTTTGCTTGGGCCATAACCACCTCAACCAATCTTGAGACAAAACAATGGCGGCTCCCTAAGCCGCTCATGCAAACTAAACCAACCCCATGAGCCTCAAACCACAGGGCCAAAACCAACAAAAGCCTGCACCACCTAAAAACAGTGCAGGCTTTTGCGCCAAAAAACTTTTTGCGGATAACGACAACGAGCTGATTTTGTGGCTACCAGCGCTCAGGCCCCTATAGGCCTAAGCCTTAAAGCTCGAATCTGAGTTAGAGCCAGCATCTGAAGACTGTTCTTGCGGCTCGTCGTGGATCTCTTCGTATTGAGCTTCCTTAATCTCTTTCTGCTTCTGAAATTTCATCTTCATTTCAGACACTGTGGCCTGACCTGCGCGAGCATCTGGCTCCGGCACACTACTCTGCGCCCGACGTTTTTCCTCTGCTTCTTCGGCCTCACGCTCTAAATCGCGCTCAGACTTGCCATAGCGCTCTTGCATCTCTTGACGGTAGCGGTCATAGCTGGAGAATGTTTTGATGAAGGTAAATTTCTTCAGTAACGCATCCATCCATGAGCCACTATCTTCCAAGACAACGTTATCTGTCCCCTGCGACGTTGGTTTCATGCCATTAATCAACAACAAAACGGCAATCACCTCTGTAATGAAGCCAGGTAAAACAAAGAAGAGCATAGCTCCACCCAAGAACATCATACGTTTGCTCAGAGCTAATCTATGCAGAGCACGCATCCTTGTTGCCTGCACAGAATCTTCATCATTCATGTCTGCACTGAGCGATTGTTGGCTCAAATCATTCATCTCATGGGCAATACGCACTAGAGCGCCACGGCTCAAGCTGAAGCCAACTATAGAGATCAGCAGGTAAATGGCAATAGTTAACAGGAAACCAAACTGCTGGCCAAGCAATACGAACACTGCTATCTCTAGCGCCATATACACCAGAAGAACAAGGGAGGAAACGCGCATAACAACCTCAATGGAGCCACCGATCTCCGCTTAACCGCAAAACATAACTGAGGGTGAACCAAGAGACCTCACAACGGCAATCTCAAAGCTCTAACCCCTGAGTTCGATCCTACAGGAGGCAAGGTTTTAAGCAAGATCTGCCGTAAAAAAAGTTTGAGCTCATGCCCCAAACATCTGCGCCAAGCGAAAGGAAATAGTCTCAAGTTTTGAGCAAAAATGGCTCTTATGGCTATAATGCCAAAATGAGGGAGCTGTAAGACACAGCTTCGGCGCTTTCCACTGACTTATCTCAAGCACCTCTGCGCGGCTATAACTCTGTGCGCTCAGGAGCTACACAATCCACTTAAATTGTTGGCTTGTTCTAAGACAAACCGCAATTTAGCATAAGGAGCGCCCGCCCCAGATGGCAAACTGCCTTATTGTTCATTTTGGCTTCAAATAGCGATCTCTTGCTTTGTTTGCCCTTACTTGCTTGTAACCTAAGGTGTGCTATGTCTATTGCGTCAGAGCTTCTATCTTGGTGGTGGAAAGCGCTAGCTGTTTTCACCTCCAACACTCAAAATTCCCAACACCCAGCAAGCACTACTTACAGGGGTAATACCATGGTCTTGGCCATGGCTTGTAGCGTGCTGATCGCAATAGCTACGGTATGGGGCTGCAATGTAGCCTACGCCGCTCCTGAACCTTTAACGGTAGAAAACAGCAGCGCTAGCCCTCAAGCTTTAGCACACCTCCAGCAACTAGAAGAAAAAGCAAGCAAAGGAGAAAGCCCTTTTGCTAGTGCTACAGACTCTACTAGTAGCGCCTTAGACAGTTTCTTTGGCCCTGCCACCAACTCACAGCCTACTGCCAATACAACTAGCGCTGATGCTCTACAACAGCTAAGCCAAGGCAATAGTGCCTCTCAGATCAACAATCCTCCTAGCTTCACTCAAGCGCTAGAGAAGACCCTTACGATCTCTAATCAAGAGCTGCCTTTCGAGCTTCACACTGAGCAACAAGGGAATGTGCTACGTCTTAATTTCAGTTTAAGAGGCCAATCCTATCTTTACCAAAACTCCTTAAGTCTCACGGCCGTAGACAAAGGAGTGATATTCGCTGCGCCGCAACTACCACCATCCACTCAACATACTGACGCCTTAGGTACAGCCGAAGTCTTTTTCTCTGAGCTCTCTCTTGAGATCCCTTTATTACAAGGCAAAACTGGACAACGCTTACGTTTAAGCTACCAAGGCTGCGATGAGGATGGTATCTGCTATCCACCTCAAAGAGTCAACATTGAGCTTACTGAAGACATCACAGCGCCTAATGAAGAGGCGTTAATTAATGGTAAGACGCTTTGGGCAGCCACCGGCATGCCAAACTCCAATCCTAACACTGAGTTTTCTGAGCGTAATGCAGGACAGCAAGACAGCACTGACGCCGAAAGCGTCTTAGACCAAGATGAAGAAATGTCTTGGGGTGATTTTGACCTCATTACAGAAGAAAACTATAGCAATGCTCTAAGTAAGACCATTGCCGACAATCTTGTGATCGGCATGCTACTTTGCTTTGTGCTGGGTCTAGGACTTGATCTGACACCTTGCGTCTTGCCTATGTTGCCAATCTTCTCGGCCATGATCATCGGCAATGCTAAGCAAACCAGTACAAAAGACACACAGAGTGGCACTAACACCACCAACACAAAAAGCGGTCGCCGCTGGGGCGTTTTACTGCTACAAAATAGCGCCTATGCTCTAGGCCTCTCTATCACCTACACCATATTAGGCTTGCTTATGTCGTTACTGGGATCCAGCTTGCACTCAGTACTACAAAGCCCAACCGTCTTAATCATCATCGCAGTCTTACTTTTGATCTGTGCTTTGGCTTGTGCCGATGTGATCGAACTGCAAGTCCCTAGCGCCATTACCTCTAAGCTCCAAAAGCGCATCAGTGTGCTCAACACTAGTAACTTCTACGGTGCCTTTATGCTTGGCGCTCTATCGGCTCTGATCGCCAGCCCTTGTACCAGCGCCCCATTAGCCGGAGCTTTACTGTACGTAATGCAGAATGGCAACTTGTGGGTTGGTGGCTTGAGCTTTTTTGCCATTGGCTTAGGTATGGCCACCCCTCTGCTGATCATTGGTATCTTTGGCTCTAAGTTCTTACAACGCTCCAGCTTCATTGGTGATCTGGTACGTCGACTCTTAGTCATCATCCTATTGATCACCGCTTACTATCTGGTGGAGCACCTCTTAGGTCGCTTTGAGCTCTTAGTAAGCTCTCTCTTGGTATACATCATCACGCTCTACGTCTTGGCCTCGATTGGAACCTATATCCGCAAGCGCCAAATCAATATGATGATCACCTTAATGCTTGCAGTGGTGTCTTTAATACCGACCTACTTTGCCTTTGGTTATCTCGAGAATCACCAGCTGCAAAAATCTTATGAGCAATTTACCTTGGTCAAAGATTTAGAGCAGTTTGATCACGTCACACAAAACGAATACAGCTACGTGGTCTTTACCGCCAAGTGGTGCACTAACTGCAAGTTTATGGAGAATACTATTTACTCCCAGCCTGATTTCCTTGAAAACACCGACAATATCAAGCTGGTTGTCGTAGATATCACTGATGCGCAAGACCCAAACATTCAGGACATCATGAAGCGCTACCAAATTATCGGCGTGCCGTTTTACATGACGCTCAATGCTGAAGGTCAAATCTTGCACTCACAGTTAGGTTTAAGCCCAAAGAAGCAGGTACTCAAATCTCTGGAGGAGTTGCATGAGCGACGTTACCAAGACTTCATGAGCACTCACGACCACGAGACGCAAGCAAGCCGCCAAAGCGCCGTACCAAACTAAAGATGACTAAAGATGGCTTGCTCGACGAGCATGGCCACTGCATGTTTGAGCATGCTCATCTTGAGCATGCTTACGAGGCCTTTCTGGTCTAAGGCCTCACAATAGCCACAAGGCACGGCCTACCTGTGCACACAGGAGAGCTGAAGCGCCTTAGAGCTTAAGGCTTTTCCCACCATTTTCCCTATTCCTAAAGAGGCTATTGGCTAATTGGCAATAGCCTTCTTTGGCAAGAATCACGCGAGGCTTTTATGTCAGCTATGTCAGCAAAATTTAATGCCAAAAAACCAGCAGGATCAGCCTCCACTAGCCCGATCCAACATCAAGATGGTCAACCACCACTGATTGTGGCTGAGCTCTCCGGCAACCATCAGGGCAAATTGGAGCAAGCTATTGAGCTCATGGATCTGGCTCATTCCTGTGGTGCTGACATGATTAAGATCCAAACCTACACCGAGGACTCGCTCACCATTCCTAGCGATCGCCCTGAGTTTCAACTCACCTCAGGTCTATGGCAGGGGTACTCTTACTACGATCTGTACAAAGAGGCTAAGACTCCTCGCGAGTGGATGGATCCTTTATTTAAGCATGCTCGTGAAAAAGGGATCTTCTTATTTAGCTCACCATTCTGCCCAGATGATGTCGATGTGCTGGAAAAAGCAGGATGCCCTGTCTACAAGATCGCTTCTTTTGAGGTGAACTATCCACAGCTTATTGCCTACTGCGCCCAGACTGGTAAGCCAATCGTGATGTCTACTGGTCTCGCAACCTTAGAAGAGATCGACAAAGCAGTCGCCGTGGCTAGAGACAATGGCTGTAAAGATCTCACTCTACTGCACTGCGAAAGCCACTACCCAGCTGACCCACGCACCTTTAACCTCAACACTATTCCGTTCTTTAAGGAGCGCTACCAGTGCAAAGTAGGTCTCTCCAACCACGCTATTGGAGACGCTTTGGACATTGCTGCTACGGCATTAGGTGCGGATATGATTGAAAAGCACTTTGCCAAGGATCGGCACTCTGGCATTGACGCCGCCTTCTCGATGACGCCAGATGAATTACGTCAATTAAAGCAGGATACTGTGACAGTCGCCCTTTCGATGGGACAAAAAGAGGTGCGTTTAAGCGAAGACGACATCGCTGCACGCAGTGGACGCCGCTCCGTATACTTAACCGCAGAGCTCAAGCAAGGTGAGGCTCTGACCATGGAGCACGTGCGCATTATTCGCCCTGCCTGTGGCCTTGATCCATTTGCCTTAGATCAGCTACTCGGCAAAAAAGCCAAGAGCGATCTACATGCCGGAACCCCACTGCAAGCAAGCGATTTCCAGTAATCACACTATTACTATTGCAGACTATTGCGGCTGTGACACTTAATAAGGAAGCTGTAACTTATTAACTGTCCAAAAATTTTGAGCAGTGCTTGGTCACTGGCAGAACTGCCCGTGAGACTGTCCGAAGCTGCACAAACGCGATGCTTAGGCTCTATTTGGTTGATCCTATTGGCCTACAGTTTTTGGTCAGTTAATAGTTGTCACCTTCCTAAGTATCAATGGCTCGTTACGAGCCAGCGCCGAGTCTAGAGTTCTCGAAAACTGCATAAGTTGTCACAGCCAGTGAGCGCAATCATCTGCAATAGTCAGCCCCAAACGAACTCAAAAAAGCTGATATATTTCTTTTCCGTAGTATTGGCCCAAAAGTTCATAATGTCTATAATGCTTATATATCCCCAACAGCCAAAGCTTAAGGGGAGCAAGCAACCTCATTAATTAGCCCACGGATCTTCACCATGACAGATAGCACTTTCGACAACAACCAGTTTTATCAGCCTTCAAACGGCCAGAACCAAGCTCAGTACGAAGTATTGCCTCTCCTGAGAGACTATTTCCAAGACTACAATCTCACCGACTCACAGGAAGAAGCTGTGAAGCAGCTTGAGGCCTTCTTCGCAAGCGATAAGCAGGTATTTCTGCTCAAAGGCTATGCCGGAACCGGAAAAACCTTCTTGTTACAAGGAATCGTCAGATATTTAAGTAACCACGAATACAACGTAATTAGCTGCGCCCCAACAGGCAAAGCTACAATTGTTCTGCACAAAAAAGTCGATCCAACCGCTGCTACCATTCACAAAACGATATACCAGTTTGAAGTGCACGAGAGTAAACGAGAGTTGCTTTCAGTTCAAGATAATATTGACAGTCAATATGATATTGACAATGATACAATTTTAAGCAATCAGACAATTAAGCCTACTATAGTGTTTGGAACAGTTAAACATATTAATGTTGACAAAATTGTTATGATTGTTGATGAAAGCTCAATGATTCCTGATGTATATAATATTGATCAGGACTCAGAATTTATTTGTGGTTCAGGTAAATTACTTAACGACATCTTCGACTGCATGCAGCTAACCTCTTATTGTCAGCATAAAATTATTTTTGTAGGAGATCCTGCTCAGCTACCACCAGTCAAGATGAATTACTCTCCAGCTTTAAACGCTGAATATATAAGTCAGCATTTTAACAGCTCAAGCATGGAATACGAGTTAACTGATGTAGTGCGACAACAAGGCGCAGAAAATCCAGTACTTGGCAATGCTACATACATCCGCACTAATATCCAACAACACTCTTTCAGTAATTTTTGCTTAAAATTACAAGATCCTGACTTTATAGCTATCAGTAACTCAAGTATTAGCAATATCTTATACAAGATTGCTAATCAATACCGTCAAAGCATACAGCAACTAAGTTTTCCAACTGTTACACTAATCGCTGCTACTAATAATAAAGTTCAAGAATACAATTCTACCCTTAGGAAGCTTGTTTTTCCTCAACTGCAACAAACTGAAGATGCAGCTACTGCATTTCAACAGCCAAATGCAATTTTACAAGCAGAAATCCAAGAACACACTTTCGATCTACAACAAGGCGAGCTTCTCTTAGTAGTAAGAAACAACTATCTCCATGGTCTTTATAACGGCCAGCAAATAATAATCAAACAATATAATTTTGACAGCTATCGTGAATTTAAAGTCACTTTTCGCAGACAACAAAAAGATAAAAACAACAATAAAAACAAATACTCTAAGCGAGATGTAGCCTCAGTAACTCTACGTTTTATCGATGTTGTCATAATTAAACAAAATGACCAAGACCCAGACAACAATATAGAGCAATGCTGTACACTACTGCTTAACCGTCTCTATACAAACAATTCCGAGCAGCTCTCAGAGCTAAATCAAGCTCTAATTGTCAATTTCAAACAGCGCCACAACAAGAAAACTTTCTCCACAACCACCGAAGAGGAGTCAAACGCCCCAAACAACAAAGAGGAAGAGGATCAATTGCGACAGCATGATCAATATCTCAACGCCCTTCAAGCTAACTTCGGCTACGCTATTACCTGCCACAAAGCCCAAGGTAGTGAGTGGAGCAATGTCTATATTGACTGCCTTGCTACCACTCTGGGAAAAGGAGAAGCCTTCTTCCGCTGGTTCTACACGGCTCTTACTCGTGCTAAAAAGCAAGTCACGCTCATCAACTACCACCCTTTTAACTCGTTCAGCAAATCCTTTAAGCCTAACTATAGCTATGGCTATGGCTCAGGTAAATCCGGCCTCAGCTCGAGTGCATCTCCAGAGACTAAACGCCTACCTGTTCCTCACAAGACACCAGAGATCACTCATAGCGTTACTAACGCCAATGACGATCATAATCTTGTCCCAGAGCACCACTGGCCGCAACTGTCTGTTAATAACACCAGCTTAACGCCTAACGATAATAGAGTGGCGGCAAATGTCCATATTGATTCACCTGCAGAGCTAAGAAATGCTCCACTAGTACCACGCACCTCGCAAACTCAGCAATTAAGCACAACTGCTCAAACCACCGAAGAATTCAATCCTTGTGCTTGGCAGGATGAGGGATGGTCAACTGATGGTGATTATTCTGACTACTGGGGACAACCACAAACCACGGCTCCAGAGTTCGATGACTTCTATGACGACTACTATTGCGACGCCGATATGGCTTGTCACAATAGCGCTGCACCGCTATCCAGCACTGCGCCACAGGCACCACAGGTACAACACAGGGCACAAGTACAGCAAGGAACGCCGGTACAGCAAGATTACCATCCCCTAAAGTCTTTGGCCACTAACAACAGTACTGTTGCCTCTACTGGCTATCGTGAATATATCCCATACCAGACACAACAACAACAACCGCACACTAAAGCCGAGGAAGTGAGTGCAGCTATCACCCCAGACAAGACGGGGGTTAACTGTGTTTTTAGCCCATCACAGCAGCAAAATGCCGCAAACTCATTCACTACTCCTGACCCATCGGTTGAGCCTTTAGAGGCCTATTGCCAGAGACTTGTATACTCGAGCTCTATACCTTTGCGTGCTCAGTTCGATGGCAATTTTCAGTATCAGAAGCGCATGGTTTTCGTGAGCGAAAGCGACAAGAAGAAATTCATGCGAGTGATGCTCTCCTATAATGGCTCAGAGGTCTTTAGCGCGGTGATGCTCAGCAAAAGTACCCTACCTGCAGACGTTACCCAACAGGTGCTAGCTTTGCTCAAAGCCAATATTCTGCACAACTCAATAAGCCAAATTGAAAGCAGCGTGTTGCCTCAAAGCACTACTCAGACCAACGCTTCGCTCTCAAAGGAACAAATGAGCACTGCCACCTTAGAGGACGCCCCTATTCCGGACGATATTGATCTGTCCCTCCATGATGCGCTGAAAGTGTTTGTTACTACGCTCAAAAAGCGCAACATTGTGGTACTCTCTTGGGAGAACATGCACTACCGACTCCGCATTAAGGTCAGATACATGTCCGTACCAGCCGGTGCTGGAACAGGTACAACTATAGATTTGCTCTACAACGGCAAAAATGAACTTACTCACCCATTCCCTGTGGGACAAATCAACGAACAACAGGCCGACCTATTTAATGCGGTTCAAAAGACAATCGAAGATTTAGGCAAAGACACTAGCGTTAGATAGGAACGCAATGTCGCGAAAAACTTAGTTTGTTAAGGATTGCAGACTTCCCTCGCTTCTACTTCGTTCTTACCCCTGCCTATGGGAGTACCACACTGTGTTCGATCACCAAAATTATGCACCATATCAAGCACAGCCCTCACAGGCTGTGGATGCGCCTAATTCCAACGCTGCCAATATGAGCCAAAACGCTTATCAAGCTTACAAGCAGGGGCAATATGCTCAATCAGTACAGCTTTTTGAGCAAGCTTTCA
Organism: Candidatus Anaerobiospirillum pullistercoris; assembly: GCA_019114785.1. Lineage (GTDB taxonomy): Bacteria > Pseudomonadota > Gammaproteobacteria > Enterobacterales > Succinivibrionaceae > Anaerobiospirillum > Anaerobiospirillum pullistercoris. The sequence continues at coordinate 27,758 of DXEV01000084.1, read as the reverse complement.
ATCAAGGTATGCTGCCTGTGAGCATGGAGTTGTCTTTCGGCTGGGCTTTGTATCGCCAGTGTGGTGTACTTCTCTCCGCGCCAACAGTGAAAATACCAGAAATAACCCACTTGTTTTGGCTTTTCACCCGTCTGCCATCAGCACTCCAGCCAAATCTCCTTGCGAGCTGCATGTTTACCCATCTTTCGCGGCTATGCGACGAGCTCAATGATAAGTTAGACCCAACGAAAAAGACTAACAAGCAGTTTTCTTCGTGGCAGAGCTTTGATCCTGTGGGAATCATGGCAGCAATAGGCCTGCACAATCTCAGAGAAGAAGACTTTAAGCCTTCACAAGGCAAAGATGGAAAGACTTATCCCGCAAAAATCGTAGGATTGATGCATAATGTGGCCAAATTCGAGCTCAACCTGATCAAGAGCCTTGAGTCCGAAAATAACCCTAATCCTAATCGGCAACAGCTGTTACAACAGAATTTAGCTAAATGTGATTATTTAGCACAGCAACTTATTAATTATCGCAAATACGATCAAACTGACTACGCCATTTGGCTTGATTATTACATTGGGCAATTATTATATCGAGCCAAAAGATATAATGACGCTGCGATATATTATCAAAAACTAGTAACACAAAAGAGCAAGGATTATTGGATCTGGCAACGTCTTGCAGAGTGCTACACCCACATTGGCTATGTACCTCAAGCCACCACCACTAACCCTGCGCTGCATCAAGCAGCTTGCTGCTGGGCTAAGGCCATCATGTGCACACCTCAGAACTCTGTGCTGCCAAAGCTGTACAAAAATGCAGCTTGGTCATTTCGTGCAAGTCGTTATTTCGGCCTAGCTCTATTTTTTGAGCAACAGCTGGCTCAAGGTGACGATGCTATACTCTGGACCCCAAAAAGCTCTGGCTCTACTCTATTTGTGTCTAACATTGCAGCCCAAGAAAACGGTGAAGTTAGTCCTGCCCTCAAAATCGTGATGAAAGACAGTGTACCGCAACCTGAACAGGTGCAGTCTGCCTTGCAAGAAATGGCTGCTTCAGCTCAAGAGCTCCTGTTCTCTGAGCAAACTCAGGGACAAAAGTGGTACCCAGCTAATCTGGGGCCTAACTTTAAGCTCGAGAGCAAGAACAAGTATAGACGCAAGCTGTACGTGCGCTGCGACGACAATGATATTGCCCAAGTGGTGACGATGCCAGACGATGCTGGCTTTAAGGGGCTTAAAGAAGGTACTGCTTTGGAGGTTCGCGTTCAGGACAAACCGCGTGAGCAAGACAAAGCTAAAGGGGATCTGGACAGAAACAATCCGCCACTGCACAATTGGCAAGTCATGCAAGTACGACTGCGCCCAGACGGCAAAGAATGGGATGTTGTCCCGCTAAAGGCATTACTGATCACTTCCGTGGACGAGCTCAACAGCAAATATCGCTTCAAGCTCAACCAATCCGTATTCGGCACCATACCATTCCGTTTCATGCCGAAGAAACTGCAAGATCAGCAGCTGCAAAAAGGAGACTATATTGAGGCTCGGCTCATCGTGCAGATGAAGAAAAGCTTCAATATCTACCAGTGCAACGATATTGCTTATCCAACTGACATTGAGCCGTCTCATGAGCTCGAGAATATTCGCCGCAAGCTTAAATAGGCGCAAGCTCAAAGAGCAGCCCACGCCCATAATCCTGAGCGACATAAACGTGAGGGGCATTGCTGAGCGCAGCAATGCCCAAAAATGTCGTTTGAGATCAGGCATTGAGCCTGACTTACTTGCTTACTTGCCAGCGGCTGGAGCGTCAGCTGCAGGGGCATCAGCAGCTGGTGCTGGTGCAGCAGCCTGATCAGCTGGAGGTAAAACCTCAACCAGCTCGATATCGAAGACTAAGACGGAATTTGGCTTGATCAGCTCGCCTGCACCTAACTCACCATAGGCTAAATCTGCAGGAATATACAGCTTGGCCTTACCACCTTCCTTCATCAGCTGCAGACCTTCTGTCCAGCCAGGAATGATGTTGGCCAGTGGGAAAGCAATTGGATCAGTCTGCTCATCAAAGACCTGACCATCAATGGTGGTGCCCTTGTACTTCACACGCACAGTGTCAGAGGCAGTTGGGGTCTTACCGCTACCCTCTTGCAGGATCTTATACTGCAAGCCAGACTCAGTGGTCTTCACACCCTCTTTCTTAGCGTTAGCTTCTAAGAATTTCTTTCCAGCCTCTAAGTTGTCTTGAGCAGCTTGCTTCTGCTTCTCCTCAACAGCGACACGCACCTTCTCGTCTAAAGCCATTAAGGTAGAAGTGATCTCTTGCTCGCTTAAAGTGGTCTGCTTGTTCAGTGACTCCACAAAGCCCTTGATCACTAGGTCGTGATCCAGCTTGCCGATGTACTCACCCTGCTCGCTTTCCATAGCGGCAATATAAGTACCTACCGAGGCACCAACAGAGTAGGAAACCTTATCCTCAAAAGAGCTCTCTGCGCTGATAGTCTTATCGCTGTTTACAGCAGTCGAGGTAGCAGGAGCTTTTGTTTCCGTTGCGGTTGCTGTAGCGGCCTTATCAGTATTAGTAGTGGCAGTAGCATCATCACCGCAAGCGGTTAAAAATAAAGTAGCAGCGGCCAAAGATACGGCCAAGTAAGTCTTTTTCATGGCAAAACCGAAGCAAGGCGCAAAGCCACAGTAAGAAAGAGCACGTTACACACATTGGGCTGATATTGGTGTAAAAGCTGATGCTGAAAAGCGCCAGATAATAATCTCTTCCTACTGCTCAGGTACCCTACGGCCGAGCTCTAATCTCGTTAACAAACACAACTGGCGGCCAACCTTTCCTGCGGTACATCCTTGCACCAACAAGATCGACTGCCGCCAGCTTTAAGAAATCTTGGGATAGTGTTCTCTATGCTAACGGCTCAAACTTAGCGCTAACCTAGGAAACACTACCACGTGCAATAGCACTTATTGTCGCCGATTAATGAAGTGATTGTAAGACCCTGTTCCTAAACGTAAGGATACAGGCTCTCCTTGGTGATTGACGATCGTAATACGACCACCATCAGTGGCTAGATCATTGTCATAATCGGCATAACCATCATCACCCCACTCAGTGATCTCACCGATCTGAGTGATCTTAAAGCCTTGCAGCTCTGGTATATCCTTCATCGCCTTCGTTAAAGCCCGATACTTCTTAGGACTTAAGGTAAAGAGCAGATTGTAATCTCCTCCTCCGCTTAAGGCCATCTTCAATAAGGACTTAGGCGACATTCTAAAGTCCTCTAAAAGGCTTTGCGACAAAGGCTCCAACGGCAGGCTCTCATAATCAATGATTGCGCCACAGTTGGACTGCACGAGGATATGGCTGAGATCACCTAACAGGCCATCCGAAACATCAATACCACAATCACAGTACTGCACTAAGAGCGCTACAAAATCACGCATACGCTCATCATAGGCAAAGGCTTGCTGCTCAAAGCGTTGTCTCAGATCACTGTCGAGGTTACGGATGGATCTGTTATAAGTGGTCTTCACATAGAGACCATTGGTACCTACATAACCGGTGACTACAACCAGATCGCCCACCTTGGCCTTATCTCGACGTAAGCTTTTACCATCCACTAATGACTTGCCAAAGGCAGTAACGCTGATAGCCAACGGCGCGGCTTTATTGGAAGTATGGGTAACATTACCGCCAATTAACGCACAGTGATGACGCTCCAAACATTCGGCAAAACCATCCGAATAGGCAGACCAGAACGAATCAAAGTCAAAGTAGCGTACAGGGATATTGAGCGAGAGCGTAACAAACTGCGGCTCAGCTCCCATAGCATAGAGATCGGAAAAATTGACGTCTAAGGAGCGAGCCCCCAGCAGGTGAGGATTGAAGTGGGAAAAGAAATGGACGTTTTCAATCAAGGTGTCAGTGGTAATAGCATAGGTACCATCCATACGCACCAAAGCAGCATCATCCCCAATACCCAGCTCAAGCCCCATCTTACGAGCTTCCTTACCGAAGCTAGGGTTAAGGTGAGCAAAATATTGATGGATAAAAGCAAACTCATCACTAACCATGGTTCACCTACATGACACGTCAGGTGGCCATTGCGAACACAATAAGCCCTCGCTTTGCAGTTTTAGGCTCACCTGAAGCCGCTTTTTTCTCTTACCAGTCTTCGTACAGAGCTCTTCTGGACTTAGGGAAAACAGAGCTCCAATGTACTCTTGCAGGACGCTAATGAGTAGCAGCATCCTATTACTTAGCCTCTGGACGAGGCCTGAGGCTAGGCTATTAGGTCGCTAAAAAGCTGGGCCTGCTTATTTGTCGTTGTGCATCGACTTGACGACCTTATCGAGCACACCGTTAACAAACTTATGGCTGTCCTGCTCAGCAAAAGATTTAGCCAGCAAAATAGCCTCGTTTAACACGACCTTAAAAGGCACTTCCTGACGATACTTCAGCTCAAAGGTGCCTAAGCGCAGGATAGCCTTATCGACTTGATCGAGATCGTCTAAAGGACGCGATAAGAATGGCTCAAAGATGGAGTCTAAGTAATCGCAGTTAGCAATCACACCCTGAATCAAATCGTGCATATACTCCAAATCAGTATTTTGCACTGGCTGATCCTCTAAGAACTGCTGCTCTAAGACATGAGCAGGCATCTTATTCATCTGCCACTGGTAGATAGCTTGCAGCGCAAAATGACGAGCCTTGTGGCGCATCGCTGGGGTAACAGCACCCTCAGTTTGATCCATAAAAGTAAAAACCTCTAAAAAGTTAACCAAATCCTCTGTGGCGTCGAGCTCCCGCGCGTCGCCACTAAACCTCCGACCAATCCTTTGGGGAGGCAACCGCAATCTAGAGGAGAGATCACGGACAAAGGGCTCACCAGAGCCCCCGAACCATAAGCTTAAGCCGCCGCTTAGCGGCTTAACGCAGAGCGTTAGCGCCGCGCGCCACGCGCTGCATGTTGAGCGCAGAGCACTGGCGTGAGTTTAGAGCTGACGCATGACGTTAATCATCTCTAAAGCAGCAGAGGCAGCTTCACTGCCCTTATTACCAGCCTTAGAGCCAGCACGCTGCACGGCCTCGTCGATAGTGTTGGTGGTTAAAACACCGTTGGAGACGATCACCTTGTTCTTTAAGGTCACTTGAGTGATACCCTTAGCGCACTCATTGGCAACAACTTCAAAGTGATAGGTAGCACCACGGATCACGCAGCCTAAAGCGATTAAAGCATCATACTTACCGCTCTGAGCTAAAGCCTCTAAAGCCACAGGGATCTCAATAGCACCTGGCACGCGCACCACGGTAATGTTGTCCTCGGACACCTGACCCTCACGCTTTAAGGTATCAAGGGCACCTTCAAGTAATCTCTCGCAGATAAAGCTGTTAAAACGCGAAACCACGATGGCAACTTTCGCATCTTGGCAAGGCTTAATACCCTCAATATAAGTCACAGGCATGACACAAACTCCCAAAATTAGGATAGCGTGAGCGGCCATAGCCTTAGTAACCCATAGCTCGGCAAAGCCGTCCGCATCAGGCTCAGGCTAAAGACCAGAAACAATCAATTAGAGCAGAAGTGCCCCATAGCACTGCCAACTTTTGACCAAAAGTTAGCTAGCCTCACAGGCTTTTGCACCCAAAATTATACGCCGCTTTAGGGTTGGCACAAAACACTGCGCAGCTATCTCAGCCCGACAAATCCGCCATTTGTGGCGGCAAAGTATAGCACAAAGCGCAACGTGCACTCACCAGCTCGCTTGGTAGCGCTTAGCAGAGTAATATTCCCTACACGCTTAGCTGTAAGGCCGTAAATTAGAAAAAGCCGTTTTGCTGCAAACTCTCAAGAGTAACGCGACTACCACCCTCAGTAACTGCCTTGTTTGGGCTCTGGCTTTGCAGTAAACGCTCAAGATAACGTGCGAGCACATCTACCTCAAGATTGACCTTAGAGCCTGGCTGGAAGGTCGTAGCGATCTCTTGCAGAGTATGCGGGATCAGGGTCAAACGGAAGTCGCAATCACGCACCTCATTGACGGTTAAGGACACACCATCCACCGCAATTGAGCCTTTGTGCGCAATATAGCGTTTGAGCTCCTCTGGGGCTTTAATCCAGATATTGTAAGCCTCGTCTACACGATAGCGCTCTAACACCGTACCAATACCGTCGACGTGTCCTTGCATAATATGACCACCTAATCGGGTATTAGGTGTGCATGCGAGCTCTAAATTCAAACTCTGGCCAGGGGTGTAGTACTGAAAGCAGGTCAGAGAAAAGCTTTCAAAGGACAGATCGGCCTCAAAACCGTCATCGTAAAGCTGGGTGGCAGTCAGGCAAACACCATTGTTGGCAATCGAATCACCCAAACGCACCCGTCCTTGTATAAAGTCAGGTGAAGTACGAACTCTCACATGTGCACCTTTACCCACACGCGTGATACTTTGTAAAACACCCTTACTTTCCACAATACCGGTAAACATATCTGCCCTCTGCCAGACACAAAAAACAAAATTGCCCACCTGCAGGCAGTGCCTTAAGGTACTGCCTTAAGCACATGCTTTTCAGGTGAGCCGTGGGACTAATTGCCCGTATGGAGGTTGCTTAAAATCAAGCGCACATCATGCCCCAGCACAGACACATCCATTGAGCCGAAATGCAATGACTCACTTAGAGATGGCACCTGTGGCATCGTAAAGGCATCTTGAGCCCCTTTACCTAAGATCATTGGACTTAAGTAGCAATAGCACTCATTGATCAAGTTCTTGTCAATAAAAGCCGATCCCAGCTGAGGCCCAGCCTCAACCATAGCCACACGCACTTCCATGGCTCCTAAGAAATCCAGCACGGCCTCTAAGGACACATGCTCTCTGCCATCATAGCCACGCACCAGAGGTACAAAGACGAGGTTCACATGCTCGGTGTACTCTTCGACTCTATAGTTACGGCCTTGCTTGAGCACCTTAGCCTCAGGATCTGGGTGCAGCAACACTTTTTGGCTCTTAGCTTCACTCTTGGCAGCCACAGCTTTGGCCGCTGTAGCGGCTGTAACAGCCTTGGCAGCTGGAGCTGACTTGGACTTAGCAGCACTAGCTCTCTTAGTAGACTTAGCGTCTTTAGTGGCAGTGGTGGCCTTTTGTGCATCACTTGGCTCTTGAGGCTTAGCCTCAGCGCTTGCAGCAGCACTAGCTTTCTTTGAGGCCTTTCTGGTGCGCTTCTTTTTAGCAGCATCCAGCGCCTCGGTGGCCTCTTCGGTACTAAGCGAGCTAGCTCCGGAGTTGTCCTTATCAAAGGCATGATTAGCCTCTTGCTCCACAGCTTGCTCAGCCTCGAGCTCAGCGGCGGTCACGCGCTCAGCCTCTGCCAGAGCGGCGGCTAAAGCTGCAACCTTAGCCGGATCCTCTTTACTCTTGCAAGTACGCTTGCGCTTAGGCTTTGCTTTAGCGCTATCCTCAGGCGCTGTTGCACCAGCATCGTCTGGCGCGGCTGCTTGCTGCTTTAAGATCTCTTCAGGATTATCAGGAATTGTCTCAACCTGTTGCGCATCACCTAAAGCTGCCAGTTTAGAAAGCTCAGCTGCTTTCTTATCTACGATCACCTGATCCTTATACAGGGAAAGGGATTCAGCACATCCCACCACAATATAGTTTTCCCCGTCTTTAAACAGGCTATAAGGTTCCAGTAACCGCAAATTACGCTCAGCGCAGAGTGTGCCCATACTGTCTATCACCACACGTCGTGGTTGGCGGATCAGGTCTAAATCCAGCTTCTTACGCACCTCATCAGGCAACTCACGTACCCGCACAGTCATCCGTGGGTTATCGCTTTTCACGGTAGCATGGGAAGTAATAATGACATCAGACCACAAACGTAAACGCTGGACATCAGCACGTGCATCAATACCAGTGATCCACTGCGACTCGCCTGAGGATAGAGCCAGCTTTGAATCCAAGCTCATACCGTATTTGACGAACACCCATGGGCGCTTATGAGTAATGGAGTAGAGGAAAGCACGGTTTAGCTCTTGGGCCTGTTTTTCACACACGCCTACCTTGACCTCAATACCCGCCTCTTCAAGCATGGCAATACCACGTCCTGAAACCTTAGGATTAGGATCGCCCATAGCAATCACTACGCGCTTGACGTGAGCCTCACATAAGGCCTTAGCGCAAGGTGGAGTACGACCATAATGCGAGCAAGGCTCTAAGGAGACATACACCGTAGCACCGCAAATTGTGTTGCCGCGCTCTTCGGCATCACGCATCGCCATGATTTCCGCATGAGGTTGGCCCGCCTGATGATGATAGCCTTTGCCCAGCACTTTACCATCGCGCACAATCACGCAACCGACAGCAGGATTAGGCGAGGTCGTGTACACCCCGCGTCGCGCCTGCTTTAAGGCGAGCTTCATAAAGTGCTTATCGCTCTGCTTATCTTTAGCCATCAGAAGACCTCCGCACTACAACTCAAAATCGTTATCGCCATCTAAACCAAATAGCCAAAAAGCGAACAGAATGCCGATAAGGCTAGATTAGCACAGGCTTTTAGATTTCGCAGCGTCTATGCACCATGCAGACAAAAAATGAGCCGTGATCAACAGAAATTAATCTGTTCACCACGGCTCACTTTTAGCAACTTGCCTGCAAGCGCAGGCTAACAGGCCTATTGGCCTGCCAGCACTGGCCTAGCGGCCTGCCAGCTGGCCAGCATACGCTGGATAGCAGCGTGCTGAGCTTAAGCTCTTAATCCTGATAGACAGGGAACTTAGCGCATAAAGCCTTAACCTTCTCACGGGCAGCGGCAATCACAGCCTCGTCTTGGTAGTTGTCTAAGACGTCGCAAATGATGTTAGCCAGCTCACGCACCTCAGCCTCTTTGAAACCACGACGGGTGCAAGCTGGGGTACCTAAACGTAAACCAGAGGTAATGAATGGGCTGCGTGGGTCGCCTGGAACAGCGTTCTTATTGACGGTAATGTTAGCCTTGCCTAAAGCAGCCTCAGCGTCCTTACCGGTCATCTCACGACCAATGAAGTCCATTAAGAACAGGTGATTGTGGGTACCACCGGAAACCACCTTATAACCACGGCTCATCACCACTTCGCACATGGCCTTAGCGTTAGCCACGACTTGCTTTTGGTACTCAACGAACCAAGGCTCCATAGCCTCCTTAAAAACGATAGCCTTAGCAGCAATCACGTGCATTAATGGGCCGCCTTGAGAACCTGGGAAGATAGCGGAGTTTAGCTTCTTGTATAAAGCTTCATCATGGCAGTTGGAGAGGATGAAGCCAGAACGTGGGCCACCTAAGGACTTGTGGGTGGTGGAGGTCACAACGTGAGCATAGTCAATTGGGCTTGGATAAACGCCAGCGGCCACTAAACCGGCCACGTGAGCCATATCCACTAATAAGTAAGCACCAACCTCATCGGCGATCTCACGCATCTTCTTCCAATCAACGATGCCCGAGTAAGCAGAGAAGCCAGCCACAACAACCTTTGGCTTAACCTCTAAAGCCTTAGCACGAATGGCCTCATAATCGAGCTCACCTTGCTCGTTAACCTCGTACTGTACAGACTTGTAAACCTTACCGGAGAAGCTGACAGAAGCACCGTGGGTTAAGTGACCACCAGAGGCTAAAGATAAACCTAAAATGGTGTCACCTGGGTTGCACAGAGCCATGTAAGCAGCGCAGTTGGCTTGAGAGCCAGCGTGAGGTTGCACATTGGCATAGTCGCAGTGGAAGAGCTTGCAAGCACGCTCAATAGCTAAACGCTCAACCACATCCACGTTCTCGCAGCCACCGTAGTAGCGCTTGCCAGGATAACCCTCAGCATACTTGTTGGTCAGCTGGGAGCCTTGGGCCTCCATCACACAACGGCTAGCGTAGTTTTCCGAAGCGATCAGCTCAATGTGATCCTCTTGACGTTGATTCTCGGCTGCAATGGCAGCGTAGAGTTCTGGATCGTATTGAGCAATGGACTTAGAGTTGTTAATCATCATAGGCGAGACTGGTTCCACAAGTAAGCTCTGAGTCGCCACTGAGCTAAACAGCTATCACTGTGTTGGCAGTTGGCTACAAAAAACCTGCTTTAGAACTTTTTTCCTCTGAATAATTTACGAAACGAACGTTAGCCGTAAAAGCACCGCCTCGCAAGGCGCTGACTTTTACTGAGCCGACCAAAGGACTAAGAGCCAAAAGACGGGCAAAGACCTTTGCTCAACACTCTGCGCTTAGAGAGCTGTGCAAAAATCTCTGTGCTCTAAGAAAAAGACGCACAATTTTATCACAGCACCCACCAAAGAACACGACCAAAGCCCTATTTTTTCCCATGTTTTTCAGCTTTAGCCCTAGTTGCACCCCATTTTTGCCCCCTATTAGTGCTTTTCACTTTTCGCGACTCTGATCACAGAGTAGCGAACACCCCAACCCCATCTGGGCACTTTTGAGGCCTAGAGGCTGTCCAAAGCCTTAGTTGTTATTTGCCAAGGAAGAGGGCAAGTGCTGCACTGCTTTGCGCTGGGGCGCGCGTAAGCGCTGGTACGCGCATACATGCGCAAGCACAGATGCGCTGGCAAGCTTGCTGCTCACAGCAAGCACACAGAGCGTACCATGTAGCGAGCTCTGCTTGCTCTTGTCAGATCAGCTCAGATCGTTACAATTGCTGTCCGCAAAACAGCCCTAAAGTCTGATCTAGACCTGATTTCTCCACAACTAAAAGTCCAAAAAAAGACTAACATAACGACAAAAATCGCAAAAAACAGAGAAAATTCAGCCAAATTTAGCATTTGTTGTTAGAATTGGGCAATCTGCGATAACTCGGAGATCTCTTTTGAATACTCCAAAAATTTTGGTCATCAATGGCCCTAACCTTAACTTCTTAGGCATTCGTGAGCCTAATGTCTATGGCCACGACAACCTCGAGTCTCTGCAAGAGCGCTTAATGCAGCAAAGCAAGACCCTCGGGGTGGAGCTGGAACATTTCCAGTCCAATAGCGAAGGTGCCATTGTCGATAAGATCCAGCAAGCCTACGGCAATACTGATTTTATTTTGATTAATGCCGGTGCATACACTCATACCAGCGTCGCTATCTTAGACGCCTTAAATGCGGTCTCGATCCCTTTCATTGAGATCCACATTTCTAATGTGCATGCCCGTGAAGAATTTCGTCACCACTCCTATCTCTCGGCCAAAGCCGTGGGCGTGATCGTGGGCTTCGGCCTTGACGGTTACGGCTATGCTTTAGATAAGGCCGTGCGCTACCTCAAAGAAAAGGCTGCAAAGTCCTGATCTTAAACGTCAGCAAAGAAACGATAGTGTTGCAGGTACTAGTGGCGACCACCAAACGTCTGAGATAAAAGGCAGGCCATAAAGTTAATACAGTAACTAACATGTCTGTGTGGCTCTGCTTCTTTCTCACACCACAAAAGCACATGCTCTCTTTTCTATAAGAAAAGAGCTCATGGGCCCACATATAGGATCGCAAGCTCAAGATGCCTGACTCTTAAGGCCAAACCTCAAGAGTCCCCAAGCTCCGATCCCCTGTGACTACGGTCGTAATGACCGCCAATCACCAAGTGGCTTAAGTCCCAAGGAAGCTTAAGCTCACATAAAAGTCGCAGCTTTTAGTTGCGCCCCTCGGTAGCAGATTGGCCTCTTTATGCTCCAATCTGACACAGAATACCTCTAAGGCATTACTGACTTAGACTTGAACTACAAGGCATACCATTAGATGCTTTGTAGTGCCGTCTAATGTGGCAAGAGGACAAGCTTTTAGGCCATGTCTTCACTTTGCTGTTCAGCACTGCCTCACCCAAAGCTATAGGCTATGCACGTCAAACCTGCAAGCCTGTGGCTTGTATGGTGTGGCATTTCACCACACTACTGTACATCGCTGTACACCGCTGTGTTAGTAAATACACTGGCACCAGCAGCTTCAAGTGTAGTGAAAGCTGATTTGTCAGTTTTGTCCGTTTGTTCTGGGAAGTCCAAATGCAAATTGACATTCACAAAATCGCTAAATTGATTGATCTCGTATCGAACTCCGATATTGCAGAAATCAATTTAAAGCAAGGTGAGGAAGAACTGCGCATTTCTCGTCAGTCGTCAGTAGCTCCCGCCGTACAAACTGTGGTTGCAGCTCCTGCACCAGTAGCTGCTGCTCCAGTCGTTACTGCTACAGCTACCCCAGCTGCTCCAGCCGCCGCCCCAGCCGCTGCTGCTCCAGCAGCTGCTGCAGACGCTGACCCAGTCGATGATTCCAAGATCATGCGCTCGACCATGGTGGGCACTTTCTATCGTGCCGCCAGCCCAACCAGTGCTCCATTTGTGGAAGTCGGCCAAACGGTAAAAGAGGGTGACACCCTGTGCATCGTCGAAGCCATGAAGATGATCAACCAGATCCCATCTGATCGCTCTGGCACCATCAAGAAGATCTTGGTCGAAAACGGCTCCACCGTTGAGTTCGATCAACCAATCTTCCTGTTTGAATAATCTCTGACTGCAATGTCTTAGCTCTAAGTACAGTTTTATTGCTACAAAGAGCTTTTGCCCAAGAAAAGCTCTGTGCCTGAGGCCAGAGCTTTTCGCTGTTAAAAGATATCAGTCAGTTGAGTTGAGCTGCGACACGTGAGCAAGCTCACCGAGCAAGTCACAACTTGCTCTGCAAGCCACTGCAAGCCACAGCTTGCAATGCACAGCGCAAGCTGCAATGCACAGCGCAAGCTGTACTGCATGATGCCCGAGGCGCATGTAGCGCCTAAACTTGCTGTATCCTGTCGCCTCCACTCTGTGAGACCTCGGTAACTTGGCTCTACCTTGGTATTTGGCTAAGGCCAAAACCTAAATGCTAGCCAAAACTCTCATTGTCGCTCTGCCCCACCGACGTATTTTCCGGCACAGAGACCTCGGTTCTAAGTTCACGGAACAGCGTTTGCGGAACTCCAGCAAGGTATGGGATATAGCCCTGATCCTCTCTGACCTTTTGGAGCTACCTGCCCCTTTGGGCACATTGCCCTAAGATAGCCTTAGCGACACTAAGCGGTCTCACCTTTGTAGGATTTTTCGTATGCAAATAGAAAAGGTGCTCATTGCCAATCGTGGCGAAATTGCTTTGCGCGTTTTACGCGCTTGCCGCCAGCTAGGATTAAAGACCGTGGCAGTGCACTCCAGTGCCGATCGCGATCTGATGCACGTGCAATTAGCTGACGAAAGCATGTGTATTGGCCCTGCTGCGGCTAAAGAGTCGTATCTCAACATCCCATCCATCATTGCCGCCGCTGAAGCTACTGGCGCTTCTGCTATCCACCCAGGTTACGGCTTCCTCTCTGAGAATGCTGATTTTGCCGAAATGGTGGAAAAGTCTGGCTTTATCTTCATTGGCCCTACCGCTGATACCATTCGCCTCTTAGGTGACAAGGTATCCGCCAAGCGCGTGATGAAAAAAGCTGGCGTGCCATGCGTGCCTGGTTCTGAGGGCGCTTTAGGCGACAATATCGAAGAGAACATTAAGCTCGCCCGTCAGGTAGGCTACCCAATTATCATCAAAGCCGCTGGTGGTGGCGGCGGTCGTGGCATGCGCGTAGTGCGTCGCGAAGAGGACTTAGAAGAGGCTATCGCCTTAACCCGTCGTGAGGCCGATATGTTCTTCAACAATCCATCGGTCTATATGGAGAAGTTCCTCGAAAACCCACGTCACATCGAATTTCAGATCCTCTCCGACGGTAAAGGTCACGCTGTCTACTTAGGCGAGCGCGATTGCTCGATGCAGCGTCGTAACCAAAAAGTCTTAGAAGAAGCCCCTGCTCCATTCATTACCCCAGAGCAACGCCACACCATTGGTATGTCCTGCGTTAAGGCCTGTATTGATATTGGCTATCGCGGTGCTGGTACCTTTGAGTTCCTCTACGAAAACGGCCAATTCTTCTTCATTGAGGTCAACACCCGTATTCAGGTGGAGCACCCAATCACTGAGATGATCACTGGTATCGACTTAGTGCGCGAAATGATCTCGATTTGCGCTGGTGAGCCACTGTCCTTCACCCAAGACGATATCAAGCTCCACGGTCATGCTTTTGAGTGCCGTATTAACGCCGAAGATCCAAAGACCTTTGCCCCATGCCCAGGTCAGATCAAGCGTCTGCATATTCCAGGCGGCCCAGGTGTTCGTTGGGATTCCCACATTTACGAGTCCTACACCGTACCACCTCACTACGATTCGCTGATCGGCAAGCTGATTGTGCACGATGATACCCGTGAGTTAGCTATCAGCCGTGCTCGTGAGGCCTTAGAGGAAATGGTGATCGACGGTATTCGCACCAATATTCCATTGCATAAAGATCTGCTCACAGATCCAATGGAGATCCAAGGTGGTGTGTCGATCCACTACTTAGAGCACAAGCTGGCCGCTAATGCACCTGCTCCTGCCGCCCCTGCAGCTCCTACAGCACCTGCCGACGCAGCTCCAGCCGATGCAGCTCCAGCTGCTGCTCCAGCAGCAAAGGCTAAGGCAGCCAAAAAACCTGCTGCCAAGAAGGCAGCAGCAAGCAAGGCCACCTCGGGCAAGCCTGCTGCTAAAGCACCTGCCAAGACCGCTGCTAAGGCAGAGAGCAAGGCAGCCCCTAAGGCTAGCGCTGCAAAGGCCACTGCCGCTAAAACTAGCGCAGCTAAGAGCAAAACCGCTGCTAAGTCCAAAGCTGCCGCTAAGAGCAAAACTGCCAGCAGCAAATAACCTTGCTCTTAAGATTGTCCCTTGAGCTCAAGCTTGAGCTCAGAAAAAAAGCGCCTTTTGGCGCTTTTTTTCTAGATGACTAAGCCTGCTCGTCAGTTGGCGTCTTGGCATTAGCTCCTTTGCTCTGAGCTTTGCCTTGAGCTGCGCCTTGATCGGCGGCCTCTTGCTGCATTTGATAGGTATTAGCCTGATTTTGCGCATGGATCTTATCTGTTTGCGCATTTGTGGCTGCATTCCTACTGCTTAAAGCCGCATTTGAGGTCGAGCCTACAGTGCCCTTTGCCGCTGCGGTGGCAGCTGCATTAATAAAGTTTGGGCCTCGCTGTAAGAGCTTATCGCGATTGCGCTTGATATTGCTCTTAGCACGAGCACGGATCTTAGGTGCTAATTGCAGATCTGAGATCGGATCTGATGGTCGCACCTTTGGCAGATTATCACTGTGTGGCCCCACCTGTGGCTTTAAGGAAGTAGAAATTACCTGACGCACTGGAGCCTCGTCCGAGGAGATCATCTGCGTTGGTAAGCCTGCGCGGGCATTGTTCATACCCAAAGTACTGGCTGTGCCCACACGACCTTGCTCGGCACTTGTATGTTTGCGAGCACTACTAGCCGTGGTGTCAGCTCGATGCTTCTTAGCTGTAGGCGCATTGCCCTGCCAGCCGTGAGTAGCCTTTGGTGCTTGAGCTCGAGCTAAAGCACGGGCACGGGCGTTAGCTTGATAATCAGCCAGATCCAAGCGTTTGGTCTTACCGCGCTCTAACGAAGAGTCATTGCTCAGAGTGGTACTCATGGCAGCGGCAGTATCTCTAACGCTCATGCCACTGCTACCTTGCTGTGGCTGATTGACTCCGACCTCACCAGTACGCTGCAACATGCTATTGCCTGCACCAGCATGATCTTTAGCTGAGGTAGACAGCATCCGTCCACCAGCACCGCTGCCACCACCAACATCAACTTGCTGTGGTTTAAACGTAGCTGCCGAGCGCTGCATATTAGCGTTAATGGCAGGCGAGAGCTTAGCCTTTTTCAAAGCTGAGGTGTCTAAACCTGCACCTTGCTTTGGTTTACGGGTACGCTGCAAACCCGAGGTATCCAGCTGCAAATTGCCCTTGCCTGGGATCTCCAGACTATCTACATAATCCGGCACGCGTGCCTCATCATCAGCCCCCATAGGCACATGCTGAGACGACACATTGCGCTTAGCCTCCTGTTGTAAGCGCTCTAAATTTTGCTGCTGGGCAGCGCGCTCAGCTAGAGAACTTGCTTGCTTAGACTGTAAGAGATCGCTAGGTTTCTTGCGCGGAGCGGCAGTACGCGTCTCGCGTACTACCTTTTGGCTTTGCTTAGCAGCAGCCTGACTTTGTTTCAGCTGAGCTTCAGCTTGGGCACGGGCTTGCTCGGACGCAGCCTGCATAGCAGCTTGTTCTGTCGCAGCTTTTTCGGCTGCAGCTTTCTCGGCAGCGGCTTGCTCAGCAGCCGCTTGTTCAGCTGCCTTACTCTTTTCACCCAGCTTGGACTTCACCGCATCCTTTTTGGCAAAAGGATTCAGGCTTTCTTTGAGCTGCTTAAACTCTTTATGGGCCTGAGCTTTAGCTTTAGCCTCTTGCTCTTGACGCTCCTTTTGGCGTTGCTTCTTTTGCGCAGCGGCGTTCTTTTGCTCAACAGCTGCCTTAGCTTTATCCTCTTGCGACACCGTAGATAAAGCTTCAATTTGCTCACGACGGCGCTGTTTTAATTGTTCCTTATTTTGCTCAATCTGTGCTTTGCGCTCGGCCATGGTTGGGCCGCTGGTGACTCGTGGCCCCTTGACGCTAGCACCAGTGCTCGAGAAAGGATGCTGAGTTGCAGCACTGTGCCCACTAGCAGCTTTTTCCACAGCTTTCATATGAGCACTCATGCCATAGGTGTTACTAGAGCGCTCACGATTGGCATCGCTACGACGACGTGGAGTTAAAGGCACTTCAGCCCCTGAATCCTCACTTAAGGATCCCAGAGCATCTAAGGCCTCTAAGCCCTCTTGCGCACGCTTTAAATTTGGATCATCTAAATTATGACGACCACGATCTCCGTAGGCGCGCTGATAGGCCTCACGCCGTGCTTTATTGTGCGGAGTACGTGCTGCTTCTACAGCTGCTGTATAAGGATTGACCTTACGCCGACTCTTAGAAGTACTGCGTCTGACATTACCCTGATTTTCATAGGGGATAGAGTCCTCAGTGTCAGTCCCCTCCATTTGGCGTCTCACATTATTGAGCTCATGACCAACCTGAGGAGTCAGCTCCGCGACAAAACGCTTATCAATAGGCTGTCCTTTTTTCAGCGCATCAATGATCTTTTTCTTAGCCAAATACACGGCAGCCGAGAGGAACACCGATAAAACTAAGGTGCTCGGCATGGTATCTGCCAGACTAGTCAGAGTAAAAGGCTGCGCAGAAAACAGCACTTCGTTGAGGGCAATAACAATGGCCCAAACAACTAGGAACAATAAAATCATGAGCCAAACCTGCTGGGGCTAAAACCAAAAGCAGAATCCGTCCATTCACCTTCTGGACAGAATCGCTCACCAAATACACAAAACATTAAGACCAACAGAGCTTTAACAGCTCTAAACTTTTTTCTTTTAACCGCTACAGGCTTTTATCACCAAAGGCATTCCGAGGCTTAAAGCACAAAGTTTTATCTATTGGATTTTTGGGGACTCTTTCCTGAGAGATCATTGCTACAAGCTGACAGGGACTGTCTGAACCTTTTTACTTATTTAGATGCAGCACCGCATTTCTATGAGACAAGGCAAAGAGCTTATGCGTAAACGAAGGCTTATGAAGGCTCCACAAAGCCAAAGGTGCAGCGAGCAAATGGGCTCTTTTTGCTTCAGCTGCTACGACAAACGCTAAGCAAGTGTGCAATTTTTGCGGCCATTTTTCTCTAAACGCGCTAATCTGCACTTGGCTCTCTGAGGAAAACAAAGTGAACCACGACAGTGCAAATATGCGTTATATGTGGAGCTATTTTTGCACATACATGGCCTAGACCTCAATTAGGGCGATAACAAAAAATACCTAATATTTGCCTCTGAGATAGATCTAAATTCCTGCTTGCCTCAGCTTAAAAGCAAAGATCTGTTCTTATAGCCAGATCTCAGAAAGTGTGCAAATTTTAGCCCAAAGCGACAAAAGGCCGTGCGGTTAGACCACACAGCCTCTGCTTCTATTGTTAGAACCAATGAGCCAGCAAATTTGCTATCTAGTGAACAGGATCGCTATTCAGCCTCAAGATGACGCTCATAGGCCTCAACCGTGTTCTCCATCAAGGTAGCCACAGTCATTGGGCCTACACCGCCTGGCACTGGAGTAATGTAAGAGGCGTGCTTAGCAGCCTCCTCAAAGCCCACATCACCACACAGCGAGCCATCGTCTAAACGATTGATACCCACATCGATCACTACGGCACCATCTTTTACCCACTCACCTGGCACTAAGTGAGGCTTACCACAAGCCACAATCAGGAGATCGGCCTGACGCACAAAATGCTCTAAGTTCTTGGTAAAACGGTGGGTAACAGTGACGGTTGCGCCCTCTAATAAGAGCTCTAAAGCCATAGGACGGCCCACTAAATTAGATGCGCCCACGATCACCGCGTTGATGCCCAGTAAATCAAGTTTAATGGACTTTAACATGGTCATCACACCCTTTGGCGTGCAGGCACGTAACAGCGGAATACGCTGGACTAAACGGCCTACATTGTAAGGATGGAAACCATCGACATCTTTGGCAGCAGAGATCTTTTCGATCACACGACGCTCATCTAAGCCTTCTGGCAGAGGGAATTGCACGAGGATACCGTCAATCTCAGGATTGTTATTGCACTCCTCGATCAGAGCCTCTAACTCAGCTTGCGAAGTGGTGGCAGGCAGGTCATAAGAAAAGCTCTTAATGCCCACTTCCTCACAAGCACGGCGCTTATTGCGCACATACACCTGAGAGGCTGGATCTGCACCGACTAAGATCACGGCTAAACCTGGAGCACGCTCTCCGGCGGCTACCTTAGCGGCCACTTTTTCTTTTAAGCCTAAGCGTACTTCTTTGGCTAAAGCCTTACCATCAATAATTTGCGCAGTCATTTGCCCACACACCTTTTGTCATGTGAAAAAATACAAACGCCACCGACCTGCGACCATCAGCAGAGATGAGCAAAGCTGCTGATTGGAGGACAGTTGCGATGGCGCATTTAGCTCTTGTTATTGCCTACTCAGCCATCGCAGCAACTGTCTCAGACTAACGAGACAGGCTGCATGGCTCCAGCTGCATGGCTATAGCTGCATAGCGAACAAGCTGACTACAGCTGTACGCAGTCAAAATCGACCACTGGGTTGACGTCGGCGCTGTAATCCACGCCCTCAACCTCGAAGCCAAAGAGCTGTAAGAACTCGTGCTTATACTCTTCGTAATCGGTTATCTGCTTTAAGTTCTCAGTAGTAACCGTTGGCCATAAATCCTTGCACTTTAACTGCACGCTATCACGCAGCTCCCAGCTGTCCATGCGCACACGACCATCAGCATCCAGCTCTGGGGCGCAGATGCCGTATAAAGCGCTGTTGAACATGCGGAAGATATGCTCAATCACACTCTCGTGAATACCCTGCTCACGCATCACACGGAAGCACAGAGCGATATACAGAGGCATTACTGGAATAGCAGCCGAAGCTTGAGTTACCACCGACTTTAAGACCACCACACGGGCATCACCGTGTAAAGGTTGCAGAGAGGAGCGGATCTCTTTGGAGGCACGATCTAAGTCTTCCTTAGCCTTACCTAAAGCACCATGCCAGTAAATTGGCCAAGTGATCTCGGTACCAATGTAGCTGTAAGCCACGCTCTTGCAGCCTTCAGCTAAAACACCAGCCTTTTCTAAGGCTTGCATCCACAGCTCCCAATCTTGACCACCCATCACGGTCACAGTGTTCTGCACCTCTTCTGGGGTGGCTGGCTCAACTGTAGCCTCAATAATGGTGTCTTTGTTGGTATCGATAGCAGTAGAAGTATATGGCTTGCCAATTGGCTTTAAGCAGGAGCGCACCACTTCACCGGTAGATGGCAGCTTGCGCACAGGAGCGGCCAGCGAATAGACCACTAAGTCCACCTGACCTAAATCCTGCTTGATGATCTCAATAACCTTCTCACGGCACTCATCAGAGAAGGCATCGCCATTGACATTACGGGCATATAAGCCAGCCTCTTGGGCTGCTTTGGTAAAGGCAGCAGAGTTGTACCAGCCTGCACTACCTGGACGCTTTTCCGTACCAGGCTTCTCAAAGAACACACCTAAGGTAGCAGCACCTGCACCAAAAGCAGCACTGATACGAGAGGCTAAGCCATAACCGGTAGAAGCACCGATCACCAGCACTTTCTTTGGGCCATTATCGATCTTAGGCTGCGACTTCACATAGTCGATCTGATGCTGCACATTAGCAGCACAGCCCACTGGATGTGTGGTCACACAGATAAAACCACGTACCTTTGGCTCAATAACCATAAACAAACAACCCTCAAAGACTATGAGCTGACCAAGCGCACTTGCTGCTCACTTATTTTTGCTCTGACAAGCAACAGAGAGAAAGCAAGCTGACCTTGCCACAGATCGTAACGTCCGGCGCACCAAACCTTGTCCCAAAGCACACGACGAGGCTAGCTTCTTACTCACTTAAGTTAGTGAAGTTAGTGGCGCTCGCAGGCAGCATTAACTACGCTGCCGCAAAGCAACGCTGCCGCAAAGCTCTGAAGCCGATCTGTTCGCGTACCCTGATACCTTATGGCTTGCTACAGGCATACATTTCTTTCCCGCGCAGCCATAAAATAAGTATTATAGACCATGGATGATAGTGAAAAAAGGCATTTGCATCGCCTCGGCCTCTTGCAGGCCCTTACATACAAGCTATTTTGCTATTATTTGGTACTTGGCCTTAGCACCGCTATAATGCAGGCTACGATTTTTTGCCAACCGCATTTTGTTTTCGATCGAGAATAGCAATGTTGTCATTGTTCTCAGCATGGGGCCAGCGCTTAAGCTCTAGGCTCTTAGGCCCATTATTTTTACTGCCAAAGCAGTCAAAACTCTTAAGCCTCAGCCTTTCCTTAGGCCTTGCCTTTGGTTTAACTGTAGGTTCCAGCAGTCCTGCCTATGCTTTAGCTGCTAGCGCCACGCCACTAGAGGGCGTGCAGATCGGTGTGGCCTATAAACTGCCAAACAGCAAGCAAGTCTATGGCAAAAACCAAGATCTCTACTTCCACCCTGCATCAACGCAAAAGATGCTGACAGCTTTAGCTGCTATGCTCTATTTGGGCCCAGATTACGAACTCACCACCCGTCTTGATGTACAGAGCTCGGCTGTAGCTGCTAACAATAAACTCAATGTTGACCGTCAAGGTGTGCTGCACTCCAATGTGATCGTCAAATTTACCGGCGATCCAACCATGCGTATCGATCACTACCGCACCTTACTGTCTATGCTGCAACGCCATGGCGTTAAGCAGATTGCAGGTAAAGTGATCTTAGATGTCAGCCGCTTTGGTGGCCCAAGCCGCGCTAATGGCTGGTCATGGAGTGATCTGCCAGCTTGCTTCACCGCACCTTCAGCTCCAATTATTCTGAATCGCAACTGCACCTATGCCCAACTGACTACCGAAGGCCCAGGTAGCCATGCCACCCCATTAGTACCTGCTGGTATTCCTATTGATATCGTCTCTGATGTCGTAGCTGTTAACGCCAATGACTACGGTGGTGATTGTATTCTTGAGGCTAATCTCTACATCGACAACAAGTACCACTTAACAGGCTGCGTCCCTGTAAGCCCAAAGAGCAAGCCTTGGCCACTGTCTTTAGCCATTGCCGACGCCGAGCGTTGGGGTCTTGATTGGACGCGCAGCATTCTACGTAGACTCAATATCCGTGTGACTGGTGGCATCGAGATCTCCCATACCCCTGATCCTGATACCGTGACTATTGCCCAGCGCACTTCTCCACCAATGCGTGAAATGGTGGAGTACATGCTGCAAAAGTCTAACAACCTCTACGCAGATTCTATTGCTAAGAATATTGCCGCTGAGTACTTTGACTTACCTGCTACCTACTATCGTGCTAATCGCGCTATTCGCTCGATCCTCAGCCAATACGCCAAGATCGATCTTGGTAACTCCTATATTGTGGATGCCTCAGGTCTATCACCACATAACTTGCTGACTCCAAGCAAGATGCTGGAGATCTTAGATTACATCAATAACCACAATGAGCAGCTGGGTATCATTGAGCTCTTACCAGTATCGGGCAAATCAGGCACGTTACACTGGCGTGCATCGACCTTCAATGCTCCGTTAAAAGAGCATGTCATTGCTAAGACCGGCACGCTGCAAAACGTGTCCAATCTGGCAGGCTTTATCATCACCCAATCAGGGGTACGCATTCCTTTTGTGATGTTTAACAACTCCATCACCTATTCAGAGCGCACCCGTGACATGGTGAAATATCGTCGTGCAGCTTCGCCACACTACGCTTATGAGCGCTATGTGTTGGAAAACATTTACTACGAGCGCGTCATGGGCCGCGACTTCTAAGCACCCCAGCTGGCTGCCCTAACTGGCCGCTGCCACAACGGGCAGCCCTGCTGGCAGCCGCCACAGCAGGAAGCTGCTATGAGCTGTCTGCTGCTAGCAGACAGCTTAGGCTCTCTTTAGCTGGACTGAGCCTCTCTGCACCAATCCACCGCACCAATAAGCAGCAAGCACTCCGCACCAATAAAGTGCACGTAATCCTACTTTTTTCTTTCCTCTTCTCTTAAATAGCTCTGCCTGACACAGTGGCCACCTACACTGCACTGGAATGTCAGTGTCTGTGCATAAAGCCCAGAACTATGCGCTGCGCTGGCGCATGCTTGCAGGCTTTGCCTTACGCCGGTGCTACAATGGCCACGACTGAAGTCTTAAATTTAAGCGTCTGAGCAGTAGCAACAGCAACTGCGTCAGGTCTTAGCATGGCTGAAAGCGATGCCATGCGGGACTGCGTGGCAGCCCCACGAGAACGTGGCGGTACCAACACAGCTTCGGTTTTTGGCTTTGTGTTCTTAACTCAAATTGGAGACTCTAGGCCTAACGGTGCTAGGGTATTGTTTTATGAAGCTGATTGAAAAATCACATAAGCTGGATCATGTCTGCTACGACATTAGAGGCAGAATCCACCAAGAAGCTTGCCGCATGGAAGATGAGGGCGTGCGTATCCTCAAGCTCAACATCGGCAATCTGGCCACCTTTGGTTTTCAAGCACCTGAGGAAGTGGTGCGTGATGTGGTCAGAAACCTCCCTAACTCGCAAGGCTATTGTGAGTCCAATGGTATTTTCTCAGCGCGTAAAGCAATTGCCCAATACTACCAACAAAAGGGCTTAAGAGAGGCTGACGTTGAGGACGTCTACATCGGTAACGGCGTATCTGAGCTGATTACCCTGTCCATGAACGCTCTGCTCAACAATGGCGATGAGATCTTAGTTCCAGCCCCTGATTACCCTCTGTGGACAGCTGGTGTAACTTTGGCCGGTGGTCACGCCGTGCACTACATCTGCGATGAGGAACAAGACTGGTTCCCAGATCTCGAAGATATCAAGCGCAAGATCACCCCTCGCACCCGTGGTATCGTCATCATCAATCCAAATAACCCAACCGGTGCAGTCTACAGCACTGAGCTCTTACAAGATTTAATTGAGATCTGCCGCCAGCATGACCTCATGATCTTCTCTGATGAGATCTACGACAAGATCCTCTACGATGATTACGCTCACCGCAGCATTTGCACTTTATGTGACGATATCCCAATCGTAACCTACAACGGCTTATCCAAGGTCTATCGTGCTTGCGGCTTTAGACAAGGCTGGATGATCTTAACTGGCCCTAAGACCAAAATGCGTGGCTATATCGAAGGCATTCGCATGATGATGGCTATGCGTCTGTGTGCCAATGTACCGTTACAGCATGCAATCCAAACGGCTTTAGGTGGGTATCAGAGTATTAATGAGCTGATTGTGCCAGGTGGCCGTTTACACCGTCAGCGTGAGGCTATGTACAATCGCCTGAACTCCATTCCAGGTGTCAGCGTCAAAAAGCCACATGGAGCCCTCTACATGTTCCCTAAGCTTGATGTGAAGCGCTTCAACATCAAGGACGACCAAAAGTTCTGCTTAGACTTACTACGTCAAGAAAAGATGCTGGTGGTGCAAGGCACAGGCTTCAACTGGATTGCTCCAGATCACTTCCGTGTAGTCTTCCTCCCAGAGGTTGACACCCTTGATGATGCTTGCAACCGCTTAGAGCACTTCTTAAAGACCTATCACCAATAGGCAAGATAAGGCTTGCAGTACACGATGCGTAGCCGCGAGCTACGAGGTACGCAGCCAAGATCGCCGCCTGCGCCATGCGGCATCTGCATGCGGCATAAAAAAGGGAAGCCTAAGCTTCCCTTTTTTATTGCCCAAGACCTAAAGCTCTGACAGAGCTAAGGGGCTCTGACAGAGCGGAGGTCTTCCTAATCTTCGTGCAGTGAGAAGAGATCGTTCAACTGGCGATTCGAGAGATTACCAATCCAATTCTCTCCCGTGACCACAGCCATATCTGCCAGATCACGCTTGGAGTTGATCATGGCGTTAATGCGCTCCTCAAAGGTGTGCGCACAGATGAAGCGGTACACCGTCACCTTACGCTTTTGACCAATACGGAAAGCACGATCCGTAGCCTGATTCTCCACAGCAGGATTCCACCACAGATCAAAGTGGATCACCGTATTGGCAGCCGTTAAGTTAAGACCGGTACCAGCGGCACGCAGCGACAAGAGCATAACGCGCTCTTTGGCATCGTGTTGGAAGCGATCCACCATGTTAGCGCGATCCTGAGGCGAGAGGCCACCATACAGGAATTGTGGCGTATGACCAAACTTCTCGGCAATGATCGGTTGCAACAGCTTGCCCATGATCACCGACTGAGTGAAGATCAGCACCTTACTATCCTTAGTGGCCATCACATCCTCTAAGAGCTCCAGCAAGCGCTCCACTTTACCAGAGTCAGCTGGGTTGTAACTGCCATTGTTCTGCGAGTATTGAGCAGGCGAATTACAAACAGCCTTTAAGTTCTGGATCATGCTTAACACCAGTGCACGGCGAGCAGCTGGATCCATTTCCCCTTGGTTTAAGAGCTCCATCTTTCTATTTACCACTGATTGGTAAAGCGAAGCTTGGGTTGGAGTCAGCGAGCAATACTGATCCGAGATGATCTTATCAGGCAGATCGTTGATCACATTCTTGTCGGTCTTTAAGCGGCGCAGAATGAAAGGCGCAGTTAAGCGCTTAAAGCGCTCCACCTTCTTTGGATCACGATTACGCTCAATAGGCACGGCAAAGTTCTTGGTGAAGCCTCGTACTGTGCCAAACAAGCCACGATTGACGAAATCCAGAATGGAATAGTACTCCAACAGACGGTTTTCCACTGGAGTACCCGACATAGCAATGAAGTTATCCGCTGTTAAGGTACGCAGCGCCTTGTTCAAAGCTGTAGTCATGGTCTTAATGGCTTGAGCCTCATCGATCACCAGTACACTGAAGTGCCACTTCTTTAACTCATTGATACGGTTACGGGCCGTGCCATACGAGGTCAGAATGATATCGGTCTTTACACCATTAAGCTCAGCACCGGTGCCGTAATAGGTGTACACCGAAAGATTGTCAGCACGAGACTCGATCTCATGAACCCAGTTGCGTAACAACGAGGTTGGCACTACCACTAAAGCAGGATGCTCAGCACTGAGAATGTTGTCCTCTTTTAAGCGCAGTAAGGCCGTAATTACTTGTAGCGTCTTACCTAAGCCCATGTCATCAGCGAGGATCGAACCGACCTGAATACGGGCATTGCGAATCAGCCACTCGTAGCCACGCACCTGATACTCACGCAGCACGTTATTAGGGCTCTTCTTTAAGCCCTGAGGCAGATCGATCTGCTCGGTACCCAGCATCTTATCGAGAACTTCACGCAAACGCTGACTCAGTACCACGTCGTATTCATCAAAGCTACCTGTCAGAGCGGCTTCTAAGAGTTCACTCTTTGAGGTATTCATGCGCTGCAACATCTCGTAGCGCTCTTGGATACGACGTAACATCTCAGGATCTGCATAGACAAACCTGTCTTTAAAGCGCACGACTTGACCGGCATTGGCCATTAAGAGCTTAAACTCGTCGCCACTCAAAGCATGATCACCAACTGCTACTTGCCAACTAAAGTTCAACAAGGAGCTGAGATCCATAAAGGTCTGAATAGGCTTGTTATCAGGCAAATCCATCTTCATTACAGCCGATGGACGCAGCATGTGCTCTAAGCTCTTTGGGATGACTAAGCGCACACCTAACAACTGCAAAGCAGAGTAGGCAACACTTAAAGTCTTATAGACCTCAGGTAGCGGCAATACCAATACATTATTCTTGCTGCTAAAGAGCTTGCTCAAGCTTGGCACCAAGGTGTTAAAACGCGAAATAGTACGCATGCACTCTTGACGCACTGGCTTAAAGAGATCCTCTTTGAGGATATAACGCAATGGCACAAAGCCAGTCTCATCAACGAAACCAGCATCCTCCAGATCCTCTTGCATCTCAGGAGGGAAGCCCATAAAGCCCAGCTCCATACCAACGCCATACTGAGCAACCTTGTCTACTGGTGAAGCTGAAACGTGCTGTGCAGAGTCCTGCTGCTCAGAGCCCGAGAGGACATTGCTAATGAAATCCATCATCTGAGGAGAGGCTGAAGACGACAGATTTTGGATCGCCTCCTGTTGCTGCTCATAAGTCTGCTCTGCCTCTTCACGGATCTCTTCGTCCATGTCAGCAAAGATGGAATCGCAGTACTGCTCGTAATCGCCCAGATCAATGAAGCGCAGCACTGGGATATAACGCAAATTAGAGCGAGTATTGACCGGAGCAAGCCAGTTCTCAAGGCGGTACTTGATGCCAGTAAGCTCGAAATCGTGCGAAGTGATCTGAGATAAATGCAGCTCTTCCTCAGCAAAGATCACTGATAAATCTGTAGTATCGCGAGTCTGGATGAGAGTCATATCATCCACAGACCAAGCAAGATAGGATTGGATAAATGGAGCCAACAACATCTCGCCTAAGAACTGAGGATGCAGATAATACTGACGATCTAAACGATTAAAGAGGAAGTGCTCATAGCCCTGTAAAGACAGACCGACTTTAGTTACCAGATCGCGCACCTCAGGAGAGATAGTGGCTGGCAACCAGCAACATTGCATGTCACCGGCCTCATTGAGCATCAGCTGAGGCATGATGGCGCGGGCTTTCACCAAATTCGAGGCAATGAACCACAGGCAGTAGAGAATACGGATCTCAAGGCTTTGCTCACGGATCGGTTGCTTGGTATAGTCAAAGCCAGAGAACATCTCATACAGACCAGTTGGCTCAAACATACGCGAAGGCACGTCTTCGGCCTTAACGACCAGAGAGCTCCATCTACCACCGTTGGCAGCGACACGTACAGCTTTACCCTTAGCCACAGACGTGTACATGGCGTCCACTAAGGCTTTTTGCGTCAACGCAGCGGCATGTTTTTCACGCCAATCCTTGGCAAAATCCACAGCAGGCACCGCGCTATAAGGCGACACAAACAAAGAGTACTTAACCTCTTTTCCTTTAAGGAAAGTAGTAACCTCCATTGGAGTATTAACTTGTAGTAACAAGCTATGCTTATCCCAATAGAAAAGAGGGGTGTGCGAGAAATAGCCCGACTCCTCAATTGGCATACAACTAAACTGCTTAAGGTTGTCCATCTTCTCGCCATAGGCCAAATGCCCAACAACTGGCTTAGGAGGAAGATTTTCGCCTGTAAGCAACACTTCAGCTGCTTTCTTAAAGACCTGATTGGCCTTCTCGTTGACT
Source organism: Candidatus Anaerobiospirillum pullistercoris (assembly GCA_019114785.1). GTDB lineage: Bacteria > Pseudomonadota > Gammaproteobacteria > Enterobacterales > Succinivibrionaceae > Anaerobiospirillum > Anaerobiospirillum pullistercoris. Next base: position 72 of record DXEV01000084.1, on the reverse strand, counting down.
ACAACTAAAGACGGATCCACAGGCCAAGGTCTAAAGATTGGAGAGGAGGTATCGAGGGTGCCATCAGGGTGA
>DXEV01000083.1 GCA_019114785.1 Candidatus Anaerobiospirillum pullistercoris | reverse complement strand
AGGATGGAGGTCACATGCTCTATGTCTAGGCATGAGGTTCCCGCTTAAAGCGTTGTGCTACAAACACAACGCAAATTTTTTAATTTTTTCTTGGGGGTTTGACGTCCACCTACCTAACGGCATTCACCTGCCACCCAACTTACCGCACTGCATAGATACAACATGGAGACCTAAAAAAATAGCCCGAGGCTATCTTCTAAAAAATTTTCTGAGGCTAATTCGATAAAGCCCCCTGTCTTAGCATGTCTATGATAAAGACTATACATCAAGCATGATCTCGCGCCATAACAGCTAGTACTTTCTGCTATGACTCTTAACCACGAATGTTCTGCCTTTATACAGCACCATGTCCACAGTAGTACTGTGGCTTAGCTACTGCTCATCTCCAAACTAAGACCAGATCGCTAGAGCTCCGACTTTAGAAGCACTTGATCACAATCGGCTTACGCACATACCCATTGTGACACGCGTTGCACTCTATCCAATCTGCTAGCTTCGCAAGAGTCTCAATCCCGCTCCGCTATAAAAGAGGCTTTACAGAAATCGGCAACTAGGCTTGCAACCTAATCACCTAGAAAATCCCAGCGCTCAGTCCCCGAACGCTCAGTACCTTTCCATCAGCACCTGCGTTCACTAAACGCCTTTCATTTCATGCCCCCATTGTACAAACAAACCGTGACCTTTTACCACGTAACACGTAAAAAAATTTATACCTATCTATGCTTGGCCCTGAAAGTGATGACTTTACGGGCTTTTGTAAGCGTTACCACAGGCACAAAAGGATGCAAAACCTGCAATTGCTTGTATGACAACCGCAAAAATCATTGTAAGTAAGCACAACCTTATAGTGAGCTATAGAGAGCGCTTTCCCTTCACTCATTGCCTTACTGCCCACCTCTTTAACCTCACAAAAGCCTTGGTAAATCAGGCCCTTAAATCAACAGAAATGGCCACTTACAGCAACTAGCATACTAGTTTAAGCAGTAGCACCTCTTACCCCTGTTGCACTGATGTTGCTGCAAATTTTTGCAGTATTTTTTGCAAAGAACCTGTATTTACTGCAAAAAATATTAGCAGCGCTCTAACTCTTGTTAGGGCTCTAAGCCCTGTCAGGAGTCAGTTTTGAGCGCATCTTACAGCCTTTATAAGACCCATACAGTCCTGTGCCGAACTCCCCGACCAATGCAACCTTTCACTGCCGAAACAAGCCGATATTTACGCCACTTTCATTCGACTAACTTGTAAAGAGACAGCCCGCCCTTACGCCAACCTTTATGCCAGCTAGGCCAGCTAGGCCATCCTCACAAAACGCCTTATTCTTGCCTTTTGACAATAAACACACATAAAACGCGATCTACTTCACACATCCAAAGTAAAGTTTTTGCAAAGATTTTGCAAAGATTGCAATATAGACTGCAAATAAAGCAGGTAATTGTTCTGTTTTGCATTCTATGACAAACAGCATTTTGCTCTGTTTCTGTATTGCACTGTTTTTGATCATGCTAGGCCAAACTGCAAGAGTGTGTGACGATGCGACTCTTTTCCTGTTGGAGAGGGAAAAGTACTGCACTGGCACACAACGCTGATTAATGGTTAGCTCTTCCAGCTTTTTCTGGCTGGCTCTTCTCAGAGCTATCTTAGTTCCTGCGACCTTGACACAAGGTACAGGCAACAGAGAGGGTTGGTGGACGCGCACTCCTTCGGATAGATGCAGATTGGTTCCACAGCAGACCAAAACAACAGACAGCTGTATGGCTGCAAGCAATAGGTTAAGTGGCGCTAAGGGATTGGAGAGCCCTAGCACTCGACTAACCGTGACTTTTACCTACTTTAAGCCTTGCGCTTTTGGAGAGGTGCAGGGCAAGGGAACGCTCGCGATAGGAAGAGCTTAATTAAGCGTAAACGGCTATAAGGCTTAAACCTTTTAGTCTTTATAGCTCCTACACGAGCAGCACCAATAATGGGAGTGAGCGAAAAGAGAAAGCTGTCTTGAGGCTTATTTGGATTAATGGCTCAGGCTAGCTGTAATTAGGTCATGAGACTCTTTCTCTTTTTGGATTAGAGGTGAATTTCTATGGAAACTGAGACCGCTGCCACCAAGGCCGAAAAGAAGTCTTTTCTCGAAATTTTGCGCCACATGGGCAAGGAATACTATTACTTGTCCGCAATGCTGTTCTTATTCTTCGTCTCGTGGGCAGGGTGCTATTCACTGCTAGCCGTATGGCTCCAGACGTTCTTTAACCTCTCTGGCTCTGAGATTGGTTTTGCTTACGGTGTATTCTCTATCACCGCCCTGATCTTGGCTCCAATTTACGGCATGTTCCAAGATCGCATCATTTTACGCCGTCACTTACTAGCCTTCATTGGCGTGCTCTTATGCTGCTGCGGCCCTTACTACATCTTTATCGTCGAGCCTCTACTGCGCATCAATGTGATCTTTGGTGGCATTGCAATCGGCATCTACATGGGCTTTGCTTATAATGCTGGTATTGGTGCTTTAGAGTCCTACACTGAGCGCTTTGGTCGTGTCGCTGGCTTTGAATTTGGCCATGCCCGTATGTTTGGTACCTTAGGCTGGGCCGCCACTGTAGCAGTTACTGGTGTGCTGATCAATATCGATCCACACATTAACTTCATCATCTCCTCCGTTTCCGGTGTTCTGTTCTTGTTCTTCCTCTACAAGCTCAACACTGCCAATGACTTCTCGCGCAAGATGCTGGAAAACTACAAGGAGCACAATACTCAAAAAGCTTCCTTTGGTGAAATTAAGAACCTCGCCAAAATGGGTGCTTTCTGGGCAGTGATCGTCTACGTCTTAGGCTCCTCCATGTACGGCGTCTATGATCAGCAGTTTGTAAACTACTTTGTCTCGAAGTTCGCTGACCATGCCCAAGGCATGACTATGTACGGTTTCCTCAACTCCACCCAAGTGTTCATCGAGGCAATTTGTACTTTCTTAGCCCCATTCCTCATCAACCGTATCGGTGCTAAAAATGGTCTGCTCTTAGCTGGTACTGTGATGTTTGCTCGTATTGGTCTGTCGGGCTTAGTCGAGTCACCATGGGCTATTTCCGCTGTGAAGTTACTGCACGGCCCTGAGGTACCTTTACTCATCGTCTCCATGTTCAAGTACTTGACGACTCGCTTTAACCCAGCCATGTCCGCTACCCTCTATCTGGTAGGCTTCAACATGGTCTCGCAAGTCGTATCAGCTATCTTAGCCCCATTTGCAGGACACCTCTACGATACCTTAGGCTTTGCCAACACTTACTTAATGATGTCGGCATTTGTGCTGATCACAACAGTGATCTCAGCCTTTGCTCTCACCAAAAAGACCCTCGCCGGTACTTCTGAGGCAAACATCTAATCAGCCTTACTGGCAGGAGCATAGTAATGCCCCTGTCAGTCAATAAGTGGCACTTCACGACAATTGCACATAGTCTGCACATAGTCGCAAGCCACCTCGCAACCGACAAACAATCCCAGCTATCACGCAAGATAAAAAGCAAAGCGCATTTGGATGGGAACAGCACGTGTGAGTGCGAAAATACCGCTATCCCCACCCATACCAAGCACCACTGTGAGCACCACAGGGTGGAGAATCTTGGCTAGTAGCTGGAATTTAGTTTTCCTTTCTCTTAGGTACGGAGACCGCATTTTCGCGGCAAAACTCATGGATCAGACCCATCATCAAGAATTAGTGGCCAAGGCCAATCAATTCATCGAGGCTCACCACAACGAGGTCAACAAGCAAAGTTACCCTCACTACCATTTAGCTCCACGCTATGGCTGGATTAATGATCCTAACGGCTTCTGCTATGCCTTAGGCAAGTACCACATCTTCTATCAGTTCTACCCTTACGATGCCAAGTGGGGCCCAATGCACTGGGGCCATGCTACTTCCACCGATCTCATTCACTGGCAACACGAATTAGTGGCTTTAGCTCCATCTGAAGACTACGATCGCGATGGTTGCTTCTCGGGCTCTGCTATTGAGCATGACGGCAAACTTTACCTGATCTACACCGGTCACAAGGTCTTAGTTGAGGCTGGTGACGATAGCATTGCACGTGAAGTGCAAGCTTTAGCAGTGTCCACCGACGGTATCCATTTTGAGAAGCTCGGTGTGGTGATTGAGCCTGAAGACGAAGGCATTCACAATTTCCGTGATCCTAAGGTATGGAAAGACGAAACTGGCCTCTTCCATGTGGTCTTTGGTGCTACCAACCTCAAACACGAAGGTGAGATCCGCCAATACACCAGCCATGATCTCATGCACTGGGAATTAGTCTCTGTGATCAAGGAGATGGAAGACAATGCCTTCATGTATGAATGCCCTGACTTCTTCGAGGTTAACGACCACAAGTGGGTATTAGCAACTTCACCAATGGGCCAAGCTCCAGTGGGCTACAACCGTCAGAACCCATCAGTGAACTCATGGCAATCAGGCTCTTTTGACGGCAAGACCTTTACCCCAGATACCAAGCTCTACGAAGTAGATCACGGCCACGATTTCTACGCTACCCAATCCACTAGCACTCCAGATGGTCGTCGTATCGTGCTGGCTTGGATGAATATGTGGAAACTGCCTTTCCTCAATTACAGCCACCACTGGTGCGGTGCCTTAACCTTACCACGAGAGATCACTTACAAGAACGGTCACCTCTACCAAGCTCCGGTCAAGGAAGCTCAGAGCTTACGCTTAAGCGAGCATCATGTAGCTGCAGCTGATAGCACCTTGAAGTCCACGTTTAAGACCTTAACCTCTAATGCTGCCACAGAGCTTCAGTTTAGCTTTAAGCCAGACGAGAACAGTGCCGAGCAATACGGTATCGCTATTGGTAACTCCATCCGCCTCTTTGTGGATCGTCAGACCAAGACACTGACCCTCTTCCGTCTGGATCTTAACGCTACATCTTACCGTGCCCTGCCTATTGCATGGGATCAAGAGCACAAGCTGCAAATCTTCATCGACAATAGCTCGATTGAAGTCTTTATTGACGACGGTCATGACACCATGACCTCTAACTTCTTTGGTACCGATCACACGGTGAGCTTATACGCCACCAACGGTCAGGCCGAGTTTAAGGGATTAACCGTTTACGACTTAGAGCGCCCTCTCTTTGGCGCTTAAGTCTCCTTGAGGCACAGTCCTCAAGCAAGGCTCACAGCCATTCCTCCTGCCTTAGAGCGGTTCCTGCAAGATAGACATTCCTCGTCTAAGCCGCTCTAAAGCCTCCACAAAACTAAAAAGCCCGTAACGCAGTGTTATGGGCTTTCTTTTTTATGGCCTAGATGAGCAGCATCACTGGCTAGCAGCAAGCTGTGGCTGTGTAGGACATCCTACGCCACAACAACTAGCCACGCTGCCTAGCAAATACTGGTACACCACAGTGCCTAGGATGGCCGCCACCGTAACTGTTACTGATGTTCTGTTATTGTTCTTCCTCTAAAAGCTCAATACAGCCAATGACTTCTCACCCAAGATGCAGAAAAGCTATTAAGGAGTACAATGCTCAAAAGGATTCCTTTGGTTAAATTAAGAACCTCTTAAAGATGGGCGCGTTCTTGGAAGTGATCGTCTACATACTAGACTCTTTCATTTATGATCAGCAGTTTGTCAACTACCCCAGTCTTACGACTGGGGCTTGAGCAATCAAGCCCAAGTTGACTAGCCTCAGTCTACACAATGTAGACTACGTTGGTTGAGAATATATAGGCACCGCCGGATGTTAATCCTAGTCCTGCGCACTGCGGTTCGTGATTAATAGCTCTGAAGGGTAAGGAGCAGTATTGCGGACATTAAACCTCATCCAACATTGGCGAAGGGTTATTACATTTCGTAGCTTAATTGTTATGACTTGATGGTGGGCCTGAGGTTACCCACCCCTCATAACTTTTGGATAAGCCGGAGGATACGTTTTCACCAACTACCCTTGGTTGAATTACGCAAGATTGCAGATGATTGATAGTAGTTAACTTTGTGAGTATGGCTTTAGGATTCAAGCCTAATGGGCTCATACTAAGTTGCGCTAAGTAACTAGGAAGAGTCAGAATCCATGGGTGCCCTAAATTTTAGTTCAGTTGGAGCTTTACACCATGTCTGAGTCTAAGACTCAAATGTCTGAGCCCAAGCCTAAAAGGACAAAGGTATGTGTTTTAAACATGCGCGGTGAGCCTCTGATGCCGTGTTCACCAGTCAAAGCACGCAAGCTGCTGCAAGCCCAAAAGGCCGTCGTTAAGTACAGAGAGCCTTTTACAATTCAGCTCACAGTTGCCAGTGGTGAAAATCGCCAGGACATCACTTTGGGCGTTGACCTCGGCTCGAGACACGTTGGTCTTAGCGCTTCCACGGAAAAAGACGAGCTTTATGCAGCTGAAATTGACTTGCGCACTGACGTCTCGGAACAGATTGCGCAGAGATGCGAGCTGCGCCACGTAAGACGAATCCGCAAGACAAGATATCGGCCCCCTCGTTTCGATAACCGTGTAAGAAGCAAGAATAAAGGTTGGCTTGCGCCATCGATTGAGCACAAGCTCTCTAGCACAATCTCACGCATTGAAGCAGTAAAACAAATACTGCCGGTGAAAACTATCGTCGTAGAAG
>DXEV01000082.1 GCA_019114785.1 Candidatus Anaerobiospirillum pullistercoris | reverse complement strand
GGGAGCTGTTATAAATTAAATTTTGGTGCACTGATAAAACAGAGCAACAGCCATAAGAGAGCGGTTTTAGACTACCTCAGAAAGGTGCATTTTAAGCCGCTGGTTAATTTATAACAGCTCCCTTATATAGGCCAATGCTACAGACTCAAGGAGATGTATTGATCTATAGCAGCTTTGCAGTACGATCACCTTTGAGGCATGATGGCCTCTCTTTTATCTTGAGCATGCTTAAGCATACCTTGGCATGGCCATTTTTCACTAAAAACTCAAAAGCACCACCCATGGTGCAAAGGCGGAATTGTGTAGTTGTTGTTCATGAGATAACTCTCGGAGAGGTTTTGAGATGCAGCAGTTAGGGTTTACGCGTTTAGGCAATCCTCAAGGTTATCCTCTGGCGATCATTCACGGCTGGGGCTGTGACTCAAGCTTTTTACGTCCACTTGCCGAGATGTTTCCTGAGCGCGATGTCTACCTCATCGATCTCCCAGGCTACGGAAAGAGTGCTCATTTAGCGCCAATTGCCTCAGACTTTATCGCAAGCACCTATCTGCTCATTAACACCATTCCTTACGCTGCCGACGTGATCGCGTGGTCTTTTGGCACACTGTACGCGTTACATGCTATCAGCGCTATTAACAACTCCAGCCTGAACCTCGAAAGCTACGCCCACTCAATCAATAACGATCCTCTGCTGAGCCAAATAGAAATCCAGCAGAGCCAAGCTCCCCACAGCAACGACCCACAACCAAGCTTGCTTGACTGTCGCCTTTGCTCTACTCCAAAGAATCCCTATGTGCGCAGCTTGATCACTATTTGTGGCTCCCCGCGCTTTCCTTCGGATCCTAATTGGGCAGGCATGAGCGCTATTAAGATCCTCAAATGCAATACGGTGCTCACCCCACATCGTGTCGGTCTGGTCTTAAGACTCTTTTACCGCATGATGGTCAGCAGCAGCACCGCCAAAGAAGAGGCCTATATCCAAGAAGTCACATCCCAGCCTAACCAAATACCGTATGAGGTCTTACAGGCAGGCATTAAAATCGTGACCTACTTAGATGAGCGCCCAACCTTACAAAACCTAAAAGTACCGTCGCTGCATCTGTTTGGAGCCCATGACCCTCTGGTGCCTTGCTCTATTGCCTCTTTCTTTAACCAAGCGCCTTTGCACAGTTCTTATGTGTTCCCTTATTCGGCACACAATCCTTACCTCTCAGAGCCAGAGCGCTTTAAGCAAGTGGTCTCTAAGTTTTTTGAGCAAGTTGCCACAATGGATTATTCGCTGCTGAAGCAACGCTGAAGTGCTGCTGAAACTCCGTTGAAGCACAGCTAAAGCGCCGCTGTCTGCCTGCAATCTGCCCTAAAACGGACATAAGAGCCCCTATCTCTTAAGAGCTGGTAGCAGAGCTGCAAAGACCTGAGCCTATTTGCCGATAACTAAAGAAAGATCAGTTAAATTTTGCGAGAGAGTCTTGATCACAAGCCAATCCCTCACCGGAAACAATTGCCCACTCCCTGTCCACTAATTGCTCCCTAAGTCCCTGCGCACCATGCACTATCCTCGGAGGAGCATCAAGGGCGTATAGGGCAAGGAGCCCTCCATATGGACGTAGCATCTACCTTTGCTGTCAGTATTGCCCCGCCACCTTATCAAAAGGAAGTGGACGAGGCTCGTCGTGATACCCAAAACCGTACCAGCATTCCTCAGTTAAATGAGAGCCACAGCTCTGAACGCCAAGCACAGATCGGCAATCGTCGCGGCTCCACTGATGGCTCTAACTCCCTGCTCAGTGCGCAACAGGCGGGCATGCTTGATGCCGAAGATGAGATCGTGGTCGATAAGGATGGCCGTAAAAAACGCCGTCGTCGTCAAGGACAAGGCCGTGGGGAAGGTGATGGTGAAAGCGAACAAGGCGGATCTCATGACCGCGAGGCCAGCTATGCCTTTGACGGTCATGAATATGCGCAGGATGCTAAGAATGGCAAACCTTTAGATGGACACTTAGACGATCCAGTAAAGGCAGGATATGACCCGATCACGGGCTATTATGAGATCCCTGCGACCTCACGCACCCCAAGACGCTCGATCTTGCTGCGCTTCCGCGAGCAAAATGTGCACTTTTTGGAGCGCTTCAGCGACAAGAGCACCGCTGTGGGACTGATTAACTTTGCGCTATGCCGTCGTTACGGCAGCATCATCCCGCACTGTCGCTTGGGTCAGGTTGTAGAAAAGCGCACTTAGTGGGAAGGGAGAGCTACTTAACCATGGTGCTGAGATAGCTTTGCTCCAGCTTCTTGAGCTCCTCTGGGGTGAGCTCTTTTTCATCGCCTACAGGAGCTTCATCCTCACCCATGTTCTCGTGATCAATCTGATGCGGCTCTTGCTCGGTAAACCAATCAGGGCACTTGTAAGAGATCTTGTTGACGTACCAAATACGATCGCCCTTTGGGGTATGCACGACCGCATCATCACCCTCACTCTTACCTAAGAGCGCACGAGCCATAGGGGCATCAACAGAAATGTAATTGCTCCGGCCAAAGATCTCTTCTGAGCCCACAATGCGTAATTGCATAAGGCTCTCGTCATCATCAGCTTCGATCTCTACATAAGCACCAAAGAAAACACGCCCCTCTTGCTGGACGTTAAATTCCACCACCTGCAGATCATTCAGCACCTTACGCAAGTAACGGATCCGGCGATCAATCTGAGCCAGCAAGCGCTTATTGTATTGATAGTCAGCATTCTCTGAGCGATCACCTAAACTTGCAGCCCACGACACCTTAGCGGTTACATCAGGACGCTTTTCTAACCACAGGTAATCCAACTCTTTCTTCAGTAATTCGTAGCCTTGAGGGGTGATATAAGGCTTCTTCGCAGGCATACCAACTCCTTTGCTTGTGCTCCTATCGCGTCACACCTTGTGCGCATCTCCAATGCGTAGAAATAGAAAAGGCCCAAGACACTAATGGTCAAGGGCCTTTTCCTAGTAGGAAAGTAATCTTTGTTACTTTTCTACCTCAAACGTGCAACTTGCGTTGCGCGCCATTATAACTGTGGGCCAGCCTTAACTAAGTCGCCGCCTAAGCTCTCGAACTTCTTGAAGTTCTTCTGGAAGCGCTCAGCTAAGTCCTTAGCACGCTTATCCCACTCAGCTGGATCAGCGTAGGTGTTCTGAGGATCTAAGATGTTGGTGTCAACACCCTTGAGCTCAGTTGGGACGGTGAAGTTGAAGTACTTGATGGTCTTGGTTGGAGCAGAATCGATAGAGCCATCTAAGATAGCGTCGATAATGCCACGAGTATCCTTAATGGAGATACGCTTGCCAGTACCATTCCAGCCAGTGTTGACTAAGTAAGCCTTAGCACCAGAAGCTTCCATTCTCTTCACTAACACTTCAGCGTACTTGGTTGGTGGTAAGGTTAAGAAAGCAGCGCCGAAGCAGGAGGAGAAGGTTGGGGTAGGCTCAGTAATACCACGCTCGGTACCAGCTAACTTAGCAGTGAAGCCGGAGAGGAAGTAGTACTGGGTCTGTTGCTTATCGAGGATGGACACAGGTGGTAACACACCGAAAGCGTCAGCCGATAAGAAGATCACGCGCTTAGCAGCAGGTGCCTTGGAAACAGGACGAACGATGTTGTTGATGTGGTAGATTGGGTAAGAAACACGGGTGTTCTCGGTGACGGACTTGTCAGCGAAATCAATCTTACCATCAGCAGCAACAGTGACATTCTCTAATAAGGCATCACGCTTAATGGCGTTCCAAATATCAGGCTCATTCTCCTTGGAGAGGTTGATCACCTTAGCATAGCAACCGCCCTCGAAGTTGAACACGCCATCGTCATCCCAGCCGTGCTCGTCATCACCAATTAATAAGCGCTTTGGATCGGTCGAGAGGGTGGTCTTACCAGTGCCAGACAGGCCGAAGAAGATGGCAGTGTTCTTGCCCTCTAAGTCGGTGTTGGCGGAGCAGTGCATAGCAGCAATGCCCTGTAATGGGAGGTAGTAGTTCATCATAGAGAACATGCCCTTCTTCATCTCACCACCGTACCAGGTGTTGATGATGACTTGCATCTTCTCCTTGAGGTTGAAGACAACGGCGGTCTCAGAGTTGAGGCCTAACTCCTTGAAGTTCTCAACCTTAGCCTTGGAAGCATTTAAGACGACGAAGTCTGGCTCGAAGTCCTTTAACTCTTCCTCGGTTGGACGGATGAACATGTTGGTAACAAAGTGAGCTTGCCAAGCCACTTCCATCACGAAGCGGATCTTCAGGCGGGTGTTCTCGTTAGCACCGCAGAAGAGGTCAACAACAAACAGACGCTTGTTGGAGAGCTCATCACCAGCTAACTTCTTTAACGAAGCCCAAGCCTCTTCGGTGACAGGCTTGTTGTCATTCTTGAACTCGTCAGAGGTCCACCAAACCTCAGAGGCAGCATCATTCTTGACAATGAACTTGTCCTTTGGAGAACGGCCAGTATAAACACCAGTCATCACATTGACTGCGCCCATCTCGGTAACGACGCCCTTCTCAAAGCCCTCTAAACCAGCCTTGGTCTCTTCCTCGAAGAGGGTCTCATAGGATGGGTTATGGACGATTTCGGTGGCACCAGTAATACCGTACTTGGCCAACTGTTCTTGTAAGCTCATTGAATTTCTCCACATAGTGGTTAGATTTGACTCTAACCTTTTGCTAAACCACTTGTATTGTAGCCTAAATTTTTTGCCGTGGAATAAGGCAAAGCTTAGAGAACGCAAAAATATTGTTAAGAGCACGATAAAAAAGCGGCTCTTTTAGGTAAGTACTGGAAATGAATCTGAAGAGCAAAAGCCCAACAGGACAAAAAATGCACCCCCGAGGGCACGACGCATCGGGCCAAAAGCAAAAAACTGATCAACTTTGCAGATCTTGCGATCGTAATACCCACAAAACATGCAGAGCAGACTTCTGAAAAATGAGCTCACCGTGTTGCAAAAATTGCGCAGCAAGTGATCCGACAACCTAGCTCGACAAAAAAAGCCATCACCAATTTTTTTCAGCCAATCCCCTGTCCCCAACAGTCATCTCGCCCTATTTTGATCCTTTCTGCCATTGCTCATAATTAACCTGAGAGACGACGTCTTGCTTATTTTTAGTGCACCAAAATAACGAGTCGGACAAGGCAATAGCCCCAAACCAATAACTCACGCTGGGCTCCACCAATACAGCCTCAGATCGCGGCTAAACGCCATTTTTTAGCAAAAAAGCAAAGCTACGCAGCGTCTTTGAGCTTTTTGCGGTAATATTTGTGATTCTAGAAAAATCACCAACTCAATTAATCTTACGGTGCGGTGCTGGCCGAATAGATGTGTCCAGCTACACGTACTCAAGCCCACAGTGGCAAAGGATACTTATGAGCAAGATTTCTGTCAGTCAAGCTGCCCAAGATTACTTACGTACCATCATCGAAAAGCAAAAGATGCCAGGCTTAGCTATCCGCTTAAGCGTTACTAACCCAGGCACCCCAGGTGTAGAGACTGGTATCCTTTACTGCCCTAGAGAGTACATCACTACCAACGATCTGCACTTTAAGATGGACGGCTTCGAGATCGTGGTCGATCTCAACGTCGCCGATCTCTTAGACGAGGCATCCCTCGACATGGATAAGGATGACTCCGGTGAAGACGTATTAACTTTCCATGCTCCAAATTTAAAGCGCAAGTTTGTGGGTGAGGACGCCTCCTTAAAGGATCAGATCGCCTACTTTATCGAGCGCTTCGTCAGCCCATCCTTAGCAGGCCACGGTGGTGCAGTACGCTTAGTTAACGTGACCGATGATGGCATCGTGCAAGTGGAGTTCTCTGGTGGTTGCAATGGTTGCTCTCTGGCTAGCGCCACCTTACACGAGGGCATTGAGCAGCAGTTAAAGGCTGCCTTCCAAGACCAAATCAAAGGCGTTGAGGACGTAACCCAGCACGTGGTTTCGGATAGCACCTACGCCACCCACTAACCCACTAAGAAGCTGAAGAAGCTCTATCGCTTCCCAGAAAAAGAGCCTCATATGCCTGTGCATTTGAGGCTTTTTTGTAGCCACAGTGGCTACAAGCCACAGCTTGCTCCGCTAGCCGCAGCCCCTACCAGCTGCCGCTCGCCCCTATTCTGAAGTGAGCTCACGGGCTAAGAGATCATGAGCGGCGGCCTTGCCCTGCTTATGATTGACCAAGACCTCATAGATCTCCTTACAGATAGGCATGTCCACGCCTAAACGCTGCGCTAAAGGCACCACTACCTGTACCATATGGTAGCCTTCGACCACTTGAGCAATCTGGGCTAAAGCGTCCTCTGCTCTCATACCTTGGCCCAACATGTAACCTAAACGACGGTTACGCGATTGGTTGTCCGTACAAGTCAGCATCAGATCGCCTAAGCCTGACAAGCCCATAAAGCCACGCTCACTGGCTCCTAGCGCTACACCCAAACGGATCATCTCGGCTAGGCCTCTGGAGATCAGAGCGGTACGTGCATTGGCACCAAAGCCTAAGCCATCGGACATACCAGCGCCAATGGCAATCACATTTTTGACCGCACCGCCCAACTGCAAAGCTTTTAAGTCTCTGCTTTGATAAACACGAAAAGTATGAGTGTGCATCAGCTGGCAGAAGTCCCGCACGAAACTCTCATCACAGTCGCGTCCCGCACAGGCAATGGCAGTAGGCAGCCCCATTGCCAGCTCGCGCGCAAAGGTTGGCCCTGATAAGGCGGCCATAGGCACAGCAAAGTCTAAATCCTGAAACTCACGCTCTAAAACATCAGAAAGAAAAGCACCACTGCTATCTAAGCCCTTAGTAGCCCAAGCCAAACGCTGCCCTGCTTGGATATAGCCCTTTAGAGCTTGCAGTGTAGAAACAAAAGCCCCTGATGGCACTACCACTAAGAGATCGCGTGAGGCACGGCAAGCACGCTCTAAATCAGCTGTCACTTCTAAGGTTGCAGGGAATTTGATTTGCGGTAAATACTGCGCATTTTCACGCTGCTCTGCCATCTGCTGCGCTTTTGCAGGGGAGCGCGCATATAAAAGAACTGGCACTCCTTTGGAGGCCACAGTCAAGGCTAATGCTGTACCGTAAGAACCGGCCCCAAGCACACTAAGGGCATAAGGGTAGGTATTGTCATGTGTGGCCGAAGCCATGATTTCCTGCTCCCGTTTGAATTGACTGACTAGAGATAGCCACTGACCAAGGATAGCCTTGGGCTATTGGAGGCAAGGCTCAGCACAGGCCTGCCTATCCTCACAAAAAAGAAAACGACGTACCGGTTAAACCAGCACGTCGTCTCCGCCAAAAGAAAGATCTTTGCAGTTAGCTGCTACAAGCTCAACTAAACTGCTTGCAGATTATTTCTTGGACTTCTTGCCCTTGGTCTCGCCTTCTTCCTTAGCAGCTGGCTCAGACTTCTCCTCGTTGGAGGCAGCAGCGGTCTGCTGAGCTTGAGCCTCTTGCTGAGCCTTACGAGCACGGAACAGAGCCTCAAAGTTGATTGGGGCTAAGTTCAGTTGTGGGAAGGTAGCGCGAGAAACTAAGCTGGAGATGAACTCACGAGCATATGGGAAGAGGATGTTTGGAGCAGTACCACCCAGTAAGAACTCACCAGCCTCAGTTGGGATATTGCGCAGTAAGAACACACCAGCCTGAGTCACTTCGCAGATGAAAGCGGTCTTGCCTTCGTTGTTGCAAGACACAGTGATACGTAAGGTCACTTCGTACTGATCTTCAGCAATCTTAGTGGTCTTAGTATCAAACTTAACCTGTAACTCTGGCTTCCACTGGCTCTGGAAGACAATTGGGCTGTGTGGAGTCTCTAAGGAAGAATCCTTAGCGTACACACGGATTAAGTCGAATAATGGACGGTTGCTAGCAACTTGAGCTGGAGCCTTGGCCTGATCGTTCTCTGACATGGGTTATGTCCTTTAAAAAAATATTTTGCTTGGAGATGGAACGTAGTTGAAACAGGAGCTTGCGACCCCTGATCTTAAACGCACAATCTGAGCGCAGGCTTAGGAAAAACTTAGAACACTGAAAAAAACAGTGTAGCTGAGCTCTAATTTAAGATGAGCCCGCTCCACCAAAGCATACGGGTTTACACGGAAAATACCGATGACAGTGCTCTTGTCTCACCTGCGGTCACAACCGCGCTTACTTCTTATAGGAGAGCGGCATATTGGCATTAACCCACTCCGTAATGCCACCTTCCAAGATGAAAACTTTAGTGAAACCTTGCTTCTTTAAAGCACGAGCGCTATTGAAGCACTCGCCATCAAACTTATCGCGACCGACAAGCACCACTGGCTTATCGCGACGGTTATCAATGCGTGCTACCTTACCGCCCTTGATCTCAGCAGAGGTCACATTAACAGCGTTGGTGATGTGGCCTTTAGCAAAGACATCAGAGCTACGGATGTCAACAAACACACCGTCTTCGCGATTAACTAAAGCTACAGCGTTATTGGTTGTAGCCTTAGGGATGCGGGCTGTCAGCAGCTTAAATTGTGCGGCAATCAGCAGGACAAGCACCACAAACCATGCGCCCACCATAAAATAATGGCGCATAAAGAAGTCTGGAAATTCGTTTATAAACTCGGAAAAGCTGAAATCCATCGTAAAACCTCAGAGTCCACCCCGGATTTCTCTCCGGTCGCTCAAATAGCTGATCATTCTATCACAGCTCAGATCAAAGATGGATTTTTTCCCACAAGCTCGGGATTTCTCTCAAAATTCTAGTGCCAAATTGTTTCTCACACTGCACTGATACCCGCTCGCCACCATACCCGCGAACCTAAGCAACCGAGGTAAAAGCTTCGACCTCAATGCCGTCCAACCTAAGGATAGTCATGATTTTCTCAAACACGGCTTGGTAGCTGGATAGCCTCATCTTGTCTCGCTTGGACACAGATGAAGAAAGGCAAATCCTTGTCAGGATACGCGCTTCAGCCCTAAGCCGCCGAAGTACCTTGTCGATTGAGATCTTGACCACGTCACAGAAAATCAAGGTGCAACTGCCTATGTGCTTGTGCACCTTGATTAAAGATAGGGTTTTCCCCTTGTCTGGCCTCATGTAGGCAGCCATTATTGTCCTAATAGCCATGACACAAATGGAGGCAACGATGAAGAACATCACAATGCTGAAGTGGCGGCTGTTGATGCCTTTTGCCATTGAGGTGTAAGACTTAGCGCATTTGTAGATTTGCTCGCTGATCCAGCGAAGTCTATAAACCTGAGGAAAAATGCGCACTGACATGGTCTCTGGTGAGATATTGGTTACGTAGTAGGCCCAAGACTTGTCGTGCGGACGATACACTCGCACCAGACGCAGCGCAATCTCCTTTTCAGGAACCTCTGAGGCCTTGTAACTCTTAGGACGCTGAATACGCACCTGCATGTCGATGAAGTGATTTGCAAGATCGCTGACATCGATGTCACCCTTAACATCATCCAGCGCAATAGGGCAGCCATTAGCGTTAATAGCGCTATCGATGGTCATCTTCCACTGAGGTTCGGCGCGGAAGATAAACTTGACATTATGGCTTAAGTCACGTGCCAGCAGTCTGACAAAAATCAGGTACGATGGGTAACCACGATCAGCCATAATAAGGACATCGTGAATATCACCAATTGGCGCGTAGAGTCGCTCATTGCTCGCAGCTTGCGTTATTTCAAAGCTGACAATAGTCCCAGTCTTGTCTAAAGTAAGGCAATGCAAGCCAAGACCTGCTGCATCTTTTTCGGCGCGGCACTCATATTTATCTGAGTGCATAACGCCTATGTAGGTGCCATCAACATTGACGCAGTCCCTGACACCGGCAATTTTGCAAATCTTGTCAACAGAGGTGGTGTAGCCGTATTTTGGCCGCTTTAAAAGCATCAGGGCATTATGCATGTCAATCATGCCCTTAAGAAACTCTAGCGTTTCCGGCTTTTGTAACTGCTTAATTAACGCAGAATTAGAGATCACGCGCTCACCGCCTGCGTCTTTGTACAGAGTATTGACAAAGCCCTGAAATACCAAGTTGCAGGACTGTTGCTGTTGGGAGGTATAGGACATTGCGCCAACGAATTTCTCGCCAATACCAAAGACGCGTTGTGTGCGTTGTTGGAGCCCCACATCCTTAGCTACTTCGTCCATAACCTCGTCGTAGCGCTTTTTCATGAAGATCTTAAGGCCAATATCGCGGATGCGCTTTATCCAACCATTTACATCTGACAACTGAGTGTAGGAAAATTGTGTGATCATTTTTGTTAAGGGGCGCGTCTTGATTAGTGTTGCGCGCCCCTTTTTCCAATCTATGATGAAACCTGATTTAACGGCCAGTTCATGCTGGCCACGTATAAGCGACGCCTGATCACATCACAATGGTTGCCATCCTATATATTGGCTTACCTGTGAGGATAGACAACCAATAGCGAAATAGCCTCGCTATGCCACCACTCCAATGGCCTACATATGTCCTTTAAGAGCACTTTTAGGCAGTGGTTTTCTTAGGTTCGCGGGTATGCTCTCCACCCCCTCTCCAGAAATGGCAGCATCACAAAAGCACAGACAAAAGGCTCATTTAAGCGGTTTTTGCGGAAAATACGCATTAGACCAGATGCGCAACATGTTAGGATCAGCCATGAGACTCTGACTCTGCCCCAGAGTCAATCCTTATAGCTTCAGCAACTCACTGCTGGCATAGTGACCTGAAACGCTGCACCACAAGGTACAACAGTAGCCTGTGCGATACGCACGGCATGCTTATGCTGCGTCGTGCTCAAATAGGCGCTAAAATAGCTATAGCTGTGGTGCTTAGCTTTTGCTGAGTTCAATAGCTTTTGGCTCCATTCCCCGCCCTTAAGATCTGCTCTCTTGTGCAGCTCCAATAAGGCAGGAACGGGAGCTCAACCACTTTTTTGAGACACAATCATGGCACAAAAGAAAACTCTTGCCCTTATTATCATGGATGGTTGGGGTGATAACCCTGTTCACGAGTTCAACGCAGTCTTCAACGGCAAGACCCCTGTGTTAGACAGCTTGAGCGCTCAGTATGCTCACACCGACATTAGTGCCTCCGGTATCGACGTCGGTCTGCCTGATGGTCAAATGGGTAACTCCGAAGTTGGTCACACCAATATCGGTGCTGGTCGTATCGTTTACCAAGAGTTAACCCGTATTACCAAGGCTATCCAAGACGGTGATTTCTTTAAGAATGAAACCTTATGCGCCGCTGTGGATAAGGCTGTTAAGGCTGACAAGGCTGTCCATATCATGGGCTTAATGTCCCCAGGTGGCGTGCACAGCCATGAGGATCACATCCTCGCCATGATCAAGTTAGCTGCCCAGCGCGGTGCTAAGAAGATCTACTTCCACCCATTCTTAGATGGTCGTGACGTGCCTCCACGCTCCGCCTTAGAGTACATTGGCAAGTTTGAGGATCTCTTCAAAGAGTTAGGTGTGGGCCGTTTTGCCAGCGTTGTTGGCCGTTACTATGCCATGGATCGTGACAACCGCTGGGATCGTGTTGAGCAGGCTTATGACCTCTTAACCCAAGGCACCAGCCAATTCCCATCCTACCCAACCATTAAGGATGCCATTGAGGCTGCCTATGCCCGCGACGAGAACGATGAGTTCGTCAAGGCTTCTGTCATTGGTGACAAGGTTGCCATGGAAGATGGCGACGCCATGATCTTCATGAACTTCCGTGCTGACCGTGCTCGTCAGATCACTCGCGCTTTCGTCAACCCAGACTTTGACGGCTTTGCTCGCAAGGTTGTGCCACAGTTAGCTGACTTCGTGATGCTGACTCAGTACGCAGCTGACATCAAGACCGCTTGCGCTTACCCACCAGAGGATTTAGTCAACACCTTAGGTGAGTGGCTGTCCTCCCACGACAAGACTCAGTTACGTATTTCCGAGACTGAGAAGTACGCTCACGTTACCTTCTTCTTCAACGGTGGTGTTGAGACTGTGTTCCCAGGTGAGGATCGCATCTTAATCCCAAGCCCAAAGGTAGCTACCTACGATCTGCAGCCTGAGATGAGCTCGCAAGAGTTAACCGACAAGCTGTGCGCTGCCATTGAGTCTGGCAAGTATGACGTCGTGATCTGCAACTACCCTAACGGCGACATGGTTGGTCACACTGGCGTCTACGATGCTGCTGTTAAGGCTGTTGAGGCTGTGGATCACTGCATTGGCCGTGTCGTTGAGTCCTTAAAGAAGGTCGGTGGCGAGTGCTTAATCACTGCTGACCACGGTAACTGCGAGCGCATGAAGGACATGACCACTGGTCAGCCATACACCGCTCACACCAACCTGCCAGTTCCATTCATCTATGTTGGCCGTAAGGCTCACATGCGCGAAGGCGGTCGCTTAAGCGATATCGCACCAACCATGCTCTACTTATTAGGCATGGAAGTGCCAAAGGAGATGACTGGCAAGTCCATCGTGACCTTAGACGAATAACAGGTCACAGCTCAGAGTCCTTAGACTTAACGTCTTAAAGGACTAGCTTCCAAAAAAGGCTCAGGGTTTGCGCTCTGAGCCTTTTTGCGTCGTGCCCCAGAGCAATGCTGACCCAGCCACACCTCACCCCTCCTACTTCACCACAGGCCGTCACAGGCCACCACATGGTTTACGGGTCACTGGTCTTAATAACCCTCCAAAAGCCGATAAATATCGCAAAATTCACACAAGGTCTTTTTCGGGATATGACCAACAACTTCCCAACAACCTTGGAGAGGAAGAACGCACAAGACCGCAAACACACACACCGCAAAGAGGCTCACAGCAAAAGTCCCCTTCTCGCCACAGGTCGACCTCAAGCCCAGAGCCCTGCTCTTGCCTCCACCTTGCTCCTATCTATCGCTCTTTGAGCTTGCCTGCCAGACCTCACCACGCCCCATCTGTGCAAGCTGCGCAAATAAGCGCAATTTGCAGCTCCCTCTGAAAAGATCCTGATTTTATCGGCCTAAGCACTGCCTAAAAACCCCGTTAACGCACACGAGCAAACACAATAAACGCCACTGACAGTGTTTGTACTCTTTTGTTGAGCTAGAAATAATCGCTGCTCCAAAAGAATTTAAAGCCATTTGGCCCATCAGCCATCTAGCTATAACCTCAAACTCGCTGTGATGTATTTAGGCTCTGCGTTTTTAAGCCTAAATAAGCCCTGATAAGCGATGGCATACAAACCATATAGCTGCATCATTTTGGATTTTCATGCGTAGCTGATCCAAAAAATTTTGCTTTGATCACATTTTGATTTTCGCCCTTCAGTTTCAAATCGTGTAATCGCATGGTAAACTCCGTGCATTTGTGCAAGTGCACATTTTTACGTAAATGCACTTTTTTGCGATTTATATGCGGCAAAATACAGCTAGACATCTAGCGTGCGCTAGGTGCTAATTTTTCGCAAATCGCACCATGCACATAAATAGATCATTAGCGAAACTTCTTACCTATTTTTAGGGCGATAAAACACAGTTAATCTACGTATCGTTATCTATTTGCGCCATATGTTTTTTCGCTTTAGTCTTAGGCTCAAACCTGCGTTAAACAAGATAGCGGGTTCGTGGTTATCGTGGTTTTAGCCACTCTCAGAACCGCCCTTTGATTTAACGCAAAACCTCTCAAGATAGGTTTGTCAGATTGGTTTAGATGCACATGGCAACGCCTTTTTTATTGGTTTGTCCTTGTGCTTTGCACCATTTGCGCAAAAGCACGCGATATAGGCTACCTCTACTAAGTTCTGTAAATCGTGCTTCGCGCTGAGCGCATTCAATCAAACGAACTAAGCCCTAGTAGCCCCGCCACAGCGGTAAGATGCTCCGGTCTAGCCTTAAAGCTTAGAACAAGACCTGACCTAATTGCCCTGCGGAAAGCCTCACTAGTACGCAAAACCTCTAAGGATCAGGTGAATCAGTGCTATCACTGATCCTTGGCATATGGGAGGAGTACCGCAAACTTTAGCCTTGTCGTCCTAAACCATAGAGACCTCAAGGTAATACCTGTGCTAATTCCGAGCTCAGCACAGGCTCAGAGAATGCCTAGCTGGCAGGCAATGGATTCAACCTCACGTGAGGGCAGTCCACTGCCACCAAAACCACTAGCCACTCTCACTGTTTATGCGGACAAGCGTCACCTGAGGTTCTCGGAGCAAATGTATGCTGTTAAGCGCCATCCTGAAGGTGATCAGGATGTCTTGCAGTCGCTCCTACAAACTAGGACTAGTTAGCGCCTGAAGATCTGTCGCTTGCTCTACGGTTTTTACTGGAGGGTAAGAATGAGGTGCATTAAGAGCAAAGAGCTTAAAGCTCATTGATCTGTACTGCTCTTAACAAATTAGTGCTTGGTTTTTTAGTTTGTTTTAAGTAGGAGTATCAATGCATTACGAGCAAATCAAGCGCGGCTTTGCCCCAATCCGTGATTTTGACCTTAAAAATGGGATGAGAGCCTTTCGCTTCATCGAGCGTCGTGATAGCAAGCCACAAAGCAATAGCATGTTCATGTCACGTCAACAGAACAATGCTTATATGCAGGCTCGCTTAGGCTATTAGCTTCAACTTAAGCCCCATTGTCAGCTAAACCAGATCCTCATCCGTGAGCCCGTCTCCATCATATTAGGCCAGAGCTAGCAATTAGCCCTGATGGTTTAGAGCTACGGATTTTGAGAACTGAAGCTCCAGCTGCTCCTTGGCTGCAAACTGAGCCAGTGCCAAGCCTTAAGGACGGCCGGACAATTACGCTGCACCCAAACCACCAGCGGTACAAACCACTTGCGGTTAAACCACTCGGTGAGCAAACTTTCGGATTTTGGAAAGCAAAAGTTAAAAAAGCATCCCCAAGGCGTTAGCATCGGAACGCCCAAGGATGCTTTTTTAGCTTAGGGTCTATGCCACAGGCCATGGACCGCCATGGGCCAAGGGCTTAACTGCCAGACACCGTCACGTCTGGCACTAACACTGAGCCGATCTTGATGCGATAGCGCTCATCGTAATCATTGCCCAGATAGGCTAGATTGGCATACATGTCTTTAAGATTGGCCGCAATGGTCAC
Source organism: Candidatus Anaerobiospirillum pullistercoris (assembly GCA_019114785.1). Classification (GTDB taxonomy): domain Bacteria; phylum Pseudomonadota; class Gammaproteobacteria; order Enterobacterales; family Succinivibrionaceae; genus Anaerobiospirillum; species Anaerobiospirillum pullistercoris. The sequence continues at coordinate 13,533 of DXEV01000082.1, read as the reverse complement.
TTCGTTCACTGCATGCACGCGCTCACCATTCTCAAAGTAATAGCCCATAGCGCCACGGCTGTAGTTGCCGGTCACGAGATTTACGCCCTGTCCCATCAGGCCCTCGACTACTAAGCCTTTGCCTGCCTTTTTGAGCAATTGGTCAAAATCAATCGTATGACTCTCATCGGTCTCCACAAACAGGTTGGAAGTACCAGATGCGTGACCATTGCAAGGTAACTTCAGCTTGCGGCTGGCATAAGTACCAAGCAAATAAGTGCAGACCTTACCGTTTTCCACCAAGGTCATAGGGTACATGGCCACACCGTCCTCATCGTAATTCATAGAAGCGGCACGGCCCTCTACCCATGGATCCTCACGTAAAGTAAAGAACTCAGGGAAAACTTGAGTGCCGACACTATTGAGCAGGAATGAGGAATTACGGTGAATGAGACGTCCTGACACCGCAGATAAATAAGGCGCAAGGAAAGTCTGGGCTGCACGTCCGGTAAAAATGATTGGATAGGTGCCAGTTGGGATCTGCTTACCACCTAAGCGATTCAAGGTACGCTCAGCACCTTCTTTGGCCACACGCTCATCTGACCAGAGCTTGCTAAAGTCGCAATCATAGCTAAAGCCACTGGAGCGCTGTAATTCATCACCTTGAGCTGCAAGGAAGCTCACGTCTTTAGAACAGGTCGACTCAGAGGTGCTCTTTAAGAAGCCATGGCTGGTGCCCATGGTATTGACGCTATACCATGTGGAAAACTCAGCACGCTCACAAGAGCGCATGCCTTTATCTTTCAGCTTGTCGGCCAGATCTGCGCCACAGTTATAGAGATCCTGCACCCGCTTGACCATGGCATCTACATCCTCGTCATAAGGATAGAGCTGCTTTAAATCACGATCTCCACGGTACAAAAGCTCAGCATCGCACAGTCCTGAGTATTCATCTGGAGAGGAGTATTGGCTTAAATTCACCGCTGCGTCCACAGCAGCTTTGACCTTATCCCAAGAAAAATCACAGGTACTGGCAGAGGCATTGCGCTTGCCTTTAGTGACATACACAGTCATTTCGCGACGTTGGTTAAACTCAATGTTTTCCACATCGTTTCTACGGCGGGCGGAGAGCTCTAGACCTTTATCCTCGGAGATCCGCACTGTTACCTCTTCGCCACCCTGACTGCGTGCATACTCGACAGTACGGGCGACTAAATCCTCATGCTGACGCTTTAGTGCATCAATTTCTGCAAAATAAGACATTAACTGGATTCTCCGAAAGCAAGCTCAGCTGGGCACAAGCCGAGCCATGGCCATAGCCATCTCAGGGGGGCAGCCTCAACCATGAGGCCACGCCGCGCCGCACGAACTAATCAATATCCTCAATAGCAGCTGCTACCGGTGCTGGAGCAGGACTGACAGGGTTAGCAAAAACTGGCTTTGGCTTTTGCCGCTGCATGGTCTCTGGGATCTCAACGCCAGCTGCTTTAACTTCTGCCTTAATGAATTGGTATAAAGCTCGTGCTGCTGGTCGATCTGGCAAAGTCGAGCTGAGCTCATCATGAGCACGCTTCACTAAGGTACGCAGCTTGTTACGATCAATGCTAGGGATCAGCTCCACCATCGCGTTGACGCCCTTAATACCATTATGGATCAGGTATTCACGCAGCTGCTCTAAACGCATAGCCTGAGGATCTACCTTAGCGGTGGCACTCATACCACTTAGTTGCTCTTCTAAGGACTCATGGCCAAAGGAGCGCAGTAATTTAGCGGCATACTGCAATTGGCGACGACGCTCATCTGAGGTACGACGCAGCGAGCGTGCTTTGACAAAAGCCTCTTTGACTTCAGCCTCCTCAAAGCTCAAACGAGCAAAGGCCTGATCGCCCAAATTAGCAATTTTGTCAGCCAGCTTACGAATAGCTTGGGCCTCACGCTTATGGGCGCTACGGCTCATCTCATCAGGGGCGGTATCAAAGCCCTCAAAGTGTTCTTGCACAGCCATGAAAAAACCTCTGTTCTAGCGCGGGTCTAAGAAAAATGAAAAACAAGGCCAACAGCAGCACCAGCTGCACCAGCTGACGCAGCGCTCGCTGCGCAAGCTGCTTGGGCAGCGCGAGCAGCGCTGGCGCTGACAGGGCCCTGTCCTGTGGTCTCTAGCCTTGGGTACCACCAACGGTGATCTCATCTACCTTCAAGGTTGGTTGACCAATACCCACCATCACGCTCTGGCCACCCTTTCCACAATAGCCAATACCACGATCAAACTCTAGATCATTGGCCACCATGGATACCTTTTGCATGGTCTCTGGGCCGTTGCCAATCAAAGTTGCGCCTTTAATTGGCGTGGTCACTTTACCATGTTCAATTAAGTAGGCCTCTGAAGTGGAGAACACAAAACGTCCTGAAGTGATGTCCACCTGACCACCGCTGAAATTCACGGCATAAATGCCTTTATTCACCGAGGCAATCAGCTCTTCTTTATCGTAGTCACCAGGCATCATAAAGGTGTTAGTCATACGAGGCATTGGCAGGCAATCAAAGGACTCACGACGGCCGTTACCTGTAGGCTGCATATTCATCAGACGTGCACTCTTACGATCGTGCATGTATGACTTTAAGATACCCTTTTCAATCAAGACCGTATGCTGAGTTGGTGTACCCTCATCATCACAGCTTTGTGAGCCACGACGGCGCTCTAAAGTACCATCGTCCACAATAGTGCAAGCCTCGGAAGCTACCTTTTGACCCATACGACCGCTAAAGGCAGAGGCTTTGGTCTGATTCTCATCAGCCTCAAGGCCATGGCCTACGGCCTCGTGGATCAGCACACCTGGCCAACCTGCACCTAAGACCACAGGCATCACGCCAGCAGGAGCTGGAATGGCCTCTAAGTTGACGCTAGCGACTCTAATAGCCTCTAAAGCTACCTTTTTGTAGGCTTCATCCTTTAAGAGCTCATCAGGCAAATAAGCTCCACCCATGGAAGCAAAGCCGCTTTCACGACGATCGCCACTTCTCAATACCGTATTCACGGTAAATTGCACCACTGGCTTCACATCAGCCGCAATCGTACCGTCAGTATTAGCCACCAGCATTAAACGATGGCTAGCAGATAAGGATACCGACACCTGATCGACACGAGGATCAGCACTACGCGCTACTTCGTTAGCAGTTTGGATTAATTTGACCTGCTCTTCTTGCGACAGGGTAAAGAATGGGCTGTCATTCACATACAAAGGCTTAAGTTGCAGTGGCTTAAGGCTCTGAGGAGTGATATTGAGGCGCTCACAATTGTGGCCCTGACTAATGGAGCGTGCTGCTAAACAAGCATCTTTAATGGCTTGTGCATTGATATCCATGGAGTAAGCAAAGCCGCACTTTTCACCGACTAAAGCACGGACACCAACACCACCGGCGATATCAAACGAACCACCCTTAATGATGTTGTCATCGAGCACAATGGATTTGACCTCATTATGCTCAAAAAAGAGATCGCCAAAATCCAGCTTGCGCTCCGTCAGCAAAGCCAGAGCTGCAGCAATTGAGGACTCATCCACACCGGCTGCATGCAGCAAGTGCTCTTTGACATATGCCAAGTTGTCTTGACTCATAATTTTTTCCTAAAAAACCTCGTCCTGCCAACTATCGCCTTGGCTATATATGTGGCTGTCTGCCCTTTGGGCAGGCTGCCTTTGCTGGGTAAAGCCTAAGCCCACTGAGAGGCATCAACAGGATGTGGCTGAATACCAAATTCAGCTAAGATCTGACGTACTTGGCAGATCGGTAGACCAACTACAGAGCTGACGGATCCCTCTACCTTTTCGATAAACATAGAGCCCACGCCTTGCACCGCATAAGCGCCGGATTTGTCGTCACACTCACCTGAGGCTACATAAGTATCAATGAGCTCTTCGCTCAGAGGGGCAAAAGTTACTCGTGTATTCACCATGAGCTCACGCACTTTTTGCTCGCGCTCGCAAACCACACTCACTGCAGTTAGCACCTCATGAGTACGTCCCGAGAGCAAACGTAAAATACGCTTAGCATCCTCACGATCTGTAGGCTTGCCTAAGATCACATCTCCGATCACCACGACCGTATCAGCAGCTAATACCACATCATCTGGGTGAAATTCTGCAATAGCCATGGCCTTTTCGTGAGCCATACGCATCACATACTCATAAGGCTCCTCACCCACCAGCACCGTCTCATCGGTATCTGGCTTCATAATGGTGAAGCTCACACCCATCTTATTTAAGAAATCACGCCGCCGTGGCGAGCTCGACGCCAAAATCAATTCAGAAGCAGTCATGTTCGTTCGTCTCATTAGACCTTTCTTCAGGCGCTTAATAACGCGAATATACGCTCAAAAATAGGCTTTCTGTGTCCTAATAGGCATTGCCAGTGGCACTGCATAGCACTACATAGCAGTGCCCTGCTGTGCTGTGCACAGCTGCGCGCTCGACGCGCAGCGCAGCTCGGCGCTGTACGGTGCGCAGAGCGCGTGGCGCAGCGCAGGGCGCTAGGCGCAGCCTAGCTGCTGGAGGCTACAAGTCGTTTTCGGATTTGGTGGAGAAACTGCTGACCCTAAAGAAACTCCACAAAAACTTATACAACAGCACAAACACTGGCCATAACAGCATGGTGACAAAAGCCTGCCACAGGAAGTACGTGGTATAGCTAGCCTGTCCAATAATATGGCAGATCCAATACACCGCAATCGGACACAATAAATTAACACTGCCAATTGCCAACATCTGCTGCCACACCATAAAGTGCACAAAATTCTTAAAGTACACCAAAATCAAGCATAGCTGTGCCGACAGCACCAGCGCATTACTTCCTATAGGAGCACCGGATAGTAGATCTAATAATAGACCCGAGATCCATGTCAGGCCTATATTTATGCGCTTTGGATCAATAGTCACAAAGAAGATCAACAAAGTCGCCAAAAAGTCAGGCCGATATGGTGCCACCGCTGCTGGAATATGAATGATCTCAAACAGCAGCATGATGAAAAGCAGCGGGAAAAAGAGCACATACGAGGAGCGACGAATCTCATTCTTTGGGTTAGGCATGAGTCTCCTCCTGCATGATGTGTGGCATACGGTGCTCAAGAACGCTAGGCTGAGCCATGTCTCTCGCTTGCTCTGGTAACACCATCAGGGCTTGAGGCTCAGACTCTCCTTGGGAGGATTGCTCCTGCGCGGCATTTTCCCCTTGGTTCTCACCTTCGCCGCCACGACCTTCAAGGCGATCATCATCCGTCAGCGAATCAATCAGACGACGAATGCGCTCTTGGCGCAGCACGCGCTTACCATCGGTCTGCTCTTTACCCACGACCATGGAATTGTCAGGGGTCATATTTGGTTGATACCAGAACATCAGCACATAGCGGATCTTATCTGTATCCACCAAAGGTTTAGCCTTAACCTCAGCAAAAGGCTGCTCCTCAGAGAAGCCCACTGAGCTGACAATGGCCACTGGATAGCCTTCAGGATAGACACCACCTAGACCTGAGGTCACCAAGAGATCACCCTCTTTGATGTCAGTCGAGCGCGGCATGTTTTCAATCACTAATTCATCGTGAATACCCGTGCCCGAGATAATGGCTCGCACTTGATTGCGGGTATTGATCACAGGAATAGCGCTGGAAGGATCTGAGAGCAACAGCACGCGGGCACTGGCATAGGCCACATTGACCACCTGACCCACAAGGCCCTCATCAGTGATCACTGGCATACCGGCATAGACGCCCGAGCTAGCACCGCGATTCACCACTAAACGCTGTAAGTAAGGATCAGAGTCGACGTTGATCACCTCAGCAAACATACGGCGCGAAGACACATGCAAAGGAGAGTTTAAGAGCTTGCGCATAGCCGCATTTTCTTGCTCTAAAGTGTGCAAGCGCATGATATCGACACGTTGGAGGTAGTTTTCTGTGGAGAGATTTTCATTCTCCTCCAACAACTCAGCGCGAGTCTTAAACTGCGAAGAGACCACCTCTGACACCGAGTTAGGTGAATCAGCAAAGATCAATACAGGATAAAGTGCTGTTTCCACATAATAGCGAAACTCACTTAAGAGCTTCATCCGCACATCCACCCAGATCAACACTAAAGAGAGCACCAGCACCGGCACAAAGCGCAGTAAGGTGCTAAAGACAGGAATTTCCTCTCGATGCAAGGTGACGACTCTCCATAGCCCAAAGTTATCCAACCAACCGCAAACAACTCTGAGCCGCAATATTTTTGGGTCAGCAAAAACAAAACAGCCCAACCTATAGGGGTCGGGCGCATTGTCAGAGGGGCTCGCTCCTCACCGGAGCTTACCCTCTAGAAGTGAAGCCTACTAAAGCTTGCAGCTTTTAACTTGCACTAATCAAACAGCTCATTGTCCTGAGCGTCGTACATCTCTAAAGCACGACCGCCGCCACGAGCCACGCAAGTTAATGGATCGTCGGCCACAATCACAGGAATGCCTGTTTCTTCGCGTAAGAGCTTGTCTAAGTTGTGCAGCAGAGCACCACCGCCAGACAGCATCATGCCACGCTCAGCGATATCGGCAGCCAGCTCTGGAGGCGACTTCTCAAGAGCCACACGCACAGCAGCCACGATTCCCTTAATTGGATCGGACAGAGCCTCTAAGATCTCATTGGTGTTCAGAGTAAAGGAGCGAGGTACACCTTCAACCACCGAACGACCACGCACTTCCTTTTCGTGCATCTCTTGCTCGGCATAGGCAGAACCGATCTCAATCTTCACCTGCTCGGCTGTAGCCTCACCGATCTCATAGCGCTTGGTATTGCGCACGTAATTGATAATGGCCTGATCAAAACGATCACCACCAATACGCACGGAGCTGGAGTACACCACACCGTTTAACGAAATGATAGCGACCTCAGTAGTACCACCTCCGATGTCCACAATCATGGAACCGGCGGCTTCAGACACTGGCAGACCTGCACCAATAGCAGCGGCCATAGGTTCAGTGATCAGGAACACTTCAGAAGCACCAGCGCCCTCAACCGACTCACGAATGGCACGACGCTCCACTTGGGTAGCACCGCAAGGCACGCACACGAGCACACGTGGCGATGGCTTAAATGGGAAGAAGTGAGAACCGGTGAGCACCTTATCGATGAAGTATTGCAGCATCTTTTCGGTGTACTGGAAGTCAGCAATCACACCGTCTTTCATTGGGCGGATCACTTCGATGTTATCTGGGTTTTTACCCAGCATGACCTTAGCAGCTTTACCGACAGCATCAACCTTGCGCTGGGCACCACCATTTTTATCGAGACGGACGGCAACAACCGAAGGCTCGTTCAGCACGATGCCCTTGTTCTTGACATAGACCAGAGTATTAGCTGTTCCCAAATCGATCGATAAGTCATTGGAGAACATGGCGCGTAGTTTTTTAAACATTTATGTAAACCTTGAGCCGGAAAAACAGCAAATCCGCAACCAAAACGACCACTCAAAACCATGCTACTGCCCCCAAAGCAGCAACGACAGCACCAAGGCTCGATAGCTATGCGTTGCTCTTTGAGGCTGACAGTTTTGCGCCAACATAGTCTCTTGTGATCTTGTTAGCTCATGTAAGCCCTCACGCCCGACACGCATTTTCCTCACTGCTCAAGGACAAACCATGAGACCAGCTATGGGACATAGCCTAACTAAAAAGCTATGAAACATAGCCCAAAAATCAGAGGTCTTGATGCTTTAGGGCTGTGCCTATATGCTGCCGCTCCTCACCAAGTAAGCAGGCAGGGCGCAGGGTCACAGGCTAGCTCACAGGCTAAGTAAGAGCCAAACTCAATCCAAACGAGACCGATCTTTAGTCCTATGGGGCAAAGCCGCGGCATCACTCAGCAGGCCAGTCAACACATAAACCAGCACTACACAAGCATTAACATGTAATCAGACCGCTAAAGCACGTTACAGTTCACCCCTGTTGAGGGCTAAGATCACAAAAACCAAAAAATTCGCACCCACTCCCGACCGCACTCGGCTCAGAGTCAGAGCGAGCAAACTTCCCTACACCACTATGCCGCATGCACATGCAACAGCGTACTGCGCGCAGCTTCAGCTGCAGCTTGCAGCAGCTTGCAACTAACCACAACCAATTTTATGTAATATCAGTATATTAAAATTACTAATTATATTAATATACCTATCACCTATAAAAAGGTTCTTTGCGGTTCCTAAGCAGCACGGAAATTGAAAAGACACAAGCAAAAGCAATGCCTTAGAACCAGAAAATTTTACTCTAAGGACTACTCTCCACCCCGTCTCCACAACGAAGGGGGCTTGTAGCTATCACTCAGCACAGCGTGCAAAGGGGATAAATCTCTGCTTTTAGACCCACACAGTCCGAAAGCAAAGGCAGAATTTTGCTAGCAAAGTATAGCACACGATTTTAGCAAGACGTATGCCCTGCGCACCTTAAAAAAGCCTTTTCTTGTTCTAAAGCTACCCTTAAGACAGGGAAGCTGATTCCTTTGGTCTTATGGTGCAAGTTAGCTTAAGCTAAAAATTACCAATTATACCCCTTCTCTGCCCCCCTAAGCAGCGCCTTAAATATCCCCAATTGAGGCACTGTTACCCCCTCTTGAGCAAACACATTTTGAGCAGCAGCACACTCTTCAACTGCCAGCTTAGACCTCCACCACAATGGCAAAAGAAGATCCCCAATTATTGCACTCAATTAATAAGACAAAAATCCGCTAGACAGAGGCAATAAAAACAAAATTATTACACATATCTTTAATATCCGCTTTTTGATCAGGAGGCTGGTCGCAAAAACGAAAAAGCCGCTACCTCCCCAAGGAAGTAACGGCTAATGTAACGCGCTGTAAGGCTACAGCGCTGAAAAGCTACGGCTTGCGCTGCTAGCAAGCCCGCTTGGCTAGCAAGCCCGCTTGGCTGGCAAGCTCGCTTGGCTAACAAGCTTGCTTGGGTGTTACCCCAAGCGTCTAGCGTCTAAGCCCCAGCTTTAGAACGGAATATCATCATCGCCATTGTTGCCAGCTGGGCCTGTTGGCACTGTAAAGTTTTGACCTGCAGCTGGGCTTGGAGCCTTTGGCTGCTGACCAAAGTTATTTACTGGTGCACCACCAAAGTTATTGGCACTTGGAGCTGGCTGGGACTGCATACCCTGAGCTGGAGCTGGAGCTGGCATGCCGCTATTAGGGGCACCAAAATTACCGTGGTTGCCACCAAAGTTATTCACATTCATCGCAGCATTGGATTGATAACCACGCTGTGGCTGCTGTGGCATCTGAGGCTGAGGCATTGACGGTGGCATCTGAGGCTGAGGCATTGACGGTGCCATATTAAAGTTTGATCCCTGAGATGGAGCGCCATTCTGCCCACTATAGGAAGAGCCATTACGCTGACCATTAAAATTGGTTGGCATTGGAGCAGCGCCAAAATTACCACCATTGCCATTGTTGTTGGCTGGCCCAAAATTATTGGCACGGCCAGTATTGGCTTGGTTAATTGGCGTATAGCCCTCACCCATACCACCAGCATTGCCGTTGAAGTTGTTATTGGACTGATAGCTGCCATCACCGCGACGGCTGTCTAACATGATCATGTTGTCGCAAACGATCTCAGTGGCATAGCGCTTGATACCCTCGCGATCAACATAGTTACGGGTCTTTAAACGGCCTTCGGCATAAAGACGAGTGCCCTTATGCACATAGCCTTCAACAGTGTTAGCTAAATTGCCCCAGAAAGTGAGACGATGCCATTCTGGCTGCTCATCGCTACCGCCAGTTTCAGGATTACGCGCGAACTCATTGGTGACCAAGGTGGCACGGGCAACTTTATTTCCATTAGGAAAATCACGCACGGTTGGCTCATCAGCGATGTAACCAATTAATAAGACCTTATTGAGGCTACGCGGCATAAGAAAATCTACCTGCAAAGCACCACTGTCACCACCGGCCAAAGCCACCTTAAATCAGCCTAATGCCACTCAGGCAGCTTTAGAGCAAAGCGTAAGACAATTGCGCACAAAACAACAACCAAAAGCCTGCCTAGTTTCTGCCAGAGACATTTCTCATCTCCTAGCCCAAACAGACAGCTTTAACCCCAAACAAAATGCAGCTAGCAGCACTAGCAACCTAACAAACTAGGTTCCTTTTACCCTAGCGCACAATACATATAGTATTTTAATCTTTTTAGAGAAAAAAGGAAAATTTTTCACTAAACCATTATACTTCGGATTGCTTTCCTTTCACCAAGAAAAGGGGGCTATATGATAGCGAAGCCCACAAATAAGGCAAATTTTTTCGGCAAACTTATCCGATCAGTGACCCAGTGATTTTAGCGCAAAACTAGCCAAAGCACTTTGTGCACACTACACTAGCTGTTTGGATCCCTTTGCGGATCTAAGAGCATATGCTCTGGCCATGCTCTGGCGTATGCCTAGCGCCAGACAAGCGCAGCTGAGTGCGCAACTGCGCAGCGCTGTGCAGCTGTGCTCGCTGCGCTGTGCCGCGCAGTGTTGGCTGTGCAGTGCTGAGCAGCCTGCACTGCGCTGAGCAGTGCTGAGCTAGGCTACATGCCTGTCATTATTTCTTGGGCTAGTCGAGGATCTCTTTTCTCTATATGGAACACATCATCGTTCGTGGAGCACGTACCCACAATCTGAAAAATATTACGGTGAGCATTCCACGCGATCGCCTCTGCGTGATCACGGGACTGTCAGGTTCTGGCAAGTCCTCGCTCGCTTTTGACACGCTCTATGCCGAGGGTCAACGCCGCTATGTGGAGTCGCTATCCTCTTATGCCCGTCAGTTCCTCCAACTGATGGATAAGCCTGACGTCGATGCCATTGATGGCCTTTCGCCTGCCATTTCCATCGAGCAAAAGTCCACTTCCCACAATCCTCGCTCTACCGTCGGTACCATTACTGAGATCCACGACTACCTGCGTCTACTCTACGCCCGTATTGGTGTAGCCAAATGTCCAACTCACGGCACCATCTTAAAGGCGCAAACCGTTTCTCAAATGGTGGATCAAACTCTGGCCTATCCTGAGGGCACCAAGCTCATGATCATGGCTCCGGTGGTGCGTGGTCGTAAGGGCGAATACAAGCAACTATTTGCTGATTTAGCGCAGCAAGGCTTTATCCGCGCCCGCATTGATGGCGAGATCTGTGATCTCACTGATCCTCCAGAGCTCAAGTTACGGATCAAGCACAATATTGAAGTGGTCGTCGATCGTGTGCGCGTCAAACCAGAGATCAAACAGCGCCTCGCTGAATCCTTTGAAACTGCCTTAAAGGTAGCCTCAGGACTGGCCATGATCGTCCCTATGGATGACCACCAACCAGAAGAAGAGATCACTCTTTCTTCGCTCTACTCGTGCCCTATTTGCGGCTACTCCATTCCTGAGCTGGAGCCTCGTGATTTCTCTTTTAACAACCCACACGGTGCCTGTCCACGCTGCGATGGCTTGGGCAAACTTATGGTCTTCTCTGAAGACAAGATCGTTCCTAACCCAAATAAGAGCTTAGAGGAAAACGCCATTGCCCTCTGGGACAAGTCCACTTGGGCCTACTACCAGCTTTTAATTCCGGTCTGTCGCCAGCACCATATCCCTATGGATAAGCCTTTTGGCGAATTAACACCGGAGCAAAAGAAAATTATTTTCTACGGTAATCTTGAGATCAAGACCGAAGGTCAAACCGCATTCCAAGGCGTAATCAACTACTTTGAACGTCAGGCTAAGGACACGCAGTCTGAGACCTACCAAGATCTGCTGCAAAAGCTCACCGAAACTCAGATCTGCCCAGAGTGTCATGGTGCGCGTTTAAAACACGAATACTGCCATGTCTTTGTTGGTGGTAAATCGCTCCCTGAGCTTAACGAGCTCTCCATTAGTGAGGCCTACGACTTCTTTACCAACCTGCAATTAGACAAACAGGAGTCCACCATTGCGGCTCGTATCTTAAAAGAAGTACGTGATCGCTTGATGTTCCTCAAGAATGTAGGCTTAGGCTATCTGAACCTCGCACGCTCAGCCAATACCCTTTCAGGTGGAGAGTCGCAGCGTATTCGTCTTGCTAGCCAAATTGGCTCGGGCTTAGTTGGTGTGATGTACATCTTAGATGAGCCATCGATCGGTCTCCATCAACGTGATAATCAGCGTCTGCAGGATGCTTTAAAGCACCTACGCGACTTAGGCAATAGCGTCATTGTCGTAGAGCACGATGAAGACGCCATTCGCCAAGCTGATTACATTGTGGATATCGGCCCTCGTGCCGGAGTCCATGGTGGACAGGTAGTAACCTGTGGCACCCCAGAGGAGATCATGCACTGTGAGGACTCTCTGACTGCAGATTACTTAGTTGGCCGTAAGAGTATTCCGGTGCCGCAAAAACGCTGTGCACCACAGGGATATATCAGCCTACAAGGCTGCCATGGCAACAACCTCAAACATGTAGATGTGGCTTTCCCTCGGGGTTGCTTTGTCGTGATCACAGGTGTCTCCGGCTCAGGTAAATCCACGCTGGTTAACGACACCCTCGTGCCACTAGCCTCTCAATATTTCAATCACCCTGAGCGCTTTGTTGCCAGTGGTAACGTGTCTCCTGAAGAGGAGCTGACTTTCTTAGAAAAGAACTTTGCTTGCAGTGGCTACCAAGATATTGGCGAATGCGACAAGATCATCTGCATTGACCAAAGCCCAATTGGCCGTACCCCAAGATCCAATCCGGCCACGTATATTGGTTTATTTACCTATATCCGTGAGCTCTTTGCCGCCACAGAAGAGGCTCGTGCCCGTGGTTATAAGCCAGGCCGTTTCTCCTTTAACATCAAAGGTGGACGCTGCGAGGCTTGCCAAGGTGACGGTACCATTAAGGTAGAGATGCACTTCTTACCTGACGTCTACGTACAATGCGAGCAATGCCATGGCCAGCGCTATAACCGTGAGACCTTAGAGGTCAAATATAAGGGCAAAAACATCAGCGAAGTGCTCAATATGACGGTGGAAGAGGCTTTAGAGTTCTTCCAAGCCATCCCAAAGATCCGCAACAAGCTGCAAGCCTTAATGGATGTAGGTCTGTCCTACATCACCTTAGGCCAATCGGCTCTGACGTTCTCGGGTGGTGAAGCCCAGCGTATCAAGCTGGCCAAGGAGCTCTCAAGAGCTTCCACAGGACGCACTTTGTATGTCTTAGATGAGCCAACCACCGGTCTGCATTTCCACGACGTTAAGCAGCTGCTGGATATGTTGCTGCGTCTGCGTGATGAGGGCAATACTGTATTGGTGATTGAGCACAATCTTGATGTCATCAAGACTGCTGACTATCTCATCGACTTAGGCCCAGAGGGAGGCAGTGGTGGCGGTCAAATTATTGCTACTGGTACCCCAGAGCAAGTGGCCCAAAACCCAGCATCCTTTACCGGTCAGTTCTTAAAGCCAATCTTAGAGAAGGCCGGAACTTTAGGAGCTGCCAGCGCAGGCACCAGCACTGCTGTGCCAGCCAAAGGCACCCGCGCCACTGCGCCTGCCAAACGCACGCGCAAAAAGG
>DXEV01000081.1 GCA_019114785.1 Candidatus Anaerobiospirillum pullistercoris | reverse complement strand
TCGGTGATTAGCGCAGTCCGGTAGCGCAACTGGTTTGGGACCAGTGGGTCGTAGGTTCGAATCCTACATCACCGACCAATTGCAAGAGAGCACCTGAGGGTGCTTTTTTTGTTTATAGGCACACAAAAGCCTTCTTTGGGCAAGCCCAGCAATCATTCTGAATATAGGACTGGAGCGGGGCGGGCGCTGTGATAGCTAGAGCAAAAACAGTTGACTCTGACTAGTGTGATCCTTATAATGGTCGCTGTCGGTGATTAGCGCAGTCCGGTAGCGCAACTGGTTTGGGACCAGTGGGTCGTAGGTTCGAATCCTACATCACCGACCAATCTCAAGAGAGCACCTTTAGGGTGCTTTTTTTGTTTCTGGGCAATGGAAATTCTCTAAAAGACGGGCAAAAGCAGGCATAAGCAGAGAATCTGCTTGGTGGTGGGAAAAGCTGTTTAGATGGGCGCTGCGTTTGCGGAGCAGGGGACGGGAAAGTAATAACATCAGGCGCGGAGAGCGCCAGTCTGCTTTTGAGAAGCCTCTTGGTGGCTAGTGAGCAGACTGGGCATGATAGCTAATTGCTATAGATTGCTATCTAATGATGAAGGGAAGGAATTACTTGGCAGCTGGAGGTGGTGGCACTAAGCCCACTTGCAGATCTTCAGCAGTGTAGATTAAATTGCCATCAGCTAAGACTTTACCATTGGCAATACCCATGATGAGGCGACCGCGCTCGATCACACGGGTGATGTCGATGATGTAGGTGACCTTTTTGCAATCTGGCAGCACTTCGCCCTTGAACTTGACGTTCTTGACACCTAAAGCACGGCCTTTTCCAGGGCCGCCACGCCAGCCTAAGAAGAAGCCAACTAATTGCCACATGGCATCTAAGCCTAAGCAGCCAGGCATAACAGGATCGCCTGGGAAGTGGCACTCAAAGAACCATAAATCAGGAGTGATATCTAACTCGGCAGTGATCTGACCTAAGCCAAACTCTCCATTGTCAGCGCGGATCGAAGTAATACGATCAAACATCAGCATGTTAGGAGCTGGTAACTGACTATTACCAGGGCCGAATAACTCTCCACGCGAGCAAGCTAAGAGATCTTCTTTAGTAAATGAATGGACGCCTTGTTCAAGCAGCGATGCCATGGAAACTTCCTTCTTCAATATGCTCAAAACCGAGATCGGATCGGCAATGAATAGATCACTGAAACGCACCTACAGGAGCCATGTCATCTGCGGTGCTGCTGCACTTATAGTGCATTCATTATTGTACCAAAAGCTGCTTTAGGCGTGACGCAAAACGTGCGCAGAGTGTTGGGGATCAGTGACAGTGAAGCTCAGGCCAAGGCAAGGCAAGTAAAGAAGGGAGAAAATTGGTAGATTCGGGGCTGAGGGCAAACAAAAAGCCTAGAGGGTTGTTCTAGGCTTTTTGGAGGAATAGGTTAGCGCGTACCGTAGACAACGATAGTCTTACCATGAGCATGGATCAGATGGTTCTCTTCCATCATCTTTAAAATCCTGCCTACTGTCTCACGTGAGCATCCCACTATCTGGCCGATCTCTTGACGAGTGATCTTGATCTGCATGCCATCAGGATGAGTCATAGCCTCAGGTTGGTGTGAGAGGTTCAGTAAGGTCTTAGCAATACGACCAGTCACATCTAAGAACGCAAGATTGCCGACTTTACGGGAGGTGTCCGTTAAACGGGCAGCCATTTGGCCAGCTAAGCGCATTAAGATCTCTGGATTGACCTGTACCAGTTGCTTGAACTTGTTGTAGGAGACTTCAGCGATTTCGCAAGTGGTCTTGGCCTTTACCCAAGCGGTACGTGTTGGATTCTCTTCAGAATCGTTAAACAGGCCTAATTCACCGATAAAGTCACCTTGATTGAGGTAGGAGAGGATCATCTCGTGGCCATCATGATCCTTGATTAAGACCACGACAGTACCTTTAACGATGTAATACAAGGTATCAGCCTTCTCGCCTGCATGGATGATGGTACTCTTTTGCAGGTGCTTATGAATGTGACATTGGCTAACAAACCAAGTAATAGTGCTATCAGCAGGTGCCTTAACCATAAGAAAGCCTTGAAGTAAGAGAAAAGAAATCAGAGCTCGCAGGGCAGAAACGTCCTGAGCCTAAGTCTTATCATAGCATGATCTGCTATATAGAATGAGCTTAGAGGAGTTTTTCCTCAAGAACTCAGAGGGGCAGATCTTTGCTGTTGTTGAGTGCAGTGTGCAGAAGATAGCAATAATGAACGCAAATAGCGCACAAAAATGGCATCTAAGTTTTTTGCCAGCGCGTGATTGCGTGCCAAAATGTGCTTAGAACATTTTAGAAGATCCTAAAAGAAAAAATACGCACGAAAGTAAAAAATAGTTACAGCGCCTATTTCTTGGGCAAGGCATCATGCGGAGCGGGGATGAAGGTTTTAGGTGCGGAAGGTGGTGTGCTGTTTTTGGGCAGGGAGGGGAAGGAACTCAAAAGGAGTTCCTGAGTGATGAGATGCTCCTGTCCACTAACTTAGAGTGGACAGAAACAGAAGATTTTGGTGGGCTGCCAGTGCAGCTTAGGGGCTTAATGGCTATGCCCCATGTGCCTCGTTAGCGGCGGGGTTAGCGGCGGTTGCCAGTTGCGCGTCTGTTGATGGCAGCACGGCTTTCGAGGTTTTGCGCCATAAGCTCAAGAGCTTTCAAGTTGTCGGTGCCAACAAGAGCTACATTGGACAAGAAAGATGATTCTGTCTTACGGAGCTCTTTACTGTACTTGCTAATTAACTCTTTAGCCAAGGCTTTAGAGCGCTCCAGCTGGCTATCAGTATTGGACGTATAGCGCTTTTCGGTGGCGCTTGAGCTGTCTTCCGTATTGACAGAGGCCTTAGGTCTACCATGGCTGGCAGCTGACTTATATGGTGAGCTGCGATAGGTAGTTGGCTTGTGCACAGGAGTGGAGCTGGCGCTATTGCTCTCAGCCATTTGGTTTTGCTGGAAAGCACTTTGTAGCTCTTGACCAAAAGTTCCCACATAGCGCTCTGGGGTAGGGGCAGCAGCAGCATACGAGGCATTCTGGTTATATTTAGAGCCAGAATAATACGTATTAGCTGAGTTGGAGCGATATGGTGGGTTATAGGAGCTCTGACGAGGCGAGTATGACGGCGAGGTGTAACTCGATTGACGAGGCTGATAACGCACATTCTGTGGTGGCTCACTTGAGCGTGCGTTAGTTGATCGATAGTTATAGTCCGATACGTTTTGCAGCCGAGATTGAGCTTCAGCCTTGGCCTGACTGAACTTTAACTCTTCCTCAAAGTCAGGCATATCTAAACCACGCTGCTGCATACGACGCTTGCACTCTTGCATCAGGGTGCTCAAGAACTCACGATCACAAGCATTTTGCTTGAGCTGCATGCGTAAGGTACGAGCCTCCATAGCGGAGAGCGCTTGCTTGCAGTGATACAGTAAGAACTCAGCCATGAATTGCAGCTCTTGCAGCTCAGATGCTGAGGATTGAGTAGTTTGTGGTGCACTTGCTGGGCTTGCAGTACGTGTGGTGTTTACAGCACTGGCAGCACTGGCATCTGGTGAGGTCTGAGCAGTAGCAACGGTTGCAGGAGAGCTCTTCAC
>DXEV01000080.1 GCA_019114785.1 Candidatus Anaerobiospirillum pullistercoris | reverse complement strand
CCCATGACGGACTTAGGCTAGTCAACTTGGGCTTGAAAATCAGAGACTTTCAAGCCCCCGCCTCTTTAGGCGGGGGTTATTGACTTAGAGTTAATGAAATTGAGACAGCGCGATCAGGCGATCAGGTGCAGCTCGTACAGTTAGAGCAAAGAAAACAGCCTGTTATAGCGTTATATATGTGCTTTTTCTGCTCTTTAGGCCTAAGCCTAAGCGTAAACTTACGTACTAGTATAGTAGCTGCCGCTTTTGTTGCTTATTATAAGGCTTAACGCTCTTATAATAGAGCGTCTAAGCTCAAGAAAGCAAAACACCTTTTGAGGTACATTTTGCTCTGCTTTCTTTCTCTTTGTTTTTAGCTGTAGCGGCCTTTGGACTCTATATCTTTTTACATCGGCTTTATAGCAGGCAGAGGCCACAGTTGCCACTGTGGCTGCAGTTGCCGCTGCGGGCAGGGCAGCTAACATCTGGCTGCTGCCAGCCAGATGGCAAAATCTTGCTCTAGGCTCTAGGCTTTAGGCAACGACAGCATCTACCAATAGCACCAGAAGATGTGCTTGAGCCTATGTTTGGACTCATCTCCAGCACTAGGGATTGACTGGGTGCTGTTGGTACTGAAAGTCGCCTTGTAGCGCTGCTCTGCTAGCCGACTTTGAAAGTTATAAGCTAAAACCGCACTTCGTGTAAACGATTTCACTTTTCTACTCTCAAGCATAATCATTCCCTTGTGCTGTGCCCAAAATTTTCTGCGCTTTTTTCTAAAAATTCGATCTAGTCCACATTTTTGACAATCAAAGTTCTGCAAAAATGGTTATAATGTAAACGTTTACACAAGAGCACAACGGCATAAATAAGCGATTGTTGAGAATGCTCTTCGTAGGGAAGATTGTCGCTATACATCCCCATTTTTGCTGCTTTTGGATTTAAGATGATGCGGGCAGCAGAGAGTGGATGCTAGTGTGACGCTAGTGCAGTAGTAGTGCAGTGAGGCTTATTGCTGATCATTGCCCTTGCCACTACGAGCTGTGTACGGAGGCTAGGTCGTCAGATTCAGGAGAAAACCTTTCTTTGGTCGAAGGTAAAGTCTGGCGATTTTGTCAAACAAGCAGGTGCAGAGGATTTTTCATGAGTACGATTCTTGTCACCGGTGGTGCCGGTTATATCGGTTCACATACCGTCGTTGAGTTAGTGAAGGCTGGTTTTGATCCAATCATCTTTGATAACTTCAGCAATTCTAAGCCAGCAGTGTTAAACCGCATTAAGCAAATTTGCGGTCGCTCTGTACCTTTCTATGCCGGTGATATTCGTGTGTACGAGCAGCTGGCTACCGTCTTCAGAGAGAACAAGATCGACGGTGTGATTCACTTCGCTGGCTTAAAGGCTGTGGGTGAGTCCGTGAAGAAGCCTCTGGAGTACTATGACAATAACGTCAATGGCTCCCGCGTTTTACTGCAAGTGATGCGTGACTTTAACTGCCACAACTTCATCTTCTCCTCTTCTTCCACTGTCTATGGTGAGCCTGATAGCGTGCCTTTAACTGAGAATAGCCCAGTTAAGCGTGCTAACTGCCCTTATGGCCAGACCAAGGTTGACATTGAGTACATGGCTCAAGAGTTACAAAAGGCTGTGCCAGAGTTCTCCATTACCTTACTGCGTTACTTCAACCCAGTAGGTGCCCATGAGTCTGGTCTGATTGGTGAGGATCCACGTGGCATTCCTAACAACTTAATGCCATACCTCACTCAAGTTGCTGTTGGTCGCTTAAAGGAGCTGACCATTTTCGGTAACGACTACCCAACTCCAGACGGCACCTGCATTCGTGACTACATCCACGTGGTGGACTTAGCAACAGGTCACGTCGCTGCCTTAAATCACTGCCTCAACAAGCCAGGCGTTCATATTTACAACTTAGGTACTGGCACTGGTTATAGCGTGCTGGATATGGTTAAGGCCTTCTCTAAGGCTATTGGCTACGAGCTGCCACACAAGTTTGGCCCACGTCGTGAGGGTGATGTGGTTTGCTGCTATGCCGATCCATCCAAGGCCAAGAACGAGTTAGGCTGGGTTGCTACCCACAACTTAGATGACATGACTCGTGACGCCTACAACTGGCAAAAGAACAATCCAAACGGCTACGAGGACTAATCTCGGTTAGCTACATTCGTGTGTAGCACGTGTGCGTGTGTAACACGTGTGTAGCTGCTGAGTCTCGAACTGAAGTGAGCCCTAAGGCCTCTCTGAGGTCTTAGGGCGACAACAAGGTTTTTTCGGAAAAGGATTTGTCAATGAGCGCTTTTAACATCTCTGATCATCCACACCGTCGTTTTAATGCCTTAACCGGTGAGTGGATTTTAGTTTCTCCACACCGCGCTAAGCGTCCTTGGAATGGCCAAGTGGAAAAGGCTGCCAATGAGGTTAAGCCAACCTACGATCCAAATTGCTACCTCTGCCCAGGCAATACCCGTGTCTCTGGTGATGTCAATCCAAAGTATGAGCGCAACTTTGTTTTCACCAATGACTTTGCTGCCTTAATGCCAGATACCCCATTAGATGGCCCAGAGACTGACGATCTCTTCAAGTTAGAGCCAGCTCGTGGTACTGCTCGTGTGATCTGCTTCTCTGCTGATCACTCCAAGACTCTGCCAGTGATGGAAGTGGATGAGATCCGCTCCGTGGTTGATTTATGGGCTTCGCAGTTAGTGGAGTTAGGTGCTACTTACAAGTGGGTGCAGCTTTTTGAGAACAAGGGTGCCATCATGGGTTGCTCTAACCCTCACCCACATGGCCAGATCTGGGCTTGCTCGTTCTTACCTGAGGAGATCACTAAGGAAGAGAAGCAACAGAGCGCTTATTTTGCTAAGCACGGCTCTCCACTTTTACTCGACTACGTCAACCGTGAGTTAGAGAAGAAAGAGCGTATCGTTGTTGAGACTGAGTTCTTTGTGGCTTTAGTTCCATACTGGGCTTTCTGGCCATTTGAGACCATGATCCTGCCTAAGTTTGCCGTTAAGTCGATCAATGAGCTGAACGATGAGCAGCGTGATGATTTAGCTCTGTGCATTAAGAAGCTGACCACTCGTTACGACAACCTCTTTGAGTGCTCTTTCCCATACTCCATGGGTTGGCACAATGCCCCAACTGATGGTGAGCCTCATGAGGGCTGGCAGTTACACGCTCACTACTATCCACCTCTGCTGCGCTCCGCTACTGTTAAGAAGTTCGTTGCAGGCTTCGAGCTCTTAGCCGAGAAGCAGCGTGACCTGACCCCAGAGCAGGCTGCCGAGCGTTTACGCAACTTAGACGAAGTGCACTACACCAAGAAGCAGTAATCCTGCTCGAGATTAAGGATACAAGCTGTACTTAGGTACAGCTATGGACTTAAGTTGAGTGCACTTGATGACAGATTTCAGCAAATAAAGAAGCGGCGATCCTAAGTTAGTCTGTTTCTTAGGATTGCCTTTGAGGCGGTTCAGTACTCTTACTGTGCGCTGCAGGTAGCTCCAACATTTCTTTTCTTTGCTGCTGAGCTTGGAGTGCTGAAACCTCCTTTTTCTTTCGTTGAGCTTTTTGGGCCTAGGCTTTGGCTGTGGCATACCGTTCCTCCTCCTCACAAGGTATTCCGAGTAAGCTAAATGCCTAGGACTGTGCCGCCTAGGTCTATTAAGACAGAGTTTAGGCCCAAGAGGCTCATCCAAAGTAGGTCTTAAGTTCTGAGACTTATTTGGGTTTAACTCCTCTTTTTTGTTGGCAAATTTGAGTGTAACTATCTTGCCTGCTGTGACAGCTAAGTTTTCTCTCTGTCGTAGTGGTGGGTAAGATGCGCAGGGCTTGGCGCTCTGGGAGGATTTGATCGTGACTGATGTTGTAAAGGGCAAGAGTAAAGAGGCTTTTATCGCTCACTTTGGCTGCGAACCAGAGTATCTCTCTTATGCTCCAGGTCGTGTAAACCTGATTGGTGAGCACACTGACTATAACGATGGCTTTGTGTTACCTTGCGCTATCAAGTTTGGTACTGCCTTGACTGCTAAGAAGAATGGCACCAACAAGATGCGCTTACTGGCCGTGGATATCAACAACGATACCGACGAGTTTGAGTGCTCTGCCACTTATACCGCTCACCCAACCAAGACTTGGGCTAACTATCTGCGTGCCATGGTCGCTCTGATCATGCAAAAGGGCCACAAGGTTGAGGGCTTAGATGTCGCCATTTCTGGTGATATTCCATTAGGCTCTGGTCTGTCGAGCTCTGCTTCTTTAGAAGTTACTTTTGGTAACTTAGTGTCTCAGGTTTTCGGTCTCAACATCCCTCTGCAAGAGATCGCTTTAACCGGCCAAGCTTGTGAGGCTTTAAATGGCTGCAAGTGCGGCATTATGGATCAGACCATTAGCGCTTGCGGTAAGGCCGATCACGCTCTGCTCATTGACTGCCGCTCCTTAGAGTTAAAGCACATCCCAGTGCCAGCTGAGCTTGATATCTTAATCGTGAACTCCAACTGCAAGCATGCTTTAGTTGGTGGTGAGTATAACGAGCGTCGTGAGCAATGCGAGAATGCCGCTAAGATCATTGGTGTTAAGGCTTTACGTGACGCCACCATGGACATGCTCAATGCAAAGAAAGATCAGATGGATGAAGTCACCTATCGTCGTGCTCGCCACGTCATCACTGAGGATGACCGTGTGCTCAAGGCTATTGATGCCTTTAAGCAGGGTGATTTAGCTAAGCTGGCTGAGCTTATGTATGCTTCCCACTGCTCGATGCGTGATGACTTCGAGATCACCATTCCTGAGATTGATGGCTTAGTTGAGATCATTCGTAAGGCCATTGGTGAGAATGCCGCTGTGCGTATGACTGGTGGTGGCTTCGGCGGTAGTGTGGTAGCCGTTGTTGAGCCTGCTAAGGTTGAGCAGGTTAAGGCTGCTATTGACGCTGAGTACGAGAAGATTTCTGGTAAGAAGGCTACTATCATCGAGACTCACGCTTTCGATGGTGCCGCTTTCACCAAGTTATAGTGCGTAACTTCTAGGTTTTATCGCGAAAAAGCTGGGCCTGTGTACTTGTGTAGCTG
The DNA here is from genome assembly GCA_019114785.1 of Candidatus Anaerobiospirillum pullistercoris. Taxonomy (GTDB): domain Bacteria; phylum Pseudomonadota; class Gammaproteobacteria; order Enterobacterales; family Succinivibrionaceae; genus Anaerobiospirillum; species Anaerobiospirillum pullistercoris. Next base: position 4,777 of record DXEV01000080.1, on the reverse strand, counting down.
GCCCTAAATAGAGCAAAGGCCATCCTCTCCAGAATAATCTGTGGGGGGACGGCCTTTATTTTTGTTGCTCAGGAGGCTGCAAATTATGTCGTTTCCTGTAGCCTATGGCCTATAGCTTTTTAGCTATAGGCAGGCAAAGCCTTTGGCTTTAGTGGGTATGATCAAGAAGCGGAATATCGCCAATCTTAGCCTTGATCGCTTTAGCCATTTGCTCGTAGTGCGGGCATGGGAAGTCGAGTGGCACGCCTTTGCTGATGCACGAAGCTATTGCTATGGCTTCTGCGCCTTTTTCGACCAGCTTTTGCGCACGGATCACTGCTCTCTTGCCAGGACAACATCCACAGCTGACCACGCCAATGACTTGGCACTCTCCCAGCTCAGCAAAGCTGCCTTTGCCGTGAGCGGCACAGCTCAAACAGGTGGTGGCAGGGCAGAGATCTTCAGTCTGCTGACAACGAATGATGCCGACTTTAGTCATATTGCCTCCTAAAACGTTACCAAACAGCCGCAGGCTGTTAGTTTTGCACGCTGCTTTGGCATTGCTGCCAAGCGCTGGTTAGACGACGCATCACCTCTTCTAAGGTGGCACGTGGGCAGCCCATGTTAATGCGCACAAAACCGTCAAAGTTAGGGCCAAAATGCGATCCCATTAAGACATTGACCTTGGCCTTATTGGTAAAGAAGTCGTGTAAGACCTCTTCATTTGGGAACACTTTGGTGAAGTCTACCCATAAGAGATAGGTACCTTCACGTGGTTTGACTACTACCTGAGGGAAGAGCTTTGGCAGCTCAGCGCGCAGATAGGCATCATTGTCGTCAATGTAGGCATTGACTTCGTCTACGTAGTAACCACACTTTTGGTAAGCAACACGCATCACCGCGTTACCAAAGTCATTGGCATCGGTTTCGCCAGCTGCGTCTAAGGCTTTTTCTAAGCGCTTGCGTACCTCTGCATTTGGTACGATGAGATAGGACATAGCGCAGCCCATCACGTTAAAGCTCTTGGCTGGAGCGTTCACCACCACTAAGCGATCTTGGATTGGGCCTTGGATGTCTGCCATGGAGATAAAGGTCTGGCCCTTAGCGGCAAAGTCGCTGTGGATCTCATCAACAAAGAGCAAGAGATCGTGTTTGACGCAGAAATCGGCAATGGCCTGTAATTCCTCACGTGTCCAAATACGGGTAGTAGGGTTATGAGGAGACACTAGGATCATGAGCTTAGTCGAAGCATCAATTTGCTTTTCTAAGGCTTCTAAGTCCATGACATAGCGGCCATCTTTCTCCACTAAGGCAGGGCAGATCACCTCACGATAACAACCGGAGGTCACATCGTTAAGAGGTGGATAGTAAGGAGAGTTTAAGATCACCTTGTCGCCTTTTTGGGTAAATGTGTTGACCAGCACACTGCAAGCGACCACGATTCGAGGCACGTACAGGATCCACTCAGCCTTAAGCTCGCAGTTATGGCGCTCTTTGTACCAAGAAACGATGCCTGGGGCATATTGCTGCGTTAAGGTGGCATAACCAAAGATCCCGTGCTCAACGACTTTGTGCAGCTCCTCAATGATCTCAGGAGGGCTCTTAAAGTCCATATCAGCACAGCCCATCTGAATAGTTTCGGTATTGCCAACCTCACGATCGGCTGCATCCCACTTGTAGCTGTCGGTGCCACGGCGGTTGATGACGGTAGAAAAATCTAATTTGCTCACGTCGAAAACTCTCTTTAGGGTTGAGGGTCTTTTTGACAAGATAAAAACGAAAACACCGCCGCGCCTCTTGTCAGCGCGAAGCCTCGTAGGAGGCAGGTACTGGAAAAGATGGTCGGGCGGTGTTGGTTGGGGCAAGAGTATTGCCACCAAACAAAATAATGTGCTTAGAGTGCGACCTAAGGATAGACCTTAAGCTTGGCTTTGGTTTTAGGCCTTAACGCAGATGCACTCGATTTCGATACGAGCACCCTTTGGTAAGTCCTTAACTGCCACGCAGGAGCGGGTTGGATATGGGGTGGCAAAGAAAGAGGCATATACCTCGTTGATAGCAGCAAAGTCAGCGATATCAGCTAAGAAGACAGTGGTCTTAACCACATCAGCTAAGGTGTAGCCAGCGCTTTCGACTAAAGCCTTTAAGTTCTTTAAGCTCTGTTCTGCCTGAGCGGTGATAGCTTCTGGCATTTCACCGGTAGCTGGGTTTACAGGGATCTGGCCAGAGACAAAAAGCATGTCACCGACCTTTAAAGCTGAGCTGTATGGGCCGATAGCTTTAGGGGCGTTTTCTGAGCTGATCACTTCTTTAGACATGATAACCTCGATATCAAGCTGAGAAATTAAGAAACCTTGTCAGAGCTTAGCTTACAAGCTGAAAGAGCTGATGACAAGACATGCGCAAGGATGTCGCATGCGCATAGCGATGGTGGATGCTTTAATTTGGTCAGCTGCTGCGCAGAAAGATAGATGAATGGCAGGAGGCGAGGGAAATGCCATGTTTGGCCTTACTTTTAGCTCTTAGAGCGTAAGGCCTAAGAAGGCAGCATCATTGCTGGCTATAGTTGCTGCCCCGTATCACGAGCCTTGGGCTCAGAGTGGTCAGCGAGCTCAGCGAGCTCAGAGTGGTCAGCACGGCACCGTTTATGGCACCTAACGAAGCTGCTTTGCTAGAGCTGGAGAACGATGTTTGGCTGTAGAGGTATGCAGTGCTGAGAAGTAGTGTGCAAATGGGGCATTTGTACACTATATTGATTTTTTGATTGAGTAAAAGTGACTTATATGCGGTGTAAATATAGATTATTTTGACCATTGTTCTACAATGAGATCCATTGTTAATAGGGCCTGTATAGAGCTGGATTGGAGCTGCTTTTTGTCTTGAGTCAGTATTCAAGCTCAAGGCTAAGATGTCCATCTTAAGCAGTGCAGGACAAGCCAATGCCATTAAAGACATGGGGTGGTAGAGCTGAGCGCCTGTTTGTATTCCCATTAAGTCCATGGCCATGGCCAATGGAATGCTGTGATGTGACTAGAACTAATGAGTCAGGCAAGACGATAGGTAGGTGACTGTTTCCTATCTCTTCTTTGTCTCTGTTATCACAGTGGCTCACCGCTCTGAGCGTAGCTTGCTCAGAGCATAGCTCTATGCCTTGAGCAAGATCGGTCGCATGGTGATTGGTTTGAGGTTTGGTCTTTTGGGGAGAGATTGTTATGAGTAAAGTGCGTGAGTTACGCGATGCCGGTTACTTATATGATGGTACTGCTGATGAGCCAGAGTTAGCTGCTGAGCGTGCTAAGGCTAAAGATCTGTGCTTTGAGTACAACACTCAGACTCGTCCTAGCGAGTTTGAGAAGCAGCAGCAGATCATCCACGAGCTCTTAGGCAAGCACGGTAAGAATACCTTTATTACCGCTCCTTTATACGTGGACTACGGTTACAACATCGAGGTGGGCGACAATTTCTACGCTAACCACAACTTAGTGGTCTTAGACCCTGCTAAGGTGCGCATTGGCAATAACGTCTTCATTGCCTCTAACGTTAATATCACCACCGCAGGCCACCCAATCGATGCTGAGACCCGCAATAAGGGTATCGAGTATGCCTATCCTGTGCGCATCGGTGATGATGTCTGGATTGGCTCTAATGTCTGCATTCTACCAGGTGTGACCATTGGTTCTAACGTGGTGATTGGTGCTGGCTCTGTGGTCAATAAAGATATCCCAGATGGTGTGGTGGCTGTGGGCAACCCATGCCGTCCAATTCGTAAGATCACCGCTGAGGACAAGAACAAGTACTTAGTGCCACCAAAGTGCTGCCAAGAGCAGTAATATTTCCTCCTCTTGCCTCTTGCTTTCTTGCTTGAGCTTCTTGTTGTAGCCGCCTGCTGTCGCCATGACGCTGGTGAGACAAGTTGAGCTTAAGCGCATTTCCTAACGGCCATTACTCCTAACTAAGATTGGGGGTAGTGGCCGTTTGTGTTTGGGATGAAAGTAACGAATTGCCTGAATACAGGACTTTTTAGCCCTGTATGGTGTAGCTATGCTCGGTTTTAACGACTACGCACGAGTAGTTTGGCTGTCACACAAGTTTTTGGATTTAGCTTTGGCTTATTTATCTCGCTTTTGGCTCGCGCCGCTATACATCAAGCTTCTCAAAATTAATTAATGTGAATCCCGTCTCAGGAGTGGACTTGAGCTTTAGCTATAATTTAGAGAAAATTATTCGACCTGTGCGGATGAATCATCCGTTGTAATGGACATGGTATCATGGGCTCCTAACTTTACTTTTTCGTGACATTGATGTAAGGGAGCCACCAGCCAACACTTTACGATCATGTTATATCTAACTCAGAGGCACAAGGCCTTACAATGATGGCTGCGTGAGCTAATGTGGCTGTTGAGACCATAAATGGCTTCAAATAGCTCTTTTTTTGAAGCATTTTCTTCACAAGGCCTGTGGGTCATCCGCACAGGTCGAAATTATTGGTCTCGCTATGAGCTGATGGGTGTACCAAGGGTGAGCTTGCTTTGGGGTGTATAAGCGCGCAAGCTTTTTAGCTCTCTAGTGTTAGAGTTCAAAATTTCGTAGCAGGCTTATCTAATGTAAAATGAGGGGCATGAACATACAAAATAATTTTGCCCCTCAGCAGGCTTCTTCACCAATGAGTGAACACCAGAAGCCTCAAAGGTGGACGTCAAACCCCCAAGAAAAAATTAAAAAATTTGCGTTGTGTTTGTAGCACAACGCTTTAAGCGGGAACCTCATGCCTAGACATAGAGCATGTGACCTCCATCCT
>DXEV01000079.1 GCA_019114785.1 Candidatus Anaerobiospirillum pullistercoris | reverse complement strand
TGGACTGGTCTGGTCTGGACTAGGCGGGCTATGGGTTAGGCTGCATAGCACCGCAAGAAAATTGACCTCAGCATGGGCTCTAGCCTTGGCGGCGTTTAGAGCCGCATGGACTTAAGGCCTATTGCTGTTTGGAGGCAGCAAGACTGCGTTGAGCTGCATCATCCTCAATGGCAGATAAGGCACGGTGTGCCAGCGAATGAGGATTAGGGATATCTAAGTCCTCAGGTACACGCTGACCATCGGTGATATAGCTGATAGGCAGCTTCATCTCTATACACAGGGATAGAGCATCACCTAAATTCTGGCACTCATCGATCTTAGTTAAAATCAGGCCAGTTAAGCCTACCACCGAGAAGTGCTCATAAGCGTGCTGCAACACCTTACGCTGCGTCGTGCAAGGCAACACCAGATAGTGCTTCAACTTGAGGCTAGCCTGCAGCTTAAGCTGTGACAGCTGGGTATTAAAGCGCTCGTCTTTAAAGCCTACACCGGCTGTATCCACAAGGATCAGGCTCTTATCTGAGAGCGTATACAGTAGTTGAGGCAGCTCTGACAAATTCTTTACCGCAAAGGTAGCGCAGCCCATGATACGACCATAGGTCTTGATCTGCTCCACCGCACCAATACGGTAGTGATCAGCCGTAATAATGGCTACACGTTGTGGGCCATAGCGCATCACAAAACGGGCGGCTAGCTTAGCCAATGTCGTCGTCTTTCCGACACCAGCTGGGCCGATCAAAGTGACAATACCACCTTGGGAGATAATTTCATCATCACCCACCACAATACTGCGCTCTAACAGCTTAACGATCTCGCGCCAAGCACTGTTAAAGGAGATCTCAGCAGGCAGACGGTTCACCAAGAGATCTGAGACCGTATCTGAGAAGCCCACACTGTGCAGGAGCTTATAGATCATGGCCTTTACAGGCTCATTGCGGGAGCGATTGTCTTGGAGAAGACCTGCCAGCTCAAACTGTAGCAGTTTGCGGATGTTTTCCACCTCAGCGCGCATCTTTTCCAGATCTTGACGCACTACAGTGGCATCAGCACCGCCTTGGCGATAAGTCTCAATGCCAGCACGGCTTTCGTAATCTTCTTTTTCTTGACGTGCTTTAGACTTACCAAAGAAATTTTTAAACTCACGCTGCTGCGACAGAGGCAGAGGTGGGGTCTTAAAAAGATCAGCATCCTCATCCAGCGATGGATCGATTCTAGAAGGGCCTGCTTTCTTCATCGGGTCATTGGCCATATCGTCGTCCTCGCCTTCGATAGGGTTAATGATACGAGAGACTCCAGTTCCTTTTAAGGAGTCTTCATCAACACTGCGCATTCCGCCATAGGCAGGAGACTCAGAGGCAACATTACCAGCGTTAGACGCACCTGCTGGTAGAGGAGAGACTGGCGAGACCTGAGGCCGTCCTTGTTGATTCTGAGAGACTGGCAATGGAGCTTGCAAGCCTTGCGCACCCATAGTCTGTGCCTTGATTGAGTCTGGGGCTGCGGCGGGTACAGCTGATCTTAAAGGCACAGCTGTATTTGCACTTGCTGCGGACGCAGGAGAACCCGACATAGCTGTGGCAGCAGGCATTGGGGCAAAGCCCATTCCTTGCTGATTTTCCACAAAGCGTGGTGTAGCACTAGAACTAGGGATATTAGGATTATTTGCACTAAAAGTACCAACAGCGGCCTGATTCCCTAAAGCACGAGGTGCTGCTGGCCCATTAAGACCTGATGCAGCATCAGCAAAGCCTGCAGGGGGTGCCATACGGTTGGATTTAGCGTTTTGCTGAGCCGCGATATCCTCCATCAGCTGAGCACCCTGTTCTTTGGACATGGTGTTTTGCCGCTCGAGGATCTCGATCAGGCTCTTGGCATAGGCTTGGTGTTTATTACTAGCAGCTTTACGTGCTTCTTCGGCTGGATCTTGTGCACTAAGAGGAGCAGCTGTAGAAGGCACAGCTGGCACGTTAGGCACAACTGGCCCAGAAGGCATTGGCACCATAGGCATAGAGCCCATGGCCGAATTTTGAGTTTGTGCCTGACGAAAATCAGGGTTGGATTCTAAAGATGCAGCCAGCTCAGGGCTATTCAGAGTGATCCCTTCATTGCTGAGCACACGTTGCTGCCCACTCATAGCAATGGCATTGGCTAGGTTGGCAAGAGCCGAGCCGATCTGATGGCCATTACCGCCACCATTCAGCGTATTGGCTCCAGGTGCACCCATGCCCATACCTTGGGCAGGGCCCATACCTTGGCCCATGCCCTGAGCTGGGGACATGCCTTGGGCCGGAGCATAGCCTTGAGCTGGATATTGTTCTTGGGCATAACCTAACGCAACCTGACCTTGAGGCATGGCCATACCGTTTGGCAAGCCTGCCATACCATTGGGTGTAGGCATACCATTAGGCAAGCCCGCCATACCGTTAGGCACAGCCATAGGAGCTGGCAAGCTCTCCACACCCGCCACGATCTCAACGCCTGTGGCCACGCGTTTATTGGACATGATGATGGCGTCAGCGCCGAGCTCGTCTTTTACCATCGTCAGCGCTTCACGCATGTCTTTTGCTACAAAGCGTTTTAGTTTCATGGAACAAAATCCCGCAAGCTAAGGCCCAATGTACCTTTGTCCTCGGGCTTAGCCTCTTACGGACGTGGGCAAATCTGATCTCTTAAGCACCTGCAATTGTGTTACCACAATTTACGCAGGCTCAACTAGCAATGATAGCAGATCCCCAAACTACCAGAATCCCAAAATTGGTGTCACAACAAACAAAACCAAGGGTATCAGCTTGTTCTTTGCACACCAAAACACAAGGGCTTGTCGCCTTAATAAGCAGATCAGTGTCAATGTCAGCGTCAGCTGAAGTTAGCCGTCAGCTAGCTGTCTAAACCTACTAGCTGAGGCTGCACTTAGCTGGCTTTGCTGACCTTACTGAACAGCTAGCGCAACTGAGCTTGGGCAGCAGTGTTACCCACTACTGATACGATCTTAATTTGCTTATCGTCAGGGATCTCTTGATAAGAGAGTACACGTAAGCCAGGAATGGTATTCTTCACAAAACGTGACAACGTCGAGCGCAGAATACCTGAGGTCAGCAGGATAGCAGGCTCACCGGCCATTTCCTGATTAGCCGTAGCTTCGTATAAGCTCTTCTGCATACGATCCGCCAGACCAGGCTCAATACCAACACCCTCGGCTCCACCAGTTTCCAAGGACTTGTGCAGCACTTTTTCGAGATCTGGCGACAGCGTGATCACTGGGATCACCAGATCGCCACCCACGATATCTTGAATAATCAGACGGCGCAGACCAATACGGCATGCAGCTGTCAGCACTTCTGGATCTTGGCTCTTTGGTGCATATTCCACTAAGGTCTCAAGGATGGTACGCATATCGCGCACTGGTACACCCTCGTTTAACAAATTCTGTAAGAGCTTGGTTAACAGACCTAAGTTGACGATAGAAGGCACCAAACCATTGACCAGCTTTGGTTGAGTCTTGGACACAATGTCCAAAATGTTTTGCACTTCCTCCTGACCAATCAGCGAAGCGCAGTTATTAGCCAGAATTTGTGATAAATGCGTAGCTACCACCGTAGAGCAGTCCACCACGGTATAGCCTAAACCTAAGGCACGATCGTTATCTTGCTTGGCAATCCACACTGCTTCCAGACCGAAAGCAGGATCCTTGGTAGGAATACCAGGCACACGACCAAAGACCTGACCTGGGTTAATGGCCATATCACGATCAGGCTGAATCTCAGCCTCACCAAAGGTCACACCCATCAGAGTAATACGATAGCTATTTGGGCCTAAGTCTAAGTTATCGCGAATATGCACAGGCGGGATCAAGAAGCCTAAATCCTGCGATAACTTCTTACGCACACCTTTAACACGATTTAAGAGCTCACCGCCTTGGGCTTTATCCACCATAGGGATCAGACGATAACCTACTTCAAGGCCGATCACATCAACCTCAGAGACGTCATCCCATGAAAGCTCACGTTGATCAGGAGCTGGCTCAGGTGGCACTTCCACAGGCTTAGCAGCCTCTTCGGCCTCAATACGTTTCTTGTGACGAATCAGCAGACCAATTAAAGCAGCAATGGCAGCTAAAGTTAAGAAAGCCACATGTGGCATGCCTGGGACAATACCCATGACAAAGAGCACACCTGCCACAATGAACATGGTACGAGCATCGTTAAAGAGCTCGGATACCACTTGCTGGCCCATCTCACGCTTGGAACCGGTCTGACGTGTCACAATAATAGCGGCAGCCACGGATAAGAGCAGAGAAGGGATCTGAGCTACCAGACCGTCACCAATGGACAGCAAGGTATAGATCTGAGCCGACTCGCTAAAGCTTAAGTCATGGAAGACTGTACCGATGATAATACCGCCGATCACGTTAATAAACAGGATCAGGATACCGGCAATAGCATCGCCTTTAACGAACTTAGAGGCACCGTCCATGGAGCCATAGAAATCAGCTTCACGGGCAATCTCTTCACGGCGCTCACGTGCTTGATCTTGGTTAATCAGACCGGCGTTTAAGTCAGCGTCAATAGCCATTTGCTTACCTGGCATAGCATCCAAGGTAAAGCGGGCCGACACTTCGGAAATACGACCTGCACCTTTGGTCACCACCACGAAGTTGATGATCACCAAGATCGCGAACACAATCAGACCAACGGTGTAAGAACCACCCATCACGACCTGACCGAAGGCTTCAATCACCTTACCGGCGGCGGCAGTACCATTCTGGCCGTGAAGTAAAATCACACGAGTCGAAGCTACGTTCAGCGCCAAACGTAGGATCGTAGTCAGCAGTAAGACTGTAGGAAACGAACCAAAATCTAGAGGTCTCTTAGCATAAATGGCGACTAAGAGTACCACCATCGACAAAGAAATGTTAAAAGAGAACAGGATGTCGAGGAGGAATGGTGGGATCGGTAAGGTCACCATCGCCAAGCAAGCTAACACCAACAGTGGCGTGCCCAGCTTAATCATGCGAAGCTTTCTATAAGCACCGCCACCTATAGCTAGACCTTTTGCCACAGTAGGGTTGGCTTGGGCTCGCGCTACCGCCCCCTCAACCGGACTTGTTAGCTTTGAACCTAGATTTGATAAGAAGCTCACCGTAAAGAACCCAAGGAAAAATCAAAAAACAATATGCGCAGGGGCTATGCAAGACTTTTGCCACTGAACACAAAGCGCTATTTTATGGGAAAACAGAGCATTTTAGCCCCTAAAAGAGGGCTGAAAAGCGCAACCAAATTGGGCTAGTTTAGCAGGATCTTAAGGCCAGCGCATCCGCAAAAATAAGCCAAATTTGCCTAGCCACCCTCTTCGCCATGTAACCTCAATATCCAGCAACGCTACACCAGCAGCACTGCACCAGCAGTGCTGCTGGTGCGCATGTGCACGTGAGCTTAGCGCTCGCGTACTCGCAAGGGATCACTCTTGAGCCACAAAAATGGCACAGAGCCATGGCTGACCACTAAATCCTCGGCACGCCCTATTTTTGCTCTGCTTCACGGATACTGATGAGCTTGTCTAACTCCTGCAAAATACCGATCAGCTTGCGATATTTGCCCCACTCACCACGATAAACCTCTTGCGCATAGGTGTGTACTAGCATGTAATCTGGCAAAGGCAGCTCTTGCTCTAAGAGCTCACGGAAGCGCTCCACAAGGACATACTCCAGCCACTCGTGAAACTCGATCTCGTTAATGCCCATAGGTGATAGCTGAGCTAAGACCTGATCACTAGGTCGCTTGGCGCTACCACCCCAGAGCTCTAAAGCATGCAGCTCATCCTCAAGCTGCTGAAGATGCTCTGCAATAGCCTTACGATCGTGCTGCTTCTTATGCTGATGATGCTTGCTCATTTCCCTCTCCCACAAATGCTTTGCTAGCTTTAGGCTGATTTCACCTGACTAAACGTCAAAATCCGGGCCTTCGTAATTCTTTCCCAAGAAAGAAGACGGGTCACAAAACTCTACATCACTGTTACGGCCACCCAGATCAAAAAAACCCTCGAGAATCATACGTGCAGCCGTGGAGTCAACACGTCCTTTATTTTTAGCTAAAGCCCGATAGCCACCTTGATAGGTAAAGATCTCTTCACGGGCAGAAGTAGAGGTGAGACGCTCATCTTTGAAGTAGACACGGATCTTAAAGGTACTCATGAGACGGCGACCAAACTTACGAGCTCTCAGTCCGATCTCCTCATCGGTACCATCCATATTGAGCGGATAACCGACCACTACATATTCAGGCTGCCATTGCTTAAAGAGAGCCTTGAGCTCATCAGGAAATTTAGGCGTGCCGTTGACAGCCAGTAAGGCCTTTAGGGTTTGTGCTGTACCTAAAGACTCATTACCGACAGCCACACCGATATGACCTAAACCAAAGTCAAAAGCTAAAACGCGACCGATCGTCACTGCCATAACAAAAACTCTCTTCCTCCAACCACTCGTGTTAACGCAGCGAGTCTCTCATCGCCGCATGTCATGGCCTATGAGGCTATACAACGTGCCCTATGAGGCCACGCAACGTACCACACGTGGCCGCGCATTGTAGCGCATTCTAGGCCCAAGCCCTAATAACTACACTGCACGCCCGTCTTACTGCAAATAAGCTCCGTTATAGTAGATATCTGGACGGCGACTACCACCGAGCAAGGATGCAGCCACGACATTAAAGCACTTAATACCCTCAAAGCAGGCATCGCCGACGGCCTTATGGAGAGCTTGTAAATTGATTGGGGTGGTGATCACCATTGGCTTGTAGTTATTGCTACGGAAACGCAAAAGCTCGTTGAGGACACGCTGGTTAAACAGATCTAGCGCCTGACAGTCGTTGCACAAGCCATCTAAAATCAAAAGATCAGTTTGGCAGAGCTCACGGAAACGGTGCTCACGCTTGTAGCGATCCTCGGCTACTTCACGTGGACGGTAATAGCGTGTCATGCGCAGCTCTTCCATAGAGGTGATCTGTACAAAAGGCAAATCACTATGCCCTTCACAGTAGCTCTCATCTTGGGCACACAGCTCCAAGAAACGGTTAGCCATAGCATGGCAGAGCACAGTCTTACCCGAGCCTAAGTCGCCACATACCAAGAACATATTAGGCATCAGCTTGGGGAAGAGCGTAGTCAGGAAGTTTTGAGCATAATCAAAAGCCTGATAGTTCAGCTCATCGCACACCGCTTGCTCAAAAGTACATTCTGGATGGATATGGCAGAGCTCACGCATCTGAGCCAAATACTCGTGGTAAGTCTGTTTCCGATGGGCCGCTACAACTTGACATACTTCCTTCTTTTCTCGCTCCATCATGATGTAATAATCATTAGGCGAGACCTCTACTGAATTAAGGTCAATACCAGACTTTTCGGACAGTATAGCTAAAAGCTTGTCCATAGCCGAAAGCGGAGTGTTGGCACTAGTACGCTTACTCTGAGCATTATCGTCCTGACTTTGCGCAGAGGCCTCAGACATCATGCTCAGCACATGAGCAAGCGCAGTAGTGGTGACGCTACTGTCTGACGTCGCAGCTGACTGGTCTGGCTCTTTCCCTTGAACAGAAGATGGCGGTAAGTCAGTGCTATGGATCACTGACGCCACTTTAGCTGCTTGAGCAGCAGCTTTAGCGGCTGTTGCTTGCTGTAAGGTCTCATGATCCACTAAACCATCGACATCTCCACCATCAGGAGCCACTGCAGCTGCAGCTTTAGCCTCAGCTTCGGCATAAGCGACAGCCGCTGGGTCTGCGGTATAAACAGCGCCCGCCCCTACAGGATCGCCGCTGTTATCTTCATCAAAATCAGGGAAATCAGGAGGCGACATAAAAGCAGCATCAAGATCCGACTCACCAGTGGCATCTTGGTCAATAGCAATTGCGGCCTCATTGAGATCGCTATCTTGTTCCTGTCCGTAAAACTCATCGATCATCGATTGCTGTTGCAAGCTGCTATCAGGGTCAAACTGCTCTTCAGGGCCATCGAGAGGAGACGAGTTAGGATCAGAGTCCAAACCCTCAAACAAAGGGATCTCCAGCTCATCGTCAGCGAGGTTAAAGGAGTTAAGCTCTTGGCGCTGACGCTGCTCTTGCTTACTGTTTTTGGTGCTCTTGCTTTTCATAATGAGAAAAATCCTTTAGCCTTGCTGATCCTGAGCTCTGTGCAGCTTTTTACCTTTGCCTTTTCCTTTAGCCTTAGTCTGGCTGCTATCAGGCTGTCCGGTCTTAGTCTGGCTCTTAATGTGACCTCTGCTGTGGCTATGTTCCTGCTGCTCAAATTGCTCAATATCCTTAGCCAGTTCAGGATCGAAGCTTTCTAAACCACCTAAGAGAGACATAGCGGCATTGTCATCATCAGTGACGCTAGGCTGATGCTTTTTATGCCGCCCCTGATGCTCGGTCGCATCTTGGTCATGTGGATTAGACGAGGCATCCTGCCCATCGCTAGAATTACCGACAGGAGAAGACTCTTGAGAGCCTTGCAACTCTCTTTTGCTCTCTGCGCCCACCTGCTTATTTGTCTTCTCCTGAGCTGTCCCATCTGGGGCATGACTCTCACCAGCTGACGCTGACGCGTGCTCAGACACTGCAGCATGCGCAGACGCAGTAGCATGCTCAGATGCTGGCTCAGGTTCTGCTAATGGTGGTGGCAAAAACATAGGCCAATCATCATCCATGTCCACAGATACACCTGTGGGCTCAAACATACGCGATACCGGCCAATCCTGATGCTGTGGCCCTAATACCAACTTCCAGCACACCTTACGCAAAGCCTCGTAAAAAGGCAAAGGTAGATCCTCAGGGTCATCTAAGGCAACCTTATACACAGGTGTATCCTCAAGATTATCCATAAAGCGCAACAGCGGATGCTGAGCACAGACATAGTAAAAGGAATGAGGGGGCCGCTCTTTTATCTGTTGCTCCCAATAGAGCAACATAGTCTCACAGCAGTAGATCTTATACCGGAGCAGTGTCAGTTTTTCGAGCAGCTCACGGTACTGTGGACTGATATGAGGCCAAGGCTCAGGTACAGGCAACAAACAGCTGCCCTTAGGATCTGTATTAAAGCCATCTTGCTCATACAACTTAAGCTCAGCAAAAGATTTGAAGGCGTAAGTTTTAGGTCGCGCAGCTTTTGACCGCAATTCGATCAGTAAGCCATGGATCTGCAAGAAATCCATAAGCTCCTCATAGCCTGTATTCTGCGGTGGACACAATTGTCTCCACAAAGAGATCTTGCCTTCCTGCTTTGCTTGAGCAATGACTTTTCTCTGCTCATAGGACATGTATGTAGGATCATCATGAGCAGCCTGATCCATATATAGCTTGCGCCGCTGCAAGATCGGCTCTAAGGACTGTTGGTGAGCTTGATCGGCACGTTGCTCATAAGTAAGAGGCTGTTCAGGTTCGTCACTAGGAGCTCTCTGCCAAGCCAGTTCAGGCAATTCTAAGACATCAATACCACGCGGTACAAAATGATCTCGAGCCCACTGCTCAGCTTGGGTGAGACGCTGTACCACCGCAGCTGCCAAATAAGGCTTCATATGTAGACGTGAGCGAAAAGTGATCTCTTTGAGGCTCTGTAACGCCAGTAAATGCCGCCGCTCTTGTTCCTGCTTAAGAGCTAAGGAATATTCTTCCAAAGGCTTCAGCGAAGCCCCTGCTTGGGTTAAATCCACGCTAGGGCTAGGCTCAGGGTAGAGCGGAGCGAGACGGACTGGGCCATCGTCATCCTCGTGTACGTAGTCATCACTATTGAGGTAAGAAGACAGCTCACTAATGTATTCCTCGGTAGACAGTGAGCTCCAATCAGGATCCTTTTTAGGTGAATCGACAGCTCGTTCTTCCTTAGGCGGAATACCAGCTATCGACACCGTGGCGGGGCCATCAAAAGCAGCACTGATCGTCACACTCAACGAGGTTGGTGGCATAGCCACTGAGTCCGGAGAGCCGCAAGTGGACTCTGAGCCTTCATTGGCCACTGAACCTTCAGTGGCCAATGAGGGTACAGTGGACTCTGAGGCTAAAGTTTGAACCTCTGGATGCGCTTGTGACCTTTGTTGCTGCTGGCGCTCTTGCTCTTGCTGTTGACGCCAGTTGGCCATCATTTCCTCACGCTCTTCTTCGGCTTTCTTCTTCTTGAGAAGATCATCACTGGCCAAGTGCACATGCTCGTAAGGCACGTCTGAACGTGCAGCTGCGGTATCAGCAGACGCAGATGTAGCATCAGACGCATATACTGAGGCCATAGCTGCTGCTATAACTTGCTCTACAAGGTCTTCAGCCACCGCAAAAGCTGAAGCTAATTCAGGCTCAGAGACAGCTAGTCTTAAGATTGCGAATTTGATTTGCTCTTGGTATTGGGCTTGATCTAGGCCTTGAGCACGCAATTGCTCTTTAAACCGTAAATATTCGTTAACCTGCTGCACGAGCCCTTGGTAATACAATTGATAGCCCCGATACTTCACATTCAGAGAATGTAGACGCGATTGTGGAGACTCCTCGCGAACACGGGCCATAAAATCGTCAACTGCCATGACAATAGCAGCCTTTTCCTCAGGAGGGATATGCTGTCCACAGCGCTCACGAAATGCACATTGCTCTTTATAGAGCTCGATAAAGAAAGAACGAACAGTCTCATTGTCCCATGAGGCAAAAGGCGGATCTTTAAGCTGCGAAGGCTGTGAGCGGTCATAAGGGTAATCAGAGCTAGACATAGAAAACCTCCACAGCCAGAGCAAAATAAGACCTATCTTAAGGATCCCCTCATTTAGAGCTCATTACAGGGCCAAAGAGGGCATCAAGCAACCAACTTGATCATAGCAAAGAAGAACCCTCTGCGCAGATAACTCTATCACCTAAACCACCTCTCATCACAAAGCTTTTCGCCCTTGACTACCTACCGCCTATTCCCTCAATGATAAAGACAGTAATTGCGTGACGAGTCTGTCTAACAGCCCTCCGCGATCACTAAAGACAAGCTAGAGCCAGTGCCAGTGCCAGTGCCAGTGTCTGTCTAAGCACCAATAGGCACAGGCGCAAAAGCAGAACTGAAAGCGCACGAAAACGCATAACAGCAACCAATGATCTAAAGCAGAGCAACCGTGTTAAGCGTGAAAATAGATGACTTAGATGGATACAGGTTTGGGTGGGATAAGAAGGCAGGAGAAAAGGATTAAACAATATTAACCCTAAAATCAGCGCACAAGTAATTTTTTGGTGCAGCTTTGTAAGCAAAATCATTGCTTAATTTTAAGATTTTTAAAAGCTTTTTGAGCGCACGTCCTTATAACCATCGAAGGAAGGTAAGTAATAAAGACGTGCTTCTGCTCAAAAAGCAATATGTTTACTTAAGACAAAGTATACCCCACGAAAAACCGCTTATTTAAAGTTTTTTCGCATGATCACTAGGACGTTTGGATGCGGCCGCAATGTATCTAGATAACATAGGTGCAACATACTGGATTATTGCTTGATTTTAATTTTTAGGTATCTAGCAAAATCATTAATTTGAAACTTGAGCACAGGCATGCACCTTAGTAACACTGCTGATTATGAAACTCAATCCCTCACATCAAGGCATAGGACTCCATGACAGCTCGGCTCATAGGAGCATTTGGCGCTAAAACTAAGAGCTAAGGGGCAAAGGCGTAAGGCAGTCAGAGAGCTCTGAGAGCAAAGCAAGCGAGCAGCATTCTCGTAGGTTGTGCTGTGCCTAGCTGCTCCCAAAACAAAAAACGCCTGAACAACGTCATTATTGGTAATATGGGGCTTGGCTCAGCACTACAAATTGCACTGCATAGTGCACCGCACCGCACTCGTGCCATTCACGCCAAATTAAGGAATAGCGCAATGTCTTTGCTCTCTAGATCACTTATTGCTTTCGGGCTTTTGCTTGTTTCATTTGCTTCGCCTCTGGGAACAGCTGTAGCGGCCAATAATGCCGACGAGTCTTCGCTGAAAGAAGCCACCACAAAATGTTTGCTACAGGACAGAGATGCCTGCGCTTCAGTGGGCATGGCCTATTATCTGGGACAAAATGTCGCTCAAAATTACTCTCTGGCCACCGAGTACTTAACATTAGCTTGCGATTTGCAAGATAGCGATTGTTGCGGGCTTGTAGGATGGATCTACTTACGGGGACTGGGAGGAACGCAAAACAACGAACTTGCCGTCAAGTTCTACGACAAAGCATGTGCGCTGCAAAACAACTTCGCCTGCAGAAGTTTTGGAACAATGTACCTCAGAGGGTACGGTGTTTCTCCAAATCACGCTCTTGCCGCTAAATACTTTGCACAGAGCTGTGAGCTTCAATACGGGCCAGCCTGTATCGATTTAGCCCGCATGTATGAGCAAGGCCAAGGCGTGGAGCAAAATGAGTCCACAGCGGCCGAATACTACGCTAAAGGCATGGGATTTATGACCCAAGAAGAGCGCAGAAAATTCTTTAACGAGCACTTAAGCCAAAACCAAAACGCTAGTCCAAAACAGGAGGAGCTTCAGCAGCTGCAGAGAGACATGGAGGTCTTAAGAGAGTTTAACCTTGAGAGCGAGTTTGGCCGAAACGTTCTCCAGATCCAAAGCAACCCCAATTAAGCAGCACTGGTTGTGCATTAGCAGCACTGGCTGTAAGCCAAAGCAAGATGTGCGCTACCCGCGCAAATATGTGCTTATTGCGGCATGAGAATAATGCGGTGCATGTCCGCTCTAAATTAGCGCTACTTCTCAAACAAAAACGCCTTCATCCTCTACCTCTCAGACTCTAGAGGGGCAAGGAATGAAGGCGCAGTCTATTTTTGCTTGTTTGTCAGAGGAAAGCTGTAAGCTTATTTGGCCTTTTGGTTGGCCTCAGCAAAAGCCTTATCGTCAACAGGCTCTAACCACTCATTAGATGAGCCCTCAATGATTGGGGTCACAGACAGATGCTGCATCCAGCTGTCTTGGGTGGCACCGTGCCAGTGCTTAACCTCGGCTGGAATGTTAACAACCATACCTGGCTTGAGCAGAATTGGATCTTTACCCCACTCTTGGTAAATGCCCTCACCGGCAACCACCACTAAGATCTGTGGAGCCTTATGGTGAGTGTGCCAGTTGTTGCGGCAAGCTGGCTCAAAAGTGACATTAGCTACACCGCAGTTGTCAGTCTTGTAAGGGTTAAGGAAGCTCTGTCCAATAAAATATTGGGCATAAGCGGTATTTGGCTCACCTACAGCAAAAGTGGTGAGCTCTTCACGGGATGTAACCTTACTCATTGCTCTTCTCACCGGCCTTAACTAAAACAAAAATCTATACAGGGGAGCTGTTATAAATTAACCAATGCACCAATTTGGACAGAATAAATAGGGCTTGGAGGAGTTAGCGGGAAATACCCTGCTTTTGCAGCCTTAGCCACCTCTAACTGACCAGACACTAATACAGCTTTATTTGTTTCGCCCCTATAGGTCTTAGGAACTACGGTTCTGCCATCCTTAATGGCTTGATAACGCCTTGCGTTATACGCCATTACGGCCAAATCACACTCTACTCGAATACAAGTCGTAGACTTGGAGGTAGGCTTAAAGGACAGGTTGTGCTTCATTGCAGCATATGCGTGCTCAACACGAACACGTATATGCCAGCGCTTGTTGTTTTCAGCTACATCCTCAATCGTCAAAGAGTGTTTTCCATAAGCTCTCTTGATGAATACAGCCTTAAAACCCTGCTGAGACAAGGTCTCTTCATAGCTATCCCCACAATAACCTGAGTCGGCGTAGAGCTTAAACATTGGCTCCGGAGCTAACTGGCTTAATGCTATCAGCTTAGTCACATCATGTTCGTTGGCGGGAGTAAAGATATCAGCGAGTATCATTTTGGTCGTAAAATCGGTGAGAGTATGCAGCTTAAAGCCGAAAAAACGCTCATTACGTTTTTTAGCCCAGCGCGCGTCCAAGTTTTTCTGGCAGCTCACACTACGCGGCCATAGGCTTCCAACTTCTTCTATATGGCCTGCATTAACAGCTGCATAGAGGTGCTTAGGTAAATGAGTAACAGGAACAGTGATAAAAGAGGCATCTATTAGCCCAACTTGCTCGGGCTTATAGTGCTCCTCATCTTTTTGCGGAGGCTCTAAAAAAGCCGCCCCATAAGTTACGAAAAACTTCGTAGCCTTGGCTTTGCATTCGGCAAGTATGCCATCGTGAGCGAAAAGCTCGATGTACTTACGGATGGTGGAAAGCTTGGGAAAATAGAGCTGATCAAGGCGCTCCATACAATGTTGTGATGCTAACCATTCCAGCTGCTCGCTCACAAATTGCTGCACGCTTAGATCTGACACGAGTACACGCGCTAATTTAGTGTTAGATAGCCCCAAGAAAGACCTAACTAAGAGGATAA
>DXEV01000078.1 GCA_019114785.1 Candidatus Anaerobiospirillum pullistercoris | reverse complement strand
ACCTGCTACCCATGCTGCTAACGCAGCTTGTGTAGCTTATTGGCTAATAACTCGAAGTTCTTGTCAAGAACCTACACAGATTGTTTGTATCTAATTTTTAAAGAACTACAAAGCGCTAGGCTTTGCTTTTTATTTTGCTGCGCACTTCAGTGCGTGTCAGCGGGAACGTATTTTAAGGATTTTCGATCCTGCGTCAACACCTTTTTGCAAAATTTCTTAAATTTTTTTCTGCGCGGATCTCCAGTATAACAAAAATCACATACACAAAAGCTGATTTTTATCAGCTTTGTTGCGAATTTTTCGCAGCAAAAAATAATTGCTCTGGCGCTTAATTCATAAGCAAAGCTTATACAGCACCAAAACAGTGCAAAAATCATCTTGCTTTGTAGATAGGCAGAACCCAGCAAAGCTGGCAAGCTAGCCAGCCTGCAAGCTGAGCTAACAGTGCCAAGCTTGGCTAGCTGTGCCCAGCTAGCATGGCTAGCTGCGACCAGCAGCATTGTGAGCTGAAAGCACAAATGGTCTGACCTGATGGAAGCCAAAATGATCAAAGGTACAAGTTAACCGGCCAAAATCCTCGGCATTTACCTTGCCCGTAAAAAAAGCTACCTGTGGGCCGCAGTTGGTAGGATGACTCAGATCAAAATCAACATACAGATCATCATCATCTTCTTCTTCAAACTCTTCTTCTCCCTGAAGCTCCCCATTGGTATTAAGGTCTTGCTCGCGTTTCTGCAATAGGCTCTGTACTCGTCTGGCAATAGCAGCACCAGAATCTACGAGGGTGATCTGCTCACCTAAAATGCTTTGGATCTGCTCTCGTAACAGTGGGAAGTGAGTACAGCCTAAAACCACGGCATCAGGTCTCTGCTCTGGTTGTAGCTCCAGAATAGGCTGCAAGATCTTGGTGAGCTCCTGTTGATCACAGAAACTCCAACCACTGCCACGCAAGGTGCTATGTGCACGGCAAGCATTAAGCAAACTATTCTCAGCCAAACGCACTAGATCCTGAGTACCAATGCGCAAAACCTTACAGTCATAGGCAAACTCATTGATCAAAAAATCAGTGTAAGCACGCGCTACCGTTCCAGGGGTGGCCAGCAGAGCAATAGAGTGTTTATTGGAAACCGCAGCTGCTGGTTTAATAGCTGGCACCACACCCACAATAGGCACACTAAACACTTCGCGCACTTTAACCAACACCGTAGTGCTAGCCGTATTGCAGGCGATCACAATGAGATCAGGCTTAATGAGATCACTTAAGCCTTTGAGGAGAGCCGTTACACGATTTCTTAAGAAGATCTCACTCTTATTGCCATAAGGAAAGCACTCATGGTCAAACAAGTAGTAGTAAGCAGCTTGCGGATTAAGGGCAAAAGTCTCCTTAAACACCGAAAGTCCACCCATACCGGAATCAAAAAATAAGATCTTAGGAATAGCCGCCATTCCTTGCTCCTTGTTTTGCCATCCAGATGATTAGCCTGCAGGCCTAACCGCAAATGCTCTGCATCTAATCCAATACCCCTGATACCCCTGAGCACTGAGCTCAAGTTCAAACCTTAAGCCTTATGCTCCCTAAGCAAGTCAAAGCAGATAGGCTCTTGGCACCGCAAAGCTCTGTTTACTCATCTTAACAATCTTTTGCGCACCTCATGAGGATAACGCGCTAAAATACGCCAATTTTCGGTCAAACAAGAGCTTTGCAAAGACTCTTGCTGACTTTTCTTTTAGCCTAATTCTTGTCCAACTGTTCTGCATTTGCTGCAAGCGGGGAGATCTATGTTACAGCCACTTCTGACCACCACTGATCCAGAGCGCTATCCGCAATATCTGCAAGAAAAGATCAGCCGTGTAACTGAGCTGCTCTCACATGAACTCGATACTCCTGAGAGCCATGCAGGATGGTGTGATTTACAAAAACTAACCCCAGAAGTTGCTGCTTCCATCCCAGAGGGCTATCGCATGCGCGCTGAGTTTGCGATCTACCACCTCGATGACGAGCACTTCACTTACGCCATGTTTGAGCCTAATACCAAGCCACGCAAGATGATTGCTATAGAGCAATTTGCTGGATGCCCTCAAGCTATCAACGAGGCTATGGCAGCTCTGCGCACCTACCTGCCACAATGGCAAGTGCTCAAACACAAGCTCTTTGAAGTGGACTTCCTCTGTGGCGATCAAGGCAGCTTAGTGCTGACTCTGCACTACCACAAAAAATTAGATGACAACTGGTATCAAGCTCTTGAGGCATTACGCTCCAAATTGCAAGACTTGGGCTTAAACTGCTCTTTTATCGGCCGTGCCCGCAAACAAAAGCTGATCTTAGGCAATGACTTTGTGATCGACACCTATCACACCTCTCGTGGCCCTGTGATCATCAAGCACTACGAGGCAACGTTCTCTCAACCTAATTCCTATGTGTGTAAGGAGATGCTGAACTTTGCCATCAGCTGTGCCCAAGAGGTTAAGTCTCAAGTGGACGCTGCACACAACGACCTCTTAGAGCTATATTGCGGCTCGGGTACCTTCACTATGGCGGTAGCGCCAATCTTCACCAAGGTGCTGGCAACCGAGTTAGATCGCGTACCAATGGATGCCGGTCGTAGCAATATGCAGGCAAATGGCATCACCAATACCAAGCTGGTGCGTCTCAGTGCTCAAGAGGTGGGTGAGGCCTTAAATGGAGTGCGTGAGTTTAACCGCTTAAAGCAGCAAGAGGTTGAGCTTAAAGACTACAACTTCAGTACCTTACTGATTGATCCACCTCGCTCCGGCTTGCGCGCAGAGGAGTCTTTACGCTTTACCGCTCAATACGATCACGTAATCTACATATCGTGCAGTCCTGAGTCTTTAGCCTACGATCTGCGTTATCTGAGCCAAACCCATGAGATCAAACGACTCGCTTTCTTTGATCAATTCCCTTACACCCATCACCTCGAAAGCGGTGTATTTCTCGTGAAGCGCCAGTAAACACTGAGCACCTCAATGCTCATTTAGATCTCTGGCCATGGGCTCTCATGGCCATAGAGACATGATGCCATAAGGCCATCGCGGTCTAGATTCTTGGCCTATGGCCCCTAGCCCATGGCCTAGGGGCTCGGCCCCTAGGGAAAACATTTCTCCACCACTCGGGCAAATAAAAAGGCCAGAGCTTGCGACCCTGACCTTTTTCGTATTTTTAGTGGAAAATTAACTCACTGGAGGGCTTCCCCTCCGGCGATTTGGTTAGAGAATCTGGTGGAGATTACTCCATGTAGTGATCTGGGAGAGGGATCTGAGCAACGCCAGAATCCACTGCAGCCTTAGCTACAGCACGAGAAACCTTCTTTAACAGACGTGGATCCATTGGCTTTGGAATCACGTACTCTGGGCCAAACTCTAAGTGATCAACTAACGATGCCTTTACCACTTCCTCTGGTACTGGCTCTTGTGCTAACTCACGTAAAGCATTCATGGCGGCTAACTTCATCTCAGTATTGATGGCAGTTGCACGCACATCTAAAGTGCCACGGAATAAGAATGGGAAGCACAGCACATTGTTGATCTGGTTTGGATAGTCCGAACGACCAGTACCAATAATGATATCAGGACGTAAGCGACGGACAGTCTCAGGATCAACCTCAGGATCTGGATTCGAGCAAGCAAAGACCACGGCCTTAGGAGCTAAGTGCATGACCTCATCGTCGGTCACTAAGCCTGGGCCAGACACACCTAAGAGGATGTCAGCACCATCGCAGGCCTCAGCTAAGGTCTTAGGGCCAGCATCGTTAATGTAACGTGGCTTCTCACCGTTGTTGTACTGTGGACGATCGGATCTGATCACACCATGGCGATCAACCATAAAGAACTTGCTCTTATCGGCACCTGCAGCAATTAACAGATCCGAGCAAGCAATACCAGCGGCACCTGCGCCAACGCACACGATCTTGCAGTCGCCGATCTTCTTACCCTGTAACTGTAAGGCATTCAGAATACCGGCACAGGTAACAATAGCGGTACCGTGTTGATCGTCGTGGAAGACTGGAACCTTACAACGCTTGATCAGCTCACGCTCAATCTCAAAGCACTCTGGAGCCTTGATATCTTCGAGGTTAATACCACCAAAGGTATCAGCAATGCACTCAACAGCATTGATGAAGTCAGCAGTAGTCTTGCTATTAACTTCGATATCAATAGCGTCAATGCCAGCAAAACGATTGAACAGTAAAGCCTTACCTTCCATCACAGGCTTAGAAGCCAGTGGGCCTAAGTTACCTAAACCTAAGATAGCAGTACCATTGGAGATAATAGCAACAGAGTTGCCCTTAATGGTGTACTTGTAGGCCTTAGAAGGATCCTTAGCAATTTCGCGCACAGGCTCTGCTACACCTGGGCTGTAAGCCAAGGTTAAGTCAAGGGCGGTCTCGGCTGGCTTGGTAATGACTACTTTGATCTTACCTGGAACTGGCTCCTCATGATATTTCAGAGCAGCATCATGTAATTGTTGATGATCCAAGGCTTCCCCCTATATTAAGTTAGACGAGGCATCTAAAAAGATGCAGTCGTGCTGCAAATTGCTTTTCGCTTCTTATGCGACTCAAAGTGCCCGTACTTCCCTGAAAAGACAAGACACCTCGAAACGACAAAATAGTGAGAGTACTGCTAGAAATTAACCTGCCTCTAGAACTCACTGTTCTGGAGTTTTATTGGGACTTTCTGAGTGAATCATGCCCCAAACAGTAATTTGCTCGCAGCGACTTAGTGTATAGCATTGTATGACCAATAGAGCACTGAAATTGCGGCATATGTCTTACTTTTGCAAAGAATTTTTTACCGCTATTTGTTTGCTGTGCAAATGCACGCTTTTATAGCGCATCTGCCATATAGTGCCCTAAATTAGGCTATTTTTACGCAAGCTAAAACTGTCTCAAACGTTTACGTAAAAACCACACTCTGAACCCTATAATGCGCCAAACACAAACGCATAGCAAGCGATCTCAGCGTCCGTCAGCCTACTATTCATCACGTTGTGAGCTTGATCGCATTGTTCTCAAGAGCAAAGATGTGATCCGCACACAAAAGATCTCACTTTCAGGGAGCATCGACTCAAAAGTTGCAAAAAATTAGCAAGAAATTGCGAAGATTAGGGTTAAAGGCAAAAGAACACTAGCCCCATAGGGCATGTAAGCAGGATGGCTTGGATGTATGGCAGGCAAGAGCAAAGGATATGAGGGGTACAGGGAAGGGAAAAATTAGGCGGCGCTGGACTGCATTGGCTCAACCTTCGACCGTGGAGAGCCTACAGATGCCATGCTTGGGCAATAAAAAACGCCTAGTCTCTGCACGAAACTAGGCGCTTTTTGGCTGCAATCGTTAGATTGCACAGAATCCGGTATTAGGCATGCTTTTGAGCGCCGAGCATACCAAAGCGCTTCTTGAATGCCTCAACGCGACCACCGGTATCAACGATCTTCTGCTTGCCAGTGAAGAATGGGTGGCATAAGGAGCAGACTTCGATGTCGATGTCGTGACCAGCGGTGGAACGAACGGTGAACTTGTTGCCGCAAGAGCAGCGCACATTCACTTCCTTGTATTCTGGGTGAATATTCTTTTTCATTGTGGACCTCAATGCATGTCGCCATTCAGCCACAACTCTTTATATAGCGCCGAACACCACATGCCTAGTGAAAAAAGCGCCTTATGATAGAGCAGAATGAAAAAGATTGCAATATTTTTTCTGTGTCGTGAGTTTATTCCCTGCGCCAAAAATATCTTGCCCAGCACGTCACCTGCCTAACACCGATTTGGACATACGCAGACTTTGCCATAAGATGCAGGTAAGGCTTAATTTGAGGATATAGGCTTTCTTGGCCTTGTAATCCAACTTGATTCAGCCAAGCAAAAGGACATAGCAGCAATGAATGACCGCAAAAAAACTGCCTCCAAAGCCACTGCTGACTCTACATCAGCGCAAAGCACAGTCTCAGATCGCTCTACCGCATCACAAGCGCCCGCCCCTGCCGCTTCTGTCGCTGTCGCCACAGCTGACACCAGCTCAAATACAGGTACCCCTGTTCCACCAGCACACGATGATGGCACCAATCTGGTTTTGTCCCCACAGAGTATCTCGGTTGCAGAGAACACACTGAATGGCAAGTCCAAGCCAAAAAATAGTGCTAAGGCAGATGCAGCTGCTGAGGATGCTGAGGGTACTGATAAAGAGCTTCAGGCTGGTCAAGATAATTCAGAGACTCAAGCGTCTTTAGGGATTTTGCACTCTCTAGAAGGTAATGAGCCACTGGACACAGCTGCAAGCTCCAAAGACGCAGAGTCCAAGGCTACCAGCAAAAGTCAGCAGTCTTCTGTGGCCAAAAAGTCTAAACGTGCGTCTAAGGCAACTGCCAGTAAGGCAGCTGCCAGCAAGAATGCTGATGAGGAAAAGGAATATACAGTGGTACAGGTAGCGGTCAACCGAGCCCTGTATATGACCTTTGACTATAAAATCAAAGGGCAATACCGCACCGAGATCTTAGGCTGCCGTATCGAAATCCAGTTTGGACGCAATAGTGGTGGCACCGAAATAGGCATTGTCGCTGGCATTGGGGCTCACTCGCAGCTACCTCTCAGTCGCATCAAGACAGGCATCTTGTTAGACCAAGAGCCCCTGATACAGCCTGATATCTTTAACACCCTGCACTATGCTTCGGAGTACTACCACTATCCTTTGGGACAGTGTCTGATCCTAGGTTTGCCTCAGCTCTTACGCGAGGGCGAGCAAGCTGCCTATAAACAGATCCTAGGCATGCGCCTTAAGCTTGATAGCGTCATCATTGACCCTACTGCCACGGCCTCTACTGCTACTACTGCTACTACTGCCACCTCAGCCAAGGCCACGGCCACTACTACTTCAAGTGACGCGAATAAAGCCATAATCAGGTCTGCTACTGAGTCAAATGCAGTTACAGCGGAATCCTCGTCTGAGGCTATTACTGCGGACCCAGCTAATACAGCGGATGCAGCGGATACGGCTGCGCCTGCGGATGCAGCCGTTGATGCTGATGCTGTAGAGGCTATTGATGAGCATGGGCAAAAATTACAGGCCTCTAAAGTAGATCTCAATACGGCCCAGGCTGATGCCCCAGAAATTTTGAACCAAAAACTGAAGCTAGCCTGTGCAAGATTGCGCTCTGCGCGGCAGCGCGAACTACTCATGCTGCTTAGCTCTGGCCCTAAAAAGAGTCGTGAATTGCGTGAGCAAGGCTTTTCGGCTCTACAAGAGAACGCTCTGATCCGCGCTGGTGTAGCAGAGCGCATCGACTTCTCGCAAGAGATCCAAGCCTTTGACCTCAAGAAAGCTGCCAGCATCAAAGCTGATCCTGACACTCATATGGATGGCATTCTGCACTCAGCTCCAATGCCACTCAATAGCGAGCAAGAGCACTGTCTGAATGTGATCAATGGTCACAACGGTTACGGTGTCTTTTTACTGCATGGCATTACGGGCTCAGGTAAAACTGAGGTCTACCTCCAAGCCATAGAGCACTGTCTGCGTCAGGGTAAGAGAGCTCTGATTTTGGTTCCTGAAATCGCGCTTACCCCTCAGACCTTTAAGCGCTTCTATGATCGCTTTCAAGCACCTGTCGCCACCATTCACTCCACTTTGAGCTCACGCGAGCGTTTGGACGCCTTTTTAGACATGAAGAACCAGCGTGCAGCGATCTTGATTGGCACCCGCTCTGCGCTTTTTACCTCTATCCCCGATCTCGGTTTGATCGTGATCGACGAGGAGCATGACAGCTCGTTTAAGCAAACAGACAATTTGCGCTATCACGCCCGCACTCTGGCTATATACCGCGCCAAGCTCTGTAAGTGTAAAGTGATCTTAGGCTCGGCCACGCCTTCTCTAGAGTCGGTATATCACGCCCAAATGGGGCACTATGTGCACTTAGACTTACTGCACCGTGCCAAAAGCACGACTACCCCCCAAGTACAGATTGTGGATTTACGTAAAGACGTGCTCACTGACAATGTGATTGCTGGTATTGGCGAAGTCTTAGAAGAGGCCTTAGGCACAGCTACGGCTAAACATCAGCAAGCTCTGCTCTTTTTAAACCGCCGTGGTTTTTCTCATTCCATGATCTGCCACAGCTGTGGCCATATATTAATGTGTCCGCACTGCGACAATCAGCTCACGGTACATCACTTTACCAATCAGTTGTGTTGCCATATCTGCAATACCACCATGAACATACCGCAGACCTGTCCATATTGTGGGGCCCAAGGCACCTTGATCGAAAATGGTCTGGGCACAGAGCAAGTGGAAACCTATCTCAAGAATCGCTTTATGGATGTGGGTGTAGCCCGAATCGATCGCGACATCATCACCACCAAAGAGGCGCTTGAAACCGCATTGCGCCACGTGCGCTCGCACTTTAGCGAAATATTGATCGGCACCCAGATGCTAGCCAAAGGCCATGACTTCCCTGATCTCACCGTGGTCGGTATCTTAGATGTAGACTCCGGACTATATAGCGATGATTTCCACGGCTTTGAGTACACGGCGCAGCTGATCACTCAAGTTGCTGGTCGTGCTGGTCGTGACTCACAGGTTGGTACTGTCTATATACAGACTCGCTTCCCTAATCACCCACTGCTCTTGCGTCTGATTGAGCCAAGCTTTAATTACTACAACCTGGCTCTAGATCTCTTGCAATTGCGAAAAGAGCAGAATCTGCCACCTTACTCTTACCAAGCACTGGTCATGACCAATTCACTAGATCGGGAGTTTGCCTTTAAGACCTTGAGTAAGATCATGAGTGAGGTGGAAAATCGTCCCGAATTGACGACCAATATCATCATTTCCCCAGTTGAGCCTGATCGTATTGAGCGCCGCTTCAACCGTTTTCACTTTCACGTACAACTACTGGCCTCTTACCAACCAGAGCTCCATCGACTCTTAGAAGAGATCGTCCATATCTTTGAGGGCTACACCAACACCCGCGATCTGCGCTTTGCCATTGATGTAGATCCGCTGTTTTCCTCATAGTTGAGGCTCACAGCGGTATCAGATCAGGCCGTATTCAGGCTGTATTCAGGTCGTATTGCGCTTAGCGCCACTGGCTCAGCAGGCCAGCTGGCTCAGCTGCCATAGCTGAGCCAAGTTGAGACTAAGACTTAGGCTCTGCTGTAGTCTCAGTCTGATTCTGGGTTTGAGCCTTAGCCTCAGCTTCTGCTTCCACCTCGGCATTGTGCTTGGCGGCCATTAAAGTCTCCGAAGTGACAGGCCCGTCAATATGGTAGGTTGTGCTTGGCAGGTGCAAGCTGGCCTCCCATAAATACACGTACTTCAAAAAGGTGTAGATAAAGGCACTTTGTGCCGCAATATAACCGGCACGACCATCTAAAAAGCCCAGCTTAAAGACGTAGAGCTTAAGGAAGCTAAAGATCGGACTAAAGATGATCTTAAAGAGCGAGCTCTTTTTGCCCCGCTTGATGTAGCTTTGGGCAGACATCTGGGCATAACGAATCGTGCGTGCAAAGTGATCTTGGACATCACGATAAGAGTAGTGAATGATGTAGCCAGGCAAGCGCTCCACTGGGGAGGATGTCTCTAAGGACTCATGCACAATCTCACCTACCCAGCGCGGATTAGAGTCACGACGCACCAGACGTAAACGGTAGTTCGGTTGCCATGCGTGTTTTAACAGCTTGCCGAGGTAAAAGGTGAGACGATTCATCTCATAGGCACAGTGACGATCTTCTTTGATCACCTTAACAATAGCTGCCTTGAGCTCATCATTAAGCACCTCATCTGCATCCAAAAAGAGGATCCAGTCTTGGGTGCACTTTGGGATCAGTGAGTTTTTCTGCTCCACATAGCCCTTAAACTCTTCTGTATAGACTTTGGCCCCAAAGGATTTGGCCACCTCAATAGTCTTGTCAGTAGACACCGAATTGATCAGCACAATTTCGGAAGCAATGTCTTGGATCTTGGCGAGAGTTGGTGGCAGACGATCTTGCTCGTTATGAGCAATCAAAGCCACAGTCAAACTCAATTTGCTCGAAGCCGCTCCTGTTTCAGATGCAGCAGCTGCTGCACCTGCACTTGCGCCAGCTGCGTCTACGGCAGTTGCAGCGGTGCTGGTCACCGACACTTCAGCATTAGAGGAAGAAGCAGAGCTTTGAGCACTTGCATCAGCTGCGGTCACAGCTGCATCTGCTTGTTCAGGGGTATTAGGAGCAGTCATAAAAAACTTACGTAAACAAAAAAACCAAAACCAACCAACAGCCAAGCACCAGCACGCCAAGCACTAAGCTAGGGCAATGGCTATAGCGACAGCTCTAGCAATGGCTCTAGCGCCGGTAGAACTCTTCGAGTACGGTCGACACAATAGCTTGCTTCATACCGTCTTGTAAACTGGACAGCACCTTATTGTTAGGGTTGAGATTCTTGATATTAAAAGTGAAAGCCACTTCCTCTGGATCCCCATACAGCTCCCAGCGACGGTGCGAGTTAGAGATCCGGCTAGAGTAAAAGCAGATCGCAGGTTTTAAATAATTACCAGCAATCTGGGTAATTCCGGTGCTTGGGCCAATAAAGACCTTACAACGATCCACCAAAGCAGCTGCTACCAGCAAGGAGCCCTCGTTAATGAAGAAATGCACATAAGGGCGATTCTGTGGGCTCACGGACTCTAAGATCTCGTCCATCTGCTCTTGGTGCTGCTTCATACCAAGGATCACCACATGAGGTGGCTGTGACTCCTCTACTGCAGGCCCTTTGTCCTGCGCCACTTCGTCAGGTCTATGTTGTTCCCACCGACTCTCATGATGCGAAGTATCGCCATCAGCACTAGCAGAGTCGCGCCGCGTCCAAGACACCGTAACCGAACCATCGGCGTCAGTGGTGGTTTGGGTGTCGTACTCTTGCTTCAAGATACGATTACGCTCAACACTCTGCTCCTCAGCCCACTCACGCACCAATTGCGCAGACATAGAGGAATTATCTGAAGGCTCAGACTCAGCGGTGCCAGCAGTGCCTGCTGTAGCAGCACCTGCTGTAGCAGCACCTGATGAGGCAGAGGCTCGTTTTGCCCCATTAGGGTCTGTGACTGCTAGCGCAGTCTGACTCAAATCATCTGGAGCTACAGCTTCTACGGCCTGCTGATCCTCGTAAAACTCACGACGTAGCGCACTGCCTTTAGAGCTGTTGCTCTCTTCGCTTGGTCTTTCTTGGCTCGAAGTGCTCAGGGGTTCTCTTGTCTGGGCATCCCAATAGCCCAGATCAGCACCGCGAGGTGCTGCTAAGTCACTCTGTGCCCCCAAATAAGGGTTCTTACCAGAGATGATCTCATCGATGACTACACCATATTGGTCAAGGGCGAGATTAGCTCCACTACCGCCGGTAAAAGGATTGACGAGTACAAAACCAGAAGGGGCAATCATATGTTGCTCTAAATAGGCATCAACCGGAGCCATATCCTCTTGTCCGTATTGAATACGAGCAAAACGGATCCCTGTCTGATCGAAAAGCTGTGGGTCAATATGACGAATCAGATCGAGGTTATAAGCAGCCTCACTTTTCATGCACAGTGAGCGATGCTGACGTAAACCATCGTTATAGTGCAAAAAAGACCATAGCTTAGAGCGTGGGCCAATACGACGCGGAGCACCACTTTTAACTGCCAGTTTAGAAATGGTGTTATTGGACACAAGCGCCACGAATACATCTGGGTGATAAGAGCGCAATTTAGCCCCTAATTCACCCATACTCTGATAGTCGTCAATGCAGACACACTCATCAATGCATGCTACATTTTCAGCTATGATGCGATTGAACTTACTGACCAAAGCAACAATCTTAGCCTCAGGATACATCGCACGCGCCGTAGCATAGGATGGAATTGAGACCACAAAATCGCCAATTTTGTCAGTGCGCGCAATAATAATTGTTTGCACCATACTCACCTTTGACCCCTAAACACACATGAGGGAAGCCTACTCATACTACAAGTAAGCTATCAATTTATTATATGCAAGCACTCAAGCAAAAGCCCAACACTAGACGAGAAAATAGCGATCTCAGGCCCAATTTCCACTAATTTCTTCTTGTTGGTAGAAAAGCCAACTATCAAGCACTTTGAGCACCAAAGAGCGACTACGAACTGGCTCTAGAGGGCTAAAAATAGCCACAAGATCGACTCTAAAGCATATGCTATACTGATATGTTCGCTGAGATCAGCAAGCAAGGCTTTCTGCCATAGCTATAGCGCTCCATAAGCTCCACTGACCAAGGCAAAAGAAACAACCCCACAGACCCAGCTGCACTCCTAAAACTCACCAGATCTAATCAAGCAAGGATCTGAGTGAGGTCAAAGCCAGCGCAAACAAGATCTCTCACATAAGAAAGCTCATTCTCATCTGCCAACGCAGAGTCTGAGGATGTTATGACGTGCGCAGACTGGTGCCGAATCTTTTTTGTAACGAGCCACAGCAATTACTGCGAAGTCGGGGATTAAATTGCAGATCCCCCACCCACACTGCCCAGAAGCAGACAGTTTTTACCATAACCGGAGGCGGCGCTTCCTCCCCCGAGCAAACTTGGGACTCCACGCGCCGATTTTTGATGAAAGAACATATTGCCGCATTAGTACAAGCTAGCCTCGAAAAATTAAAATCCGACTTTAAGATCCCTGAGGATATCGCCGGAAAAATTCGCATTGACCGTACTAAGGACAAGGCACACGGAGACTTTGCCTCCAACGTCGCTATGTTATTGGCCAAGCCGTTAGGCCAAAAACCACGCGATATTGCTAACCTGATCGTGAGCAACTTACCTTACGATGAGCGCATCAGCAAAACAGAAATTGCTGGCCCTGGCTTTATCAACTTCTTTGTCAATGCTGACTTCTCGGCCATGCAGCTGCAAGAGATGCTCGCTGACCCTAAGCTAAAAGTAGTGCCAGCTGCTGAGCCACAAACCATTGTGGTTGATTACTCCGCTCCTAATGTCGCCAAAGAGATGGCAGTGCACCACATTCGCTCGACCGTGATCGGTGATGCCGTGGTGCGTGTTCTGGAGTTCTTAGGTCATAAGGTCGTCCGCGCCAATCACGTCGGTGATTGGGGTACCCAATTCGGCATGCTGATCGCCTACTTAGAGAAGTGCGAAAACGAGCAAGGCGCTGGCATGGACTTAAGCGACTTTGAGGCTTTCTACCGTGAAGCCAAGCGCTGCTATGATGAGGATGAGGCTTTTGCCGTAAAAGCTAGATCCTATGTGGTGAAGCTGCAATCAGGCGATCAGTACTGCCATGACATGTGGCAAAAGCTGGTAACCATGACCATGGAGCAAAACCAAAAGATCTACGATCGCTTAAATGTGACCTTAAGCGAAAAAGATGTCATGGGTGAGAGCCTCTATAACCCAATGCTGCCACAGGTGGTGGAAGACCTGCTGCAAAAAGGGATCGCCGTAGAGGACAAGGGAGCCATTGTGGTTTACTTATATGGCTTTAAGAACAAGGACGGTGAACCTTTAGGAGAAATCGTGCGCAAGAGCGATGGTGGCTATCTGTACACCACCACTGATATTGCCTGCGTCAAATACCGTGTAGAGCACTTCCATGCAAACCGTCTGATGTACTTTATTGACTCGCGTCAGCATCAGCACTTAGAGGCCGCATGGCAAATTGCTCGTCTCGCCGGATATCTGCCTAATGATGTCAGCATTGAGCACGATGCTTTTGGTATGATGCTAGGTAAAGACGGTAAGCCTTTTAAGACTCGTACTGGCGGTACTGTTAAGCTCAAGGATTTATTGGACGAGGCCGAAAAGCGCGTAGCAGAGATGCTCCAAGAACGCGGTGGTGATTACACCGACGCCGAGCGTCAGCAGGTGATTCATGACGTGGCTATTGGTGCCGTCAAGTACGCTGACTTGTCGAAAAATCGTTTAACTGACTACATCTTTGACTGGGATCAAATGCTGGCTTTTGAAGGCAATACAGCCCCATACTTACAGTATGCTTACAGCCGTATTTGCTCGATCTTCCGCAAGAGCCAGTTAGAGCCTGGCGTGATCATCATTAACGCCGAGCAAGAGGAAGACTTAGCCAACAAGCTGCTCTCTTTTGCTGATGCAGTAAACAGTGTCGCCCAAAAGGCTATGCCACACTTGCTGTGTACTTACCTTTTTGAGCTTGCTGGTACCTTTATGCGCTTCTATGAAGCCTGCCCAGTGCTCAAGGAAGGCGTCGATGAGGACACCTGTAGATCACGTTTGGCCTTATGTGCTTTAACCGCCAAGGTCTTAAAGCAGGGCTTAGGCCTGCTCGGCATCAATGTCATGGAAAAGATGTAAACATTGGCCATGACCAAACTCAGTTTTAGTGCTCAGCTTTAGGCCCCAGCAAGCTAGACAGAAAAGGCAGTAAGGCAAGCACGACACGGTTAATGGAGGCGGCGTTTCTTCCCCCAAGAATATTGGGGGATTCGCGCCGATTTTTGGTGAAATTCAGTATTGATTCTTTACTCAATGGTCGCGAGTTGCCGCCGCAAAAAAAGCGCGTGCTGGCTATTGGCGGTAT
Source organism: Candidatus Anaerobiospirillum pullistercoris (assembly GCA_019114785.1). Lineage (GTDB taxonomy): Bacteria > Pseudomonadota > Gammaproteobacteria > Enterobacterales > Succinivibrionaceae > Anaerobiospirillum > Anaerobiospirillum pullistercoris. Next base: position 1,719 of record DXEV01000078.1, on the reverse strand, counting down.
TGCCTTTATTGTGCTGCTCTTTGCTAGCTTTTTACTGTCTCTCTCAGAAGATGAGTCCACGCCAAGTAATGATGTGGCTAATGTTGTAGCACAACCTGAGCTCAACACTAACCTCACCCCAAACATGGGGCCAAACAACCAAACCCAAGTGCAAGGACAAGGTCAAGGCCAAACCGGCACTCTGCAACTGCCAAGCTCTCAGCGCTATGACTTTAACCAAGGTCAGTCACAACAGGGCCAAGGTCTAGAGAGTCTGCTCAATGACAATGCCCCTATTGGTGAAAACAACGATCCTTTTGCCAATATGAATGGCAGCCGCGACGAGGTCAATCACTCAGTGCCTGGCTATGGCCCTGCTGATATTCCAACTCCAGAGGACACCCAAGCACAGGCTCAAGCCCAAGCCCAAGCTAATAATCAAGCAGTACCAAACCACACTCTGTACTGCGACAGTTTTAGCAGCTCCCAACAGGCCGAGAGCCAAAAGGCAGTACTGGCCTTCCAAGGTATTGTAGCCACCGTGGTACAAAACCAAGATGGTACCTACAGCTTACGTATTGGCCCTTTTGCTAGCGATGATGAGGCCCGTAACACTTTCTACTCGCTCAACGAGCGCGGTGTAGTGCAAAAGTGTGCCCTCTATTAGAGGCAGACAAAGCCAAAATCCTAAGGCCAACCTAACATTAGAGCTTTAGGCTTAAGTAAGCTTTACTCTCAGGACATTGCCGTGGTCTAGGCCACGGCTTTTTTCTTTGCGCGCCGTATTCACCCCCTGACAACAGGAAAAAACAGCGCCCAAAACCTTGTAAAGTGAGGCTACGATCCCCATATTATCTAATCATATGCCTGCTGCATCGACAGTTGACTTTTAGCCAACTCGTGCAATTTACTCAATTTGAGCCATAGGCAGCAGCAGTAGCCACTCAGCGGCAGTTCTCCCAAAATTAATCAAGGCGTCAAAGATTTATGACCACCATTGTTTCAGTACGTCGTAATGGCGTGGTGGCTGTTGGTGGTGACGGGCAAGTCACCATGGGACAGAGCACCATCTTAAAAGACAATGCCTGCAAGGTACGTCGTTTATTTAAAGGCCGCGTGATTGCTGGTTTTGCAGGTTCCACGGCTGATGCTTTTACCTTATTAGACCTCTTTGAAAAGAAGCTTGAGGCTCATCAAGGCATCTTAGAGCGTGCCTGCGTAGCACTAGTTAAAGATTGGCGTACCGACAAAATGCTGCGCAAACTCGAAGCCATTTTGATCGTTGCCGACAAAGAGCACTCATTTTTGATCACCGGTGCTGGTGATGTGGTGCGCATGGATGACGATATTTTAGCCACAGGATCAGGTGGCAACTATGCCTTAGCCGCAGCCCGTGCCTTAGTGCGCAACACCGATATGGGTGCTGAGGATATCGTGAAGAAGTCTCTGGAGATCGCAGGCGAGATCTGCGTCTTCACCAACCAACAGCACATCATTGAGACCATCAAGAGCGATGAGGCTGACAGCAAAGACAAGGCCTCTGAGCAAAGCTCAAGCGACAGCTCCTCAGATAGCAACAAGCAGGATCACGACTCTGCTTGGACTGCTGACTAGTGTTAGAGTTCAAAAGTTCGTAGCAGGCTTATCTGCTGTAAAATGAGGGGCATGAAAGAACAAAATAATTTTGCCCCTCAGCAGGCTTCTTCACCAATGAGTGAACACCAGAAGCCTCAAAGCGAT
>DXEV01000077.1 GCA_019114785.1 Candidatus Anaerobiospirillum pullistercoris | reverse complement strand
TCCATCACATATTATGTGAACTCAGGAGCAGGTTTTTGCCTGCTCTTGTTGTTTTTGCCATCCGCAAAAGCATTTCCCACCGCCTAAGCCCCTGAATACCCTTCCTTTCCTTTTCCCGCCTTTCTTTACCTAATTTTTGGGTTTTTGGCCTTGCTTTTGGTCGGATATGGTTCCAAACTTAGTTAATTTGACCTCCGTGGCTTTTGGCTTAGCTAAGCAATGTTTCAGGTATGTGGCTAGAGGCTGTAGAGGACTAGTGGTTTTTATTGATTGAGCAGGGCTAAACGTGCAGTCTCCATCACGCAAGTTATCTTTACCTCCAAGCGCGGCCGCCGCGCGCGCTTCATCTTCTGCTGGGCCTGTTAGTGCCGAGGAAATGGCCTCACGTCGAGCCCGTATTGCCGCTGCGGTGGCATCTGCTATGGGTGACTCAAAGACAGCGGAGCGCTCCTCTGAGCGTGCATCAGGCTATGGTCGACGTGGCCGCGAGTATGGTGCTGATTTTGATTTCGACCAAGGACGTGGTCGTGGCCGTGGTCGAGGTTATGGCCAAGGCCAAGGTCGTGGTTATGGCCAAGGCCAAGGTCGTGGCCAAGGCTTTGGTCAAGGTCGTGGTGCTGGTCGCTTTGATGAGCGTGAGCAAGGTGCTGTTGCTCGTCCTTGGGGTCAGGCAAACGAACGCGGTAGCGGCTCTCGGGCTGAAGGCGGAGCTCGAAGTGAGCGCAGATCGTCCTCCAGCCATGATCGTGCGGTGATCGACGTCCATCAGGTCTTTGATTCTTCAGTGCCTGTCGGTCAAATGGTCTCTCTGCCAGTGGTAGAGCTCTCTGATAAGGGCGCAATGGTTGATGCAGCAGAGCTGGGGCATCTCTTTATCCCACGCAGTCAATTGCCTGCTGAGGTGCACTTAGGTGATGCCTTAAGGGTCTTTATTTACCAGCACTCAGGACGTTTCCTCGCAACGGCCAAGCGCCCTTACTTTGAGTTAGGCATGACTGGTCGCTTAAAGGTCACAGCCATTGATCATGAGACTGTGTACCTCGATATGGGCATTCCAAAAGAGCTGGTCTTACCTCGCTCTGAGCAGCGTCGTCAGTTTAGAGTAGATGATGATGCCTTGGTGCTGATCGCCATTGATGATAAAGGCCGCCTGTACGCTAGCCAGTGCTTTAATCGCTTTATTCGCGATCGTGCTCAGCCTCATGAATTTACCCCACAGCAAAAGGTTAAATTAGTGGCTGTTGCTCATACTCCATTGGGCTATCGCGTGATCGTTGATGATAGTGTCTATGGCTTGATCTATAGCTCTGAGCAGCACGGCGAGATCCAGATCGGAAAGCGCTATGAGGGTTATGTGACGACAGTACGTCCAGATGGTCGTTTAGACGTGTCGTTACAGATCTCTGGCCGTCAAGGTGTAGAGCAAGCGGCTGAAGATATCTTACAAGCCCTGTACTATTCTCATGGTCACTTACATTTCAATGACAAGTCAGATCCGCAAGAGATCGAAGACTATCTGCACATGTCTAAGGGCCGTTTTAAGAAAGCCATTGGCTTCTTATATAAGGAAAAGCTGATCATCATCAATGATGACGGTATTGATCTCACGGATCAAGGTCGGGATTATCTGCAAGCACGTCTATCGGCTGATGCCGCCGGTGATAGCACTGGTTCTGGCGCTGCCAGCGAGAGTGCTGAGGACAGTGGCAGTAAGCCTAAGATTGTGGCCGAGATCGATGAGACGGCTTCGAGCCGTGTGTTCTCTGAGGCGGCTCAAGCGGCTGAGGAATAAGAGGAGCTCTCATGTTGGAATTTCTTTTGGATGTGTTGGGCTTTGGTCTGAAGCTCATCTTATTGGTAGTTCTGCTGGTTTTGCCAGTGATCATTCTGATCTCCGTTGCTGTTAAAAATAAGAAAAGCTCTGGGGATAAGGCGACTGCCTTACCACAGGAGAATTTGGCTTTTGTGGACTTAAAGACACAAGAGCAGCAGTGTCAGAAGCTTATGGCTAAGCAGCTCAAAAAGGCCAATCCCGAGCAACTTTTAGTCAAGAAAGAGTTAGCAGCAGGGCTTCTACCTGAACAAGCTAAGGCCAAAGAGGCTGAGCAGAAGAAGAAAAAGTCCAAGCAAGGACGTAAAGAGCAGCTGCAAAAGAAGCGCGAGGAGCGTCAGCGTTTTGTTGCTGAGCTGCAACAAAAGCGTGAGGCTGGAGAGTTTTGCCCACGCAATCTCTTTGTGGTGGATTTCAAAGGCTCAACCAAGGGCTCAGAGTTCCGTCAGCTGCGTTTGCAGATAGATGCAATCTTAAGCGTGGCTACTGACCAAGATGAGGTTGTCATCAACCTCAATAGCCCAGGTGGTTTAGTCAACTCCTATGGTCTGTGTGCTTCGCAATTGCAGCGTTTACGTGACCGTAACATCTTTGTGACGGTGACTGTAGACGAGGTTGCTGCCTCTGGTGGTTATTTAATGGCTTGTGTGGCCAATAAGATCGTGGCAGCTCCATTCTCTTACATCGGTTCGATCGGTGTGATCGCAGGTATTCCTAACTTTAGACGTGTGCTCAACCGCTTTGATGTGGATTATGAGCAGGTCACAGCAGGCAAGTATAAGCGCACCTTATCGGTCTTTGGTGAGAATACCCCAGAGGGTCGCGAGAAGTTTAAGCAAGAACTCGAGGCAGTACACCAGCGCTTCAAGAGCCAAGTGCAACGCTATCGTCCACAGTTGGATATGGATAAGGTTGCCACCGGTGAGCACTGGCTGGCTGCTGATGCCTTAGAGTTAGGCTTAGTTGACGAGATCGCTACTTCTGATGAGTACATCCACCAGCGCTTACAGGTGACAGAAAACAGTGCCTTAAAGCTGAAGTGGAAGAAGCAGGAAAAGAAGAAGAACCTCTTAAAGTTGCTGCCATTTTTTTCGCGCTTATTAGCACGTGATTCGGCTAATGCCAGCGATGATGACTCGGTGGTGAGTGGTAATGCTGTTTTAGGGGCGGGCGCTGTGACTGCGGCTGTAGCTGCCGCTTCAGCTGCTGCCTCCGCTTCTTTAGCTGCTGATGAGTCTGAGAGTGATGATTTGAGTCTGTTGCAGGATGCTCAAGAGCAGCTGCAAACTCTAGAGCAAAATTCATTTATGCACCTGCGCTAAGTCTAAGTTTAGCCCTGCTTTGCAGGGACAAGAAAAGTATGCAGGTGTGTCTTAGAGTGCACGATGATAGTGCTCTGATGCTGCTCTGGTGAGCCTTGAGCACGGGCTGTGCTCCATTGAAGCCTCCACTTTTGGATCGTGTTTGCGCGATCTTGGGTGGAGGCTTTTTGTTTAGGTGGCCTAAAGTTTTTTCTTGATATTTTTTGAGTCGTGATAAAGGGCTTGTTTAGGCTTTAGAGGTGCATTTTGCTTATGCCCAGCGAGTACGTTTCTAAATAAATAGTCTTGACTATAGCGGGATCACGCTGCTAGGTTATTAATAAGGTAAGCATGTGGTCTGCTTTCTGGTTATTTTTCTTAGAGTGCCTTGGGACAGGAAAAAACAGAGATTTCAGTGATTAAAAGCAGAGCACGGCTGAATAGTTTTATTAGCTTTTAGTAGTTAGCGTTAATTTCGTGTCGTTTGGGTCATTTTCTTTTGTGAACGACAAGCTCAAGGGTCACGGTATGTGTTTGCTGGAAGCAGCGTTGGCTCCATGCCTTGTGGTTACTCATACTGCTGGCAGAAAGTAACAGTCAGTTAGAAAGCTGAGGCATATAGAGGAAAGAACAGAAGTGCTCACTGGTGGGGTGCTTTGTAGTAGAGATTGAGGCTGAGATGCGTGGTGACACGTAAGTCTGCTCTATTGGCCTGTTAGCCCTGATGGCTTTTAGCCCTAAAGGTTGTTACTTGCGGAGGTTAAGGATTTTTGTTCTATGGGGAAAGCGTTAGTTATTGTGGAGTCTCCATCCAAAGCCAAGATCATTAATGGCTATTTGGGTGATGACTACATAGTTAAAGCTAGTGTTGGTCATATCCGAGATCTGCCAGCCAGCGCGTCTGCCGCTTCCAAAGGTAAGGCCACCCGCACTGTCGGTAAGAAAAAGACCGAAGAGGAAAAGCGCTCCGCACTTTTTGTGCGCATGGGTGTGGATCCTCTTAATCACTGGAAGGCTCATTATGAAATCATGCCGGAAAAGAAGAGCGTCGTAACTGAGCTCAAAGGCATTGCTAAGGAATGCGATGCCGTCTATCTGGCAACCGACTTGGATCGTGAGGGTGAGGCTATTGCTTGGCACTTACGTGAAGTGCTCTCCGATGGTAAAGACGAGTCCATGCCTTTTTGGCGTGTAAAGTATCCAGAGATCACCCAAGCTGCGATTTCTAAGGCTTTTGCCAATCCTGGCCAGATCAATATGGATCTGGTTAAGGCTCAACAGACACGTCGTTTCCTCGATCGTGTGGTAGGCTTCATGGTTTCGCCTTTGTTATGGGAAAAGGTTGGACGTGGTCTATCAGCAGGTCGTGTGCAATCTGTGGCCGTAGAGCTGATTGTGGATCGTGAGCGTGAGATCAAGTCCTTTGTACCAGTTGAGTATTGGACTATTGGTGCAGATACCTTAACTCCTGATCCACGCAATGAGCTTTTATCCTTAATGCTGGCCACTAAGGGCAAGTCTAAGGTACAGATCAACAATGCCGCTGAGGCTAAGCAGATCGGTGCTGAGCTGGCTCAACAGCAATTTGTGGTGGAAAAGGTGGAGTCTAAGCAGGGTAAAGCTCATGCTCCAGCCCCATTTACGACTTCGACCTTACAGCAGAGTGCTAATCAGCGTTTAGGCTTTTCCGTGAAGCGCACCATGGTGGTAGCCCAGCGCCTCTATGAGAGCGGTTTTATCACCTATATGCGTACTGATAGCGTTAACCTCTCGCAGGAAGCTATTGACGCAGCTCGTGGCATTATTGCCGAGAAATTTGGCGAAAAGTTTTTGCCAGAGAAGCCAAACGTCTATCACTCAAAGGAGTCTGCTCAAGAGGCTCACGAGGCAATTCGCCCATCACATCCTAATCTCAGTTGTCTGACAGCAAACCAAGATCGTGATATGCAGCGTTTATATCAGCTCATCTATGAGCGTTATCTTGCCTGTCAGATGAGTGAGCAGATTTATGAGACTCGCTCCATCAGCGTGCGCGCTGGTGACTATATTCTGCGCGCTTCAGGCCGTACTGAGCTCTTTGCCGGTTTCCGTGCTGTGTTAGGCACTAAGAGCGAGGATACGATCCTGCCTGACGTTAAAGAGGGCGAGGTGCTGAAATTAACGAAGCTGATCCCTGTTCGTCACTTTACGCAGCCACCTGCACGCTACTCTGAAGCTTCTTTAGTGAAGGAGCTGGAAAAGGATGGTATTGGCCGTCCTTCGACCTATGCCTCCATCATCGCCACTATCCAAGATCGTGGCTATGTGAAGATAGAGCGCAATCGTTTCTTTGCCACCAAGATGGGTGAGATCGTTACCGATCGTCTGCGCTATAGCTTTGCTAACCTGATGGATTATGGCTTTACTGCGCACATGGAGGAGTCCTTAGATCAGATTGCCTCGGGCAATCTTGATTGGCAGAAGAGTCTAGATGACTTTTACGCTGACTTCTCTGCTCACCTTGCTAAGGCTCAGCTGCCTTATGAGCAGGGCGGTATGCCGAATAATCGCCATATTGAGATCGATATGCTCTGTCCTCAGTGTGGCAAGTACCACATGGCCATTCAGTCGGGCCGCACGGGTAGCTTCTTAAGCTGCATGAGCTATCACGATCCAAATGTTAAGGCTAAGGATCGTTGCAAGTGCACGATCAACCTCATTCCTTTGGAGGAGCAAAAGATCCCTGAAGGTACCGATCACGATGCGGTGGTGGATACCAATCTCTTGCTCAAGAGCAAGCGCTGTCCAAAGTGCGGAGCCACGATGGATGCCTTCCTGATTGACAAGAATCAGAAGCTCTATGTGTGCTCTAACTCGCCAATGTGTGATGGCTATGTGCGGGTAGAGGGTGATTTTAGCGAGGAGGCTAAGACCGCTTTAGGCCCAACTATCATTTGCGAGAAGTGCGGCCATGAAATGGTGCGCAAAGAGGGCCGCTTTGGTCTGTACATGAAGTGCACGAACGATGAGTGTGGCAATACCCGTAAGATCTTGAAAAACGGTGAGGTTGCTCCACCACGTGAGGACGCTGTGGACTTACCAGAGCTCACCTGCATTGACCATCCAGAGTCGCACTATGTGCTGCGTGATGGTGCCTCGGGCATTTTCCTTGCGGCTCATAACTTCCCAGCCGTAAGAGAGGCTCGTCCGGTCAAGGTGGCTGAGTTAAAGCGCTTCCGCGATCGCATTTCGCCTAAGTTCTATTACTTGGCTGATGGCCCAGAAACCGATCCTGATGGTAATCAGACTGAGGTGCACTATTCGCGTAAGCTTAAGGTGCAGTACTTAACCTCGGTGACTGATGAAGGTAAAGCTACTTCATGGGCTGCCTTCTATCAGCCTGAAACTGGCACGTGGAAAGAGACCACACGTACAGTAAAGGCCTCACAGCGTAGTACGAGCAAGTCTAGCTCGAGCAAGACCAGTGCTGCTAAGACTAGCGCTGCCAAGAAGAGCACCGCTAAGTCTCGCACTACCAAGACCACTAAAGCTAAAAAATAGCATCGTTTTGGCAGTGCCTTTGCACGCTGAGTCTAAGTTTAGTTTTTGGAAAAACCTCATATTGGTTCAGCCAGTATGGGGTTTTTGTCCCTTAGAATTTTGAGGAACAGTCCATGTCGCAGTCCAACAGTGTAGCGCCTGATGTTAATCCATCTGCTGCGTCTGCTTTAGCTAGTGAGGCCAAGAATAGAACTTCGACTCTGGAGCCTCAGTTTTACTGTGCTCTGGCATTACCGCTGAGCAATGCTGACCTGAAGTCCCGAGTGGCTGGTTTAGCTATTTTGGTTCCACCAATTAGTGCAGCAGAGGATTTGGACTCTGATAAGCCTCTTGAGCCTGCAGCTGTTACGGACAATATGGGCAGCGAGTCCACTTCAGTTGAGCTGAATGACAAAGTGCAGCGGCTGAATGCTTTATTAGCGCAAGAGGGACAACAACCACAGCTGAGCTTAGGAGCTTTGCCTCAACATAAGGCGGTAACTCATACCCAGCCAGTAGAGCGCACGGGAAAGCCACAATTGTTGCTTTGCCAATTACCTGCGCATGCTCAGGTTTCACCATCCTTTTTGTGGCAACAAAAGATTGATCCCTATAATCTGCGACATGGACTGACCACTGTAGAGTTTTTGCAGGCGAGTGACTATTGCTTGCAGCCACGTAGTGCTCAAGATGTCTTGATCTCCTTTGCGCTGCGCCACTACACCGTGCTCAACGCTATGGCCTTGCAAAACTATAGGCTGCCTAATGTCTTAACGCGCTTTAATTATGTCTTAGATATCAAGACTGCCTTATTTACTTGCGTCTACTTTGGGCAGAGACAAGATCTGTGGCAGTCGGTAGCACGTAATACTTGGCGTAATTTAACGAGGGCCGCAGAGGCTTTAGATTTTGACTTTGGCCAAGTAAATCTAGAGAATCCAGCGTCTCCAGCGGGGCAAGCCTACCAAGCTGACCAAGAAGGCCAAGCCGCCCCAGTGCCAGCCTTAGATTCCACAGGTGGTGCAGCTGAGCGGGCTCCGGTGCAGTTCCAGCCTCGTCGTCGAGTGGCAGCTTTATCCTATGTGTATCTGCACCTCTGGCATATTGAACCTAAGATCATGGCCTTTTTGCAGCATTCTTGGGCCCAGCGCTTGAAGTTTGTGGCATCGCACCAGTACATGGTGTCTCTTGATGAGAAAGATCAGCTGTGTTTGTTGCGTGTTTTAGGCTATGACTTGAAGTTGCGTCTACTCAAGGCTATTAGCTCTAATGGCCATGAGATCAAGCTGGTAGTGGTTAACTTAGATCTAGCCCCATTGTTAGCTCCAACCTCTATTTTGACCCCATCTCGTCAGCAAGCTTTAGGCTTTGATCTGCAATTTGAGATGCAGCGTTTAGATCAGGCCGATCTGCAAGCTTTAGGCATAGAGCAGTGGCCACCACAACAAGATTCTGAGTCAGAGTTCTATAAGGGACTTAGTGATCTTAAAGCGGGGCTGACATCTTTAGGCGTAGATCTGATCCAAGAAGATAGCGAAGCTGAGACCGACGCTGCTGAAGAGGAAGAGGAGGAGGAAGAGGTGGTGGAGGACGCTACTGCTAAGCCAAAGCGTAAGCGTGTCAGCAAAAAGACCTCTTCTAAAGTGGATGCTGCAGACGCCACTACGGCAGAAACCACAGCTAAAGAGACAAAAGCCCGTAAGAGCAAAAAGTCCGCAGTATTGGAACCAGAGTCGGATGCAGCCAGTGCTCCTGCACCAAAGCGTAAGCGCAGCAGTAAAAAAGCAGCTGACGCTGCTGCCTCAGCTGATGCTGCTGCCTTAGCTGCCGCTGCCTCTGCTGAGCTCTTACCAGCTGAAGGCCTGCTCATTCCTGAGGCTCAAGATACGAGCGCTGCTTCGGACAAGCCTAAGAGCACTCGTCGTAAGAGTGCAGCCAAAGCTGAAGAGCCTAAGAAGGCCGCTAAAGCCACCAAAGCAGCTAAAGCTACTAGTACGGCCGCAAAGGCTAAAGGTAAAAAGCCCAAGAGCCAACCTGAGCTAGCTACCTCCAAGGAAGAGTCTCTGTTAGAGCAAAAGGGAGAGAAATCGTTCCCTGAGTTGATCGACTCGATCCGACATGAGCTCAAGAGCTTTGATCCTAAGTCGCCAGAGGCTCAAGAGCCAGAGACCACAGAGGACGCAGCAGCAGATGTAGAGGTAGAGGCCATACCGTCCTTAGTGGCTGAGATTGAACCTGCTGAGGCCACTGAGGATGCAGCATCAGCTGTGGCTGAGCAAGTTGTGACTGCAGAGCCTGATCCTGTAGCAGAACCTGCTCCTGTAGCTGAGCCTGCTTCATCCCTTTTAGAGCAAGATGAGAAGCAAAAGAGTGAGGAAGAGTTCTCTAACTTGATTGACTCGCTCAGAAGTGCGTTGCAGAGCTTTGAGCCTGAGTCCTCAGCAGCTAACGAAGCTGAGGTGGTGCCAGCTACTGATGACACTACCACCCAGGTAGCAGCCGTTAGCTCAGATGATGTGACAGAGACTGTTGTCTCTTCTGTAGAGCAGGGAGAAGAGCAATTGAATGCCACCACTTTTTCTAGTTTGATGGATTCGCTTATTCTTGCGTCTAAGGGCGTTGAGGCTAATGAGGCAATAGCTCACGATCAAGAGACCGCAACCAATGACGGTGCCACAGCTGCGCTAGCAGCGCCCGCCCCCGCCCCTGCAATGGCGGATGATAGCGTCTCAGCAGAGGCAAGCGATATTGCTCCAGTTGCTCCAGAGGAGCCAGCTGACTTTGCCGAGAGCACAGCGGCACCAGCTGCGTTAGCAGAGACTGCACCAGCGGATGGTGCTGAGAATGCTCTTACATCGGAGACCGTGATGGCAATTGATCCAGCAGTGCAGGCTGAGGCTGCACCTGAAGCTACAGCAGCCGCTGAGGCTGCACCTGTGGCAACGGCGGCAGTTGTGGCTGCACCAGAGGCCGTTTCAGCGGTAGCAGCTGCTCCTGTGCGCGCTCATGTGGACGAGCAGGCTTTATTGTCTGCGGAAGGGCAGCATGAACTGTATTCGGTAGTAGATCGTATGGCTGCTGCTAATGTGGTGGACTATGCGGCTCAAGCTGCTGCTGAGATCGCCGCTCAGAATATACCTGTGAGCTCCAATGAAATTTGTAGCCAAGCCCAAGGTGTCTTTAAGCTGCAAGAGCTACCGTTTTATCACCGCTACTGGTTGACGGTAGCCGCTGGCCATGTGGATACATGGTGGGAACTTCATGAGCTCTTAGCTGATGAGTCCTTGGGGGCTGCTGAGACTAACGATAGTGATGCTAGTCCTGTGAGTAAGGGCCAGTTGGCATCAGCTAAGGTTTTGGCCTTATTGCAAGAGCAGTTGCAATATCAGGGCGCGTGGGGTGCTCAGGCTTTATGCTATCTCTATGAAAATCTGCGCATGCAGATGGACGAGGAGTCACGTCGCCGTTACGAGCAATATGCCCATAGGCTACAAAAGGCCCATGCGGCTGGCATATCTGCAGAGATTGACAGACTCTATGGCAATCTTGCCGAGAAAGATGTTTTTGGGCAGAGATTGTTGGAGCGCATAGCCGCTGTGCTGCTGTCTTAAGCAAGTGCTGGAGCTTAAGCAGGCGCTGCGCTCTTAAGCAGGCGCAGTTGCGCTTGCGTCTGCTTAGGATTAGTCAGCCTCTGTTGCCACTTCTATTGCTGCTAAGTCGGTGGTGTCTGCAGGATCGACAGGATCTACATCCTGAGCTTGAGCTCGTGGGCTGCCATGTGCTGCACTTGCAGGAATATCACGGAGCTCTGGGTGGGCGGCGGTAACACGCTGGTGCAAGTCGAGGATGGTCAGATCCACTGGCTCAAAGTTTTGCGTGCCTTTCTTTTGCCGGAAGATGTTTGGGGTGCAATGGAAGTTTTGCTTAAAGAGCTTAAAGAAGTAGCTGATGCTGTCAAAACCGTTGCGCTCGGCAATGTCATTGATAGGATCAGTAGTGAGCAAGATCTCTTGGACGGCGTGATTTAGGCGGATCACGTTGAGGTAGTTCACAAAGCTCATGCCCGTGAGGTTTTTGAAGAAGCGGCAGAAGTACTGCTTAGAGATGTTGAGGCGCGCCGAGACATCGACGATAGAGAGTGGGTGGTTGTAGTTGGCGGAAATGTAGTTGAAGAGATCTTTGATCCGCTCTTCACGCGAGGTGCCACGCTTAGCGCGACGAATTGGCTTTTTGTTGAGATAGCCGTATTGGTAGAGCACACCAATGATTTGGATCAAGGCTCCCTTGAGCTGGAGGCGCATGCCTGCTTCTTTATACTTGGCGAAGCGATCAATAAAGTTGAGGAGCATATTCATTTGCTCAAAGCCAGGGTCGCCGCGCAAAATAGGCTCGATTAAGGCGATTGAGCCATCGGCAAGAGCATTGAGGGTATTGCTTTGGGCCATATCATAGCGGGAAAGCTCTAAGATTGAGGGATCGAAGAGGGTGTGATTGACCTTGCCTTGGCCCAAGAAATTATTGCGGTGCATGACGCCGCCAGGGATCAAGACAATAGCAGGGGCAGTAAAGGTATAGACGCGATCTGCAAAATAGACTTCGAGGTTTTTACCCTCAATGGCGTGAACGATCTCCGTTTCTGGATGCCAATGCCAGACGTTATAGCTGGCACCATTAGCACTGTCCCAATGATGGCAATCGATAGGAAAGATCTTGGATCCGTGTTTGCGCTGTTCGAGGAACGCATTTTTGTCTTGAAATTTAGGTGGGTTAGCCGCGCGCAATTTATCCCCCGCAAGTGTGGGCTCGTTCTCTGACATCTCAAGTCTCCACGACAAAAGGCAAAATCCCTTTAGTCGCAAGAGTAGGCAGAGAGAGCTGTCATTTAGTGCTCTCTGGCTATGCTGGCATCAGAGCTTTGCCCGAGCTCTTGCTCGAGTTTTTGCTTCTGGCCAGTAGCCGGTTTCTGCCATTGTGCGGCTAAAGGGAAGTTAAGGCAATATTAATTGCCGAGCTATAGAGAAAATAATGGGGCCAAATAGTCTAACAACAGACCAAGAGTGGAAAAGGCCCCATAACTAAAAGGATTATTCAGCGCTCTTGTTGAGATTGGTGTTCGAGGAACGCTCGATGATCTCTTTTTCCTCAGGAGTTAAGCCACCTTCTTGCTTTTGGGTGTGGCGCTCTTTGAGGGTTCGCACAACCTCAGGGAACTCAGCGTCTAAACGGTAGAAATAGAGGATGCAACCACCTAAGACGTAAACAATCACTGGAATACCAGAGGCTGCAAAGAGGATAGCGTCTAAGGCGCTATCAGTCTGTTGTGGAGCATTGTTAACGTAACCGCCTAAGTTGATAACGAAACCTGCTAATACAGTACCTAAACCATTGGCCAGCTTGGTGGCAAAGGAAGCGCCAGAGTAGACTAAGCCCTCAGCACGACGTGTGGTGACGTATTCACCGTAGTCCACGGTATCAGGCACCATACCCCAGAGCAGAGCGTAGCTGAAGCCTTGGCCTAGACCGATGAAGACGGTAGAGACGTAGTTAATTGGCACTGAGTAAGGATCCACGTAGCGCACGCCATAGCCAATGCAGATGAACAAGATGGCAAGGAAGAGGCTGGTACGCTTACCGAAGCGGCGCATAAAATATGGCAGCACGCAGATCATTAAGGATAAGCGCAGCACAGTGTTGATGGCGCTAAAAATGCCGATGTATTGTGGATCTGACAGGAAATACTTGTAGTAGTAGATGTTGGCAGCACCAGAAATGATGTCAGCACCGAAGATCAGCAGGATCATCGAAGTCAGCATACACCAATACTTGTTGCGGAAGAGATCCTTAATTTTCTCGGTGAATGGCACGTCTGGCTCTTTCTTGGCCGAATCATCAGCAACGACACGCTCTTGGCAGAAAATGAAGGTCAGGGTGAAGAGGAAAGTAGCAATACCACCTAAGACCACGAAAGTCCAAGTCCAAGCAGCACGATCATCACCAAAGAAGCGCACTAAAGGTAAAGTGACCACAGTGGTCAGCATGTAACCAGAGGATGAAAGCACGACACGGTAGATGGTGACAATAGAGCGCTCGTAGCTGTCCTTAGAGATCAGCGTAGTTAAGGCACCGTATGGCAGGTTGATGGCGGTGTAAACTACAGTGATGGTTAAGTTATAGGTGACGAAAATGTACACCATGGTGCCAATATCACCTAGTGATGGTGGTACCGAGAACAGCAAGACTGAGCTTAAGAAGAATGGGATCAGCATGCGTAAGATCCACACACGGGTCTTGCCGTATGGGGATTTGGTGCGATCTACAATGAAGCCCATGACGAGATCGCTTGCGCCATCGAAGAAACGAGAGATCAGGAAGATCGTAGATACTATTGCAATATTAACGCCCACATACTCTGTGTAGTAATAGAGCAGGAACGCTTGGGATGCTGCGTAAATGATGCAGCTGGCGAAGTCACCTAAACCATAGCAGACTTTTTCACCAAAACCTGGCGAGGGGGATTTGTTTGGATTATTGGCAAACATTGGGAAGAGCATGGTCTCTGTCCTCTAAGCTGTGAGGGGCACTAGCCAATGCACACAATAATTGCCAAAACCACCTGAATAGTCGGCTATTGGGCAGACTATGAGCGATGCAGTGGATCGCGGCATGTTAAAGAGCAGTAGAGGAGGCAAGCTCCAGCTACGGCCATAAAATGCAAGACAGGCCAGTGCTAACAGATTATTTCGGGTTTGCACGGGGCCTTATGTGTTTAGGAAAAAGTAACTCCGCGCAAGTGTCATTTGCTTTTGTCAGAGCTTCATGCCACAGCCATTTATCACTAGTACCAGCAGCTCACTTTCATGCTGGTACAGAGAAGGTCACTCAGAGCAGCCCTCAGTTTTGAGGAGTAGCTAAGGGCTTCCTGAGTAAGCTATGGGGTTTTTGGTGTAAATAGAGCTCTTGCATAGGGTTTGTAGCAAAACCAAGCATAAAAGATGAGGAGCTCTTTTGTGCTGTAAAAACTTTGATCTGTTGATGAGCCTTGAAGGCCGTATCAGGAAAGCTGGCAAACCAATTAAGATAGAAAGTGTAGTCAAGCTAAAGCTGAGACGGTGGAGTGTAGATCAGGTCAAAGTCTGCTCAAACTCTGCTCAAACTCTGCAAAGCATTAGCGCGCAGCCGCAAGTCACAAGATTGTAACAAGTCACAAGATTGTAAGCTGAGGCTGCCACCAAAAGTGGTTCATTGCAAAAGCAGAGTGAAATATAAGAGCAGAGCCCATTATCTGGCTATTGTTCTGGGTTAACCTGTTGGCAATAGTTTTTCTAAAAATGCAAACGGTTACAGACGCATATTTATTTGCTTTGTTCAGCATCTAATGATGGGGAAAAATGAGCCCAAAATGGGCAGTGGCAAAGGGTACTAAAAGCGAAATTTGTGAGGTTAGTCACACTTACTCTGCAAAGATAAATGGCTATTTTAGACACTTAGAGTGAGCCTTAAGGTAGTATCACAACAACAACAAGTCAAAATTGTGCAATACGGTCAAAGGGATAGTCCTGAATTATTTGCCAGAGAAGGAAAAAATGGCAGGGGACTGTTTGGGCACTAGAGCTGAAAATACAGGAATATGCTAAAGATTAAACTGTGTTCGCTAGAGCGCAGAAGTGAATTGGGGTTAATATAGCGCAATTGCTGAGATGATTTGCCGTCAATCTAGCACTATCCCAGCGGCTGCTCCAGTTGCATCCCAGCGACTGCTTCAGTTGCATCCCAGCGACTGCCTCAGTTGCATCCCAGCGACTGCTTCAGTTGCAGTCGCTTTATGTACCATGCTGTAGCTATGACTGCTTAGAGGCCTGACACAGTCTACCATGCGCTGCGCTTGCGCATGATTAGCGGCGGCCTATTACTTGTGCTCCAAGGTCAAAGGCGAAGTGCTGCTGCCATTGATGCCATGGAAAAGCTCAATGCCGTTTTGACCATCGGCCACGCCATTGTGGAATGCTTCCATCTCGGATCTCGAGTATCTTTGGCTCTTGGCACGGCTCATACTGGTTAGCTCGTGGTTGGTCTCCATGAACTTTTCGATCAAGAGCAATTCCTCTTGGCTCACAGCAAAGTCCACGACCTTTTCGTGAATGGCTCTTAACCAGCCTAACAGATAGGCCTTGCTGTGCTTTTGCACCTTGTAGTCAATCTTGCGCTTGACTTTGCCGTAGATCTCATCGGAAAAGATAAATACTCTCTCAATGCTATCCTTGAGATCCTCGAGCGAGGAGTTGTAGCTGTATTTCAGATCTGGAAATTCATTCAGATTACGTAACAGAGTGTTATGAAGTCTTAGCTCTTTGAGACTTTCGTCGATGAGATCAGGCAAGTTCTTCTCACGGTACTCTTTGGTAAATTCCTTTTTCACAAAGGATGCCTGACGGCTCAGAATGGTGAAGGCATAAGTGCCACCGGCGACACGCTCGTGAGGGCCCACAAAGGTCACGCTGCGGATCACATCGTTTCTAAAGGTAAAGAAGCACTTGAGGCCAAAGGCTTGGCACACGCTATTGCAGAGCGTGGTATAGAGCCAGCGGCTACGGAACATGCTTGGTAGGTCTTGGCTCTCTTCGCTAATGGCAGACAGACTAACGTCATCGGCAGTGAGCTTGTATTCTTCCATGAGCTTTTGGGCACGTGCCAGAGCAATGGCAGCTTCGTTTGGGTTAGTGCTTTTGCCCAATGCCATCAACTTGGCAATTTTTTCGGCAATTTTGGATTTATCCATGTGGTTGAGGAGATCCCTAGTCTTGAGAAGAAATGAGAGGGGTTAGAGCTGTGAGGTTTGAGGTTGGGGACTCTAAGAGACTGATCCCTGAGAGCTGTTGCACATTTCATTAGAGGCAGGCAACACGGCGTGCAAACATTGCGTGAAACACTGCGTGTTTTTGCCCACCTTTGGTTGGTGAAGCCCAGCTTTGGGCTCTGGGCTAAACGGTAGAGGCCAATTAAGGCGGCACTAATTTTCTAGCGGAACTGATTTTGTTCGGCGTTGTAGGTAAAACCTACACCCTTGAGGCGGGAGCAGAGTTTCTTTTCGTCGATCTCGTAGGTACGGCACAGCTCGTCTAAACTTGGCTGCTCATCACGTAATTTAAGATTAACAGCCGAGAGCAAAATGAATGGATCCATGGTCTCATAGCGGGACAGAATATTAGCCATAGAAAAATCCTCGTGACTTTATTTTTGGTCTGAAGTCAGCGTGTCTACGCTTGACAAGCACTTGAGCAGGTTTGTCGCTCGCGGCCTCGTTGGAGCTTTGTTAGTGGCCACACAGCAAACTTGGCAATGCTGCTCCATGCTGGGCCATGCTGGGCCATGCTGGTTATGTGCAGCTGCACTGCCAGTGCAGCTGCCCAGCTAAGCCTTTGCATACCTGCTGCGTCTGTAGTGTAGATCGCAGAGGTGCGTAGCGCAAAATGGAAGCTATACTGTCTTAGTTCACGCTGACCTTAATGGCCTCACGCATAGCTTTGACATTAGCGACAGCAGTGTCAGTGTCTTGAGCACGGCACAATAACACGCCCATGCGACGCTCTCCGTGTACTTCTGGCTTGCCAAAAATACGCACATTGCTGTGAGCGCCTCCAATGCTGAGAGCTTGCTCTAAGTTCTCATAGCGTATGTGATCACCATCGCCACTTACTAATAAGGCAGCAGAGGCCGATGGGCCAAAGAAGGTGATCTCACCAATTGGTAAACCCAACAGAGCACGCACGTGCAGCGCAAACTCAGACTGATCTTGTGAAATCATGGTGACCATGCCCGTATCATGTGGGCGTGGTGAGAGTTCAGAGAAGATCACCTTGGTTTGTGCATGTGGACATAAGAACAACTCCACACCAAAAATACCATAACCACCTAGGGCGTCAACTACAGTGCGGGCAATGCGCTCACACTCTTGCTGCATCTCTGGCTCTAAGAGTTCACCTTGCCACGACTCGTGGTAGTCACCATTGACTTGGTGATGGAAGATTGGACGACAGAAGTGGATACCATCGTGAGCACGCACTGTGAGTAAAGTGATCTCTTGCTCAAAGCGCACCATGCCTTCCACAATCACTTCAGCCATACCTCCACGGCCTTCGTGACAGGCTTTGTCCCAAGCCTTTTCGATGTCATCTGCGCTCTTAATGGTGCTTTGGCCTTTGCCCGAGCTGCTCATCACAGGCTTAATGATGCAAGGAAAGCCCACTTTTTCGATCTGGGCCTTAACCTCTTCTAAGCTTGAGGCAAAGAAGTATGGGGAGGTTGGTAAGCCTAAGGTCTCAGCGGCTAAGGTGCGGATCTGCTTACGGTTCATGGTGATGTAAGCAGCTTTGGCAGTTGGTACTACGTGCAGGCCTTGCTCTTGCTCGAGTTGCACTAAAGTCTCAGTGGCAATGGCCTCGATCTCAGGGATCACGACATCAGGCTTAACGCGAGCAATCAAGTCACGTAATTGCTCACCGTTTTTCATGTCAATGACTGCTTTTTCTTGAGCCACTTGCATGGCAGGTGCGAAATCATAGCGATCACATGCCACCACATGTACACCCAAACGCACTAATTCTAAGGCAACCTCTTTACCTAGCTCACCAGAGCCTAAGAGTAAAGCGGTTGTAGTTTTTTGTGGAGACGTTTCCAGAATCAAAGACATGTTGCATCCCATTATTAGTCCCCCATTCCAAGCCCGAGAGGTAACTCAAAGATAACCTAAGGAAACCTGAAGAAAAGGGGCGAAAAAACTGCGCTGTATTATAGCGCAAAAGCCTAATTTTTGAGCTTCGTTGCGTGCTTCTTTGTCGCGGAAGTTGCGGTGAGGTGGGGTACTGCCAAGATGTTGCGCTACGCAGCATGGCACGACTAAAGCTTAAGATGAGAAAAAATTGGTTTGGTGCGCATCTGATAATGCTCTGCACCAGATGGGTTGAAGGCGAGATCCCGCTGCTCTGAGGCCACCTGTAAGCTTCGCTCAGCATAATTTGTTGGTGCTTGTCTGACCAATCTATTGTGGAATTTTTGTTATAGTCTTTGAGCTAAAAATGGCGCAATGTCTCATATTTGGACATCAACTGGTCTTTTAGATGTGATTTAGCGGTCTAAGGCTATACAATGGGGAGTAGTGCAGCGTAGTGTTAGAGATAATAGGCGGTGGCCCTTGGTTTTTGCTTCACTAAGAAACTAAAATGGTGAATTGGGCAGTATCTTGTGACAGGGTCTAACAACTGGGGAAAATTTGAGACATAATTAACTCTTAGACCTTGTGCTTGGAACTGTGCGCATAAGCTCAATAGATATGGCAGCCACCATATCAGCTCGAATCTTTCAGGTGTGAGCGAGCATCCTTGCGCTGAGCTGACGTCCAGAGATCTCCTGTGCAAATGGGCGTAATATTATCTCACTTAGATTGCTGCTTCACTGTACTTAAGAGAGGTATGAGCAACGGAAGGAAGGTAGTATAAAATTACTGATCTAATCGATCGGATTAACGGGGAGCTGACTGTCTCCGTCCCTTTATCTATCTTGGGTAGGTAAAAGGGGAAGCTGGTGCAGAATGAGTGTTTTGCACCTAAACCATGTGGACATATGGGTTGAAAATGACCGGTGTTAGTCTAGCTAGCCTAGCTAGCCTGCTAGCTTGCTGACATGCTAGCCTGCTGGCATGTTAGCCTGCTGACACAGAGTAGACCGTTATACTCTACATGGAATATGGCATTAAGTGTGATTATTGGGTCATTAAATAACTCACACAGTCCTAATTAGGCAAGTCTATATCATTAGAGGCTTGCGCTTATTTGATCTGGTCTCTAGTTGCTTAGAGACTGGTTTTGTCTTTGGGTGCATAGCCTTAGGATATTGTGACGTGCGCTGACTCGATAGCATCAAGCTTTTGGCTCTTAAAGCTTTCAAAAGCTCAATATTGCGGAGACGCGCAGAACCTTTTAACCGAAATCGGAACAGGGAGGACGGCAATTTCTCGCTCGCTTTTATAAGCAGAGAGCGCCTTGCCGTAAATCGATGAAAATCCTTGCAGATCAGGCAATTCCTAATGCCAAGCAGATCCTTTCTGCTTTTGGCGATGTGACGCTTAAGTATGGACGCGAAATCACTGCCGATGACCTTGAGGGAGTGGAAGCGTTATTTATACGTTCTGTAACTAACGTTAATGAAGAGTTCCTTGCGAAAGCTGATGCCTTAAAGTTTGTGGGTACGGCTACTGCCGGTATTGACCATATCGATCGCAAGGCCTTAGATGCACGTAACATTTCCTTTGCTGCCGCTCATGGATGTAACGCTCGCTCTGTGGCTGATTACATGCTTTCGGTCTGGATGGTTTTAGCCCAGCGTTATGATCTTGATTTCAGCCAGATGTCTATTGGCTTAGTGGGTATTGGCCACGTGGGTACCCGCGTGATGCGCCGTGCCGAAGCCTTAGGCATGAAGGTGGTGTGCTGTGACCCTTTACGTGCCATTGAATTTCGCTCGTTATTAGAGTCAATGCAAGGTAAAGGCGATCCACGCTATCAAGGTAATGACGAAAAGGTTGCTGCCTTAAGAATCTTGAGTGAGGGTGACGATTTCCTGTGCAATTTGGATTTAGCCGATCCTACTATCTATGAGCATACTCTAGACGAGGTGCTCGAGTGCGATATCGTCAGCTTGCACGTGCCTCTGACTGAAGCAGGCCCAGATAACTATTACCCAACAAGACATATGATCGGCGCTGAAGAGCTGGCCAAGATGCACGAAGGTCAGATCTTAATTAATACCTCCCGTGGTGCCGTGGTCGATAATCAGGCTTTATACGAAATGCTGAAAAACAATCCAGGCTACATCCATGCTTGGTTCGATGTGTTTGAGCATGAGCCTGATATCTTAGTTCCTGATCTGATCCCTTACTTAGAGGGTTGTACTGCCCATATTGCCGGTTACGCTTTTGAGGCTAAGAATCGTGGCTTAGAGATGATTGCTAACGCCATGAACGAGCAACTTAACCTCCATGTAAATATTCCGATCTCTAAGTCCACTGGTGACATTCTTCGTATTGAGCTCAATAAGGATGCCAAGATCACCAATTCGTTGCTGAGCAGTATCGTCTTCAGTATGTATGACGTCCGTCGTGACGATAGCCTGTTTAGAACACAGTGCTTTGATGGCCCTTCGTTTGATTACTTGCGCAAGAACTATGAAGAGCGCCATGAGTTCGATACTGTGATCTTAAAGTGCGCTAACCCAGAGCAAGTGCGTAAGCTCTACCACTTAGGCTTCCAGATCCGCACTTAGCTTCAAAGCGCCCCAAGGCCCATCTGGATTGCCTTGTGGGCTGTGCGCTCTGGGCTCGCTTGCTTGCCGCTGCAACAGCTGTTCTGCTAAAACATGCCGCTTATTGCCTTCGAGGTGATCAGCGGCTTGTGCTTTTTTAGGGGACTGGTTTTTCCTTTTCTGCCTCGCAATATTGTTGCAAAGGCCGAAAAGCCCATATAATAGGTGGATTTTTTCCGGCGGAGTCCTACCCATGCTCAAATTTTTTGCCACCTGTCCGAAGGGACTGGAGAGCTTGCTCTTAAATGAGCTTAAAGATCTACATTGTGCAGCGGTCAAAGAGACGGTTGCAGGTGTTGCCTTTAGTGGTGATCTCGTTACAGCTATGCAGGTTTGCCTGTATAGTCGCTTAGCCTCGCGTGTGCTCTTAGAGCTGGTAACTTTTAACTGCGAGGATGACTCCGATCTCTATCTGGGCGCTCAAGGTGTGGGCTATGAGCAGTACTTCAGCTCAGATAAGACTATCGCCGTAACTTTTAACGGTACGAATCGTAGTATCCGTAATACCCAGTATGGTGCCTTGCGTGTCAAAGACGCTATCTGTGATCGCTTTGTCGCCTGTGGCTTACCACGTCCTAATGTGCAAAAGCACCAACCAGATGTGCACGTGGTCGCTACCTTAAAGAAAGGTGAGGTGACGATCTCTTTAGATCTATCGGGTCAGGCTCAATTTTGGCGTCATTATCAGCGTACCACTGGTGCAGCTCCGCTTAAAGAAAACTTAGCCGCTGCTATTGTGCTGCGCTCGGGCTTTGATGGCAGCCAAAACTTTATTGATCCAATGTGTGGCTCGGGCACTTTACTGCTCGAGGCTGCTGCTATTGCCACCGATCTAGCCCCTGGCTTAAAGCGTAGCAACTTTGGTTTCTTTAATCTCTCCTTCTTTACCCAGCCAACTAAGGGCTTGCGGGCACCGGCAGCACCGGAAAATGCCACCCCAGAAAACTCCGCAACCGATGACACAGAGCTTTCAGGCTCTCAGGTGTGGCAACAGTTAATTGCCCAAGCTCAAGATAAGGCCGCCGCTGGTTTAGAGCGCGTTAAGCAAGCCGGAGTCCGCTTCTACGGTTTCGATGCCGATTCCCAAGTGATTGCGTGGGCCCAAGAAAACTGTGAGCATGCCGGTTTAAGTGAGGTTATTACCTTACAGACCTGTCCTTTAGAGCAATTTACCAATCCTTGTGCCCAAGATGCGCCTTGTGTGGTGGTGACTAATCCACCATATGGTGAGCGTATGGGCAATTTCAATGAGCTGATTGCCCTTTACACCACTTTAGGTCAGAAGCTGCGCACTCTCTTTAGTGTGGGTAAGGCAGCAGTGATCTCTTCCTCACCAGAGCTGTTGTCTTGTCTGCGTTTAGCTCAAGATAAGAGCTATCGCCTGTTTAATGGTGCTTTAGAGTGCCAGCTGCGTGTGTTTAGCTTACATGCCCAGCTGGGGGCGGGCGCTGCTACCAGCGCAGCTAGCGCTGTTGACAGCGCTGCTAGTTCTGCTGACAGCGCTGCTAGCGCCGCATCCAGCGGTGTAGCCGCTGAGGCTAGCGCTACTGTAAGCCCAGCGGTCGTAGCAGGTGCAGAGGTAGCCCCTGATTTTGCCAATCGTTTGAGCAAAAATTTAAAGCACTTGAGTAAGTGGGCAGATCGTGAGCAGATCTCGGCCTATCGTGTTTACGATGCCGACTTGCCAGAATATAACGCCGCTATTGATCGCTATAACCAATGCTATGTGATCCAAGAGTACCAAGCTCCAAGTTTCATCAAAGCGCATGTGGCTCAGCGTCGCTTGCTGGATATGATTGCTGCCACTTTAAGTGTGACTGGGGCTCAGGGCGATCAAGTGATTGTAAAGAGCCGTGAGAAGCAAAAGGGTGAGTCGCAGTACGAAAAACGTGACGATGCCTTAGAGTACTTCATGGAAGTCTATGAAGGCCCAGTGCGCTTCCGTGTCAATCTTCATGACTATTTAGACACCGGCCTCTTCTTAGATGCCCGCCCAATTCGTCGCCTGTTGAGCAAGTTGAGCCAAGGTAAGAGCTTCTTAAACCTCTTTGCTTACACCTGTACCGCTTCCGTGATGGCGGCTTTAGGTGGAGCTAAGAGCACTTGCTCGGTGGATATGAGCCGCACCTATTTGGATTGGGGTCGTGAGAACTTTAAGCTCAATCAAATTGATCTGTTAGCTACTGCGTCTGGCACTACCAGTGCCAGTGGCACTGGTGCCAGTGAGCAACTTAAGCACCGCTTTATCCAAGCTGATTGCCTTGCTTATTTGTCCACGGATCATAATGAGCGCTATGACTTGATCTACATTGATCCACCAACTTTCTCCAACTCCAAGCGTATGGAGCGCAGCTTTGATGTGCAGCGTGATCATTTGCAGCTGCTGGCCAATTTAACGCGTCATCTGAACGATGAAGGCGTCGTGATCTTCTGTACTAACAAGCGCAACTTTGCCTTAGACCAAGGCTTAGCTGATTATGGCTTTAGTGTGGAAAACATTACGAGCTCCACTTTTGATCCTGACTTTAAGCGTGATCAGCATTTGCACTCTTGTTTTAAGCTGACCTACAAGCGTGCTCAACAGACCAAGCAGCCTGAGGCCTTGGTGAGCAATACCGTGCAGCCTCGCTGGGCAGGACAGTTAGAGCAAAAGGGAGAGCGCTACAGCTTTGAGAACACTGGCTCCTCCGAACGCGGCGAGCGCTTTGCGCGCAGCGAGCGCTCCGGCGAGCCACGCCGCCCTCGTGGCCCACAGCGTGAAGGCCGTGACCCACAGCGTGAAGGCCGTGGTCAGGGCTTTGGTTTTGGTGGTCAAAAGCAAGGCTTTGGACGTGGTTCAGGCCGTGGCCCAAGCCGTGGCGCTGGTGGCGCTCAGGGAGAGCGTGGCAGAGGCCGTCAGGCTACACCAGAGCGTAAAGTTAAGGTCTGGGGCCCTCAGGGTGTAAAGGAGCTGTAGGTTAATGGCACTTTTAACATTGATGAAAGGCTCCTTAGCCTATGGTGACGATGCCTTACTCTCTGAGGCTGATTTTGCCTTAGAAGAAGGTGAGCGCGTTTGTTTGGTGGGTCGTAATGGTACAGGTAAATCCACCTTACTTAGGCTTTTGGCAGGTGAGATTGAGCTGGATCAAGGCCGTCTCATTGTACGCGATGGCCTCAGAGTACAGCGCTTAGCCCAAGATCCACCTCAAGACTCCTCCGGTACTGTCTACGGCATGGTGGCGCGTGGCATTGAGGTTGTGGGTGAGGCCTTAGCTCGTTTTAAGGAAAGCACAGATCCTGAGGAGCAAGAAAAGCTCGCTTCTTTTATCGAGCACCACGATGGCTGGCGTAAGGAAGCTCTGATCTACAAGATCTTAAACAAGATCGATTTAGACCCTGAGTTGCCTTTAGCTACGCTCTCTGGTGGCTGGCGACGCAAGGTGGCTTTAGCCGCTGCTTTGGCCAATGAGCCTCAAGTACTGCTGTTGGATGAGCCGACTAACCACTTAGATATTGGCACTATTGCGTGGCTGGAAGAGTACATCAAGGGCTTTAAGGGCACTTGTATCTTTATCACCCACGATCGTGCTTTTGCTGATAACTTAGCCTCGCGTATTGTCGAGCTGGATCGCGGTAAGCTCTATAGCTACCCTGGTGCTTTTGATGACTATCTGCGTCTGCGTGATGAGCGTTTGCGCCTAGAAGAGCTGGAGCGCCAGAATTTTGATCGGGTGTTAGCCGAAGAAGAGGCTTGGATCCGTCGTGGTGTTAAAGCACGTTTAGCCCGTAACGAAGGTCGTGTGCGCAATCTCGAGGCGATGCGTGCCGAGCGTGCTGCACGCCGTGATCGTCAAGGCCGTGCCATTATGCAGATCTCGGAGGCTGATCGCTCCGGCAATATCGTCTTTGAGGCACAGAACATTACCGTGACTTATGAGGGGCAAGATATCATCAAGGATTTTGCGCCTACAGTGATGCGCGGTGATCGTATCGGTATTGTTGGCCCTAATGGAGCAGGTAAGACTACTTTAATCAAGGTCTTAATGGACTTGATCAAGCCTACCCACGGGTATGTGCGCATTGGTACCAATGTACAGATCCAGTACTTCGACCAGTATCACGAGCAGCTATTTTTAGACAAGAGCGTGGCCGATAATGTGGCTGAAGGTAAGAGCGATGTCACCATTAACGGTAAGACTGTGCACGTGCTCTCTTATCTGAAGAACTTCCTGTTTACCGCACGTCGTGCGCGCTCTCCGGTTAAAGTCTTGTCTGGTGGCGAAAAGAACCGTTTGATGCTGGCAAGGATCTTTGCCCGTCCTTGCAATGTGCTCATCATGGATGAGCCGACCAATGATCTGGATTTAGAGACCTTAGACCTGCTGGAAGAGTTGCTGCAAAACTTCCCTGGTACTGTCTTGGTGATCAGCCACGATCGTCGTTTTATCGATCACTTTGCGACTGAGACATGGGTATTTGAGGGCCATGGCCACATTGAGACGGTAGTCGGTGGTTGGAAAGATGTTGAGGATTTCTATCGCCGTACTGGCCGTAATGTGACTGAGGTGGTGAGCAATACTCAAGATAAGGAAAAAGCCGAGAGTAGTGCAAAGGAGCCTAAAGGCAGTGCTGACTCGGGTGCTCAGAAGAGTGATGCCTCTGCCGCCGCCAGCAATGGTAAAAAGAAGCTTTCTTTTACCGAAGCTCATGAGCTGGAGCTGCTACCTGAAAAAGTTGAGCAGCAAGAAAGCGCACTGGCCCAAGTTGACGCTATGATCGCAGATCCATCCCTCTATACTAAAGGCGCAGAGGAGATCAAAAAGATCCAACAACAGCGTGCCGCCGAGCAAGCTAAGTTAGATGCGCTCTATGCCCGTTGGGAAGAGCTCATGGCCAAAGCGGAAGACTAGTCCAGCTCCAACGGCAACTGCACCGCCTAATGCCTGCGCTAGCGCTATCGCCAGCGCCCGCACCAGCACCAGCGCCAGCTGGTGCCTGCATCAGCTCAGCGTTTTGTAGATCATGGAGGCGTGGAGGCTAAAGCTCGTTAGTGCTTCTTGAGAGCTGCCCCAAAGGCAGCTTGAGCTCATAAAAGAGAGCTTGTGCCGCATTAGGATTGGCCGTGTTAGCTGCTTTGCAGCTGTTAATGTTTTGAGGCTTTTGATGACCACTATTAGCAATATTGATTTGCACTGCCATACCACAGCTTCTGACGGTAGCTTGTCGCCAACAGCGATCGTGGCCCGTGCTTACGGACGTGGCTTAAATGTGTTGGCTATTACTGATCATGATTTAGTTGCAGGTGTAGAAGAGGGTATACGTGCTGCTGAAAAGTGCAATGCTCTGTTGCTAGCGCATGCACCTGATGCCCCAAGAGAGCATTACCTTAAAGACACGGCCGAAGTGTTAAGTGTGGACAACGGCGTATTAGATCGCCCCGATGAAGAGCGTTTGCTCACTGTGATCCCAGGCGTGGAGTTTTCCACTACATGGAATGATGAGCAGATCCATGTTGCTGGCCTTTTTATGGACATCAATCACCCACGTTTGCAGCAATTAGTGCAGTCGCGTAGAGTAGCTCGCACAGAGCGTGCTTTAGCGATTGCGGCTAAGTTAGAGCGTTTGGGCTTTGAGCGGCCATATGAGCGCTGTGTGGCAGCGGCTCAAGAGGGTGCAACCATTACTCGTGGTAATTATGCTCGTCTCATCTTTGCTGATGGTAAGGCCAAGAGCGTGGATGATGCTTTTCATCAATATCTGCGTCGTGGTCAGCCTGCTTATGTGCAGACTAAGTGGGGGCCGATTGATGAGGTGATTGAGGTGGTAACAGAGGCCGGTGGTGTGGCGGTCTTAGCCCACCCACGTCGTTATAACTTCTCCAACCAGCGTTTGCGCCGTCTGATTAATGATTTTAAGTCTTGGGGCGGGCAAGCAATGGAGGTGTCCTCTGCGCAGCAAAAACCTACTGATCGTGACTATTTGGCCAATCTCTGTCAGCAATATGAGCTTTTAGCTAGTCTGGGCTCAGATTTCCACAGTGAAGGCATGTATCGCGATCTGGGGCAAAACTTAGATCTACCTGCGCACTTAACTCCGGTGTGGACTTGCGAGGCAGCTGCTAAGTTTGGTCTGTCTGGTGATTTCAAGCAGCGCTTAGTGCATGTCACCTATCATAAAGAAGAGTCACCAGCTTCACAGCAGGCAGCCACAGCCGCACAATTTGGTGCGATCTCTAGCACTTCACATCAGGCTTCCTCGACTCCGGCTAAAGCTTTAGGTCGTCCAGGTTCGATTGTGCACCTTTAGGCCAATCTTGTGGCAAAGGTGTAGCTTGCTAATGCTTCAGAGGAGAGGAGCATGGGTGAAAATGAGCTGATGCTGGTATTGGGCTCGACCTCTGAGATCGCTTGGGCTACAGTGCAGCGCTTAGCACAAGATAAGAGACTGCATTGGCGGTTTTTTCTGACGGGACGTAATCTGGCGGCGGTAAAACAGCAAGCCCAGCAGCTGGCAGCAGCCACAAAGCAAGAGGTGTTTTTCGGTTATTTCGATGCTATGGATGACCTCACGCAGCATGAGCGCCTCTGGCGGTGTGTAGTCCCTACATTGGTCGTGGATGCTGCCCACCAACAGGCCGATGATAGACAGAGCCCAGCCTGCACGCCAGCCTGCACGCCAGTGGTATACAGCGTGTTGCCAGATGGCATGGTGCAAGCGGCAGCGGCACCAAGCGTGAGCGATAGGGCAGGCCCTTTAGGCGCGGTATTTTGTGCGGTGGGATATTTAGGTCAGCGCGAGCAGGTGCAGGATCTGGCAGCTGATGCAGAGCACGAGCGCGTGTGGCGTTGCAATTATAGCGGCTTGTTACCCTTGCTTAATCGAGCCGCCATGTATTTTGAGCAGCGTGGCTATGGCAGGCTGTTGGTGATCAGCTCTGTGGCAGGCGAGCGCGGCCGTTGCTCTAATTTCTTCTATGGGGCGGCTAAAGCAGCGATGACTGCTTATTTGTCGGGGCTTAGAGTCAGGCTGCTGCACAGTCACAGAGAGTGGCTCCGCCAGCAAGCGCGCACTCAGAGTCAGCGCAGTCTGCGCAACCGGTATCAGATGCAGGTTCTGACCATTTTGCCAGGTTATGTGCGCACTAAGATGGTTTCAGGAAGAAAGCTGCCACCGCTGATCACTGCGACACCAGAGCAAGTTGCAGCTGACATTGTGCGGGCTATGGGGCGTGGTCAAGACGTGCTCTACACCATTTGGGTATGGCGCTACATCATGCTGGTGACACGGCATATTCCAGAGTGTGTCTTCAAACGCCTGCATATGTTCTAAAAGCTGAGCCGCAAGGAAAGGTTGAGCCTAAGGCCTGATGGGGGTGCATTTGTAGCCACAGCTATGACCATGGCCCAGCCTCGGCTACAGCCATAGCCACAGCTCTGCTGCGGCTCAGCCACGACCCAGCTTAGATGACTTGGGCTTATTTCTTGTCTTTTGGAGCCTTGTTGCTTAGGAGCTGAGGCAAAGGCTGCTTGGGAGCAAAAGGTTTAGGCAAAGGCCGATATTGCGTGGCTAGATCCGGCTGCTCTTTGCCCTGATTGGCTTCCACAGCAGAGGCTAATATGGCCTCTGCCAAGCTGTCTATATTCCTTGGATTGACCTTAAACTTGGCATCTTTGCCTAGAACCATTAGCTGGAGCTTGATGGGCTTTAAGCCAATAGCAGCTAGGCGGCCTTGGGTTTGCCAAGTGTGCAGAAATTCCGTAAAAGAGCGACCTTCAAGAGGAGCTTTGATGGCTAAGGCAGCAGCTGGGTGCTTGCGCAGCGATTGTAGGTATTTTTGAGCAGTGTTTGCGCTGTTATTACTTGAGGTGACTGCAGCTCCTGTGGATTTAGCGTGCTGGGTCGTTGGGGCTAAAGGTATCTCTTTTTTAAGTGGAGGCTCCTGTTCTAAGGGGGTAATTGCGTCCAAGGTCTTTAACGGGGCTACATTTGTTGAGTCACGGCTTGCATCTCGATTATGAGATACAAGATCACATGGACGAGCAAGACTAGCGGTATTACCACCAAGAGCGCGGTCAGTATAAAGCGTGGAACTGAGTATTTGGGTTTTTTGTCCTCTAAGGTCAAGGGTGGCAGATTGTGCATGAGATAGGGTGGCACAGCCTGCGGCATAGCTCTGCTGCGCATATTGTTCTTGGGATAATATTCGTTCCACATTGGATAGTTGGGTAGAGCCGTTGGATACGGGTACTGGTTTACTCCGTGGTTTGGATGCATTGGCATGGAAGGCATCACGGATGTAGGTTGAGCCATAGGCGTTGCAGCCGCCGCTGCAGCCGCCATTGCAGCTGTTGTGGCTGTATTGGTTGGTGCCTGTGTTGGCCAAGTTGCCTGTGGATCGATCTTGTGAATAAGCCAGCGTTGCAGGTGCTGTTTGAGCGTGAGCTTGGCGGGCTGCGTAGTGTCCTTGGGTGTAGTTGCCGTAGCCTGAGGCTGCGGCTGAGCCTGTGCCTGTGCTTGCACCTGCACCTGTGGCTGCACAGATGCCTGTACATGCGGCTGAGCCTGTGCTTGCACCTGCACCTGTGGTTGCACTGGTGCCTGTACTTGCGGTTGTGTAGGTGCTTGGGCCTGTGGCTGTGCTTGCGCCTGTGGCTGCCCTTGCGCCTGCACCTGCACCTGTGGCTGCACTGATGCCTGTACATGCGGCTGAGCCTGTGCTTGCGGTTGCGCAGATGCTTGGGCCTGTGGCTGTGCTTGCGCCTGAGGCTGCCCTTGTGGTTGCGCTTGCGCCTGCATTTGCGGCCGTGGCCGTGCCTGCAGCTGTGGCTGCGCAGGTGCAGTAGCTGGCTGTTGGGGCTGAGCAGTCGGTGTGGCGATAGGTGCGGATTCCTTGCCTTGCGACGACGGGCTCAGCGTGGGGCTCATTGTTTGGTTCTGAGGAACCGAGGGGAAAAGGGAGCGGAGTGACCTCTTGGGCACTCTGATTATTCATTTGAGCGTGGTTGTTAGTTACAGAGCGCATGCCTTGAGGAGCGCTAAAAGAGCCTTGCTGCGTTTGTGGCGGCAATGGCTGTCCTTGCGCTGGTAGAGGCTGAGCCTGTACCTGTGCTTGCGCCTGCACTTGTGGCGGCACTTGTGGCTGTAAGTTCACCTGAGCTTGTGCCTGTGCCAGTGGTGTAGGTCGCGGCTGTGACTGTGGCGGTTGCTCTGGAGCTTTCATGGGCGTTGCACTGGCTTGAGGTGAAGTAAAGCGAGAGCTGATCTGCCGAGCGTAGTCTACAGCTGTATTAATAACCGTAGATTTGTTCAGCACAGTTCTGTTTGGTTGTGGCACCTTGATCGAGAGCGAAGGGGCGACACAAGAGGCCACGAGCTCATCATTATGCTGCTGTGTCTGCTGTTGAGAGCTTGGCTCAGCGTTGGCAAGAGGCATGGTGCTCCCCACCATAGGCTTAGCTGTATGGGTAGCGGAAACGCTAGGGGCAGAAGCTTTTGCTTGCTCTTGGTGAGCTTTTACGCTTTGGTTTGTGCTCTTACTCTGAGCAGGTCTTACGTAGTGCGTATAGCTGCAATGAGGCAGCGGCATGTTGCCTGATTGTGAGCAATTCTCGTGAGACCGAAGCAGCTCCTCAGGGATCTCTGGCAGATTAACAGCGAGGATGGAGCTCACTGTGGTCTGAGCCAGAGGGTAAGCAGCTTGCAGGGTTAGCTGTTGCGTCTGCTCTTGTGGGGCGGGCGCTGTTACAGTCTGAGCGCTGGTGAGATCAGTCACGACCTCCGCATCTTCTCTGGTGGTAGTGTCCTCAATAGCCGTCGTATTGTCTGCATAGGCCGCATTATCAGCTGTAGCTGTAGCTGTAGCCGTGTCTGTGGCTTGAGCACAAGCTTCTGCTTTAGCAGCTGGGATTGCTGTAGCAGCAGTGGCAGCTTGGACTTGAGCCGAGTAGTCTGAGGCGGTGCTAGCCTGAGCATTATTAGCGCTAACCACGTTATTGTGCGCTTGTGCTTGAGCCTGCGAGAGCAAAGGAACGCTAATGGCGGCAGAAACCTGATGACGCATCAGGGTTTCTTGCAAGAGTTCCGGCTGATGTTGCAGTTGCGGATCAATGAGGTATAAAGCATCCACCACGAGGATCAGCTCTTGCTCTGCATTCTGTCTTTGGTAGTCAAAGGTGTTGTTAGCGGTATAGGACAGACCTTGCTGACGCTGCATGCGATCAGGAACCTTGATACCAGAAGACAGAGCCACATTATGTGCACCTGAGTCTAAAACACTGTAATAAGGTACTAAGCGTCCAGACACATACAGCATGTATTTGCGGTGAGTCTTGAGCAGCTGCGAGTAGCTCTGAATTTGCTCCACTGTGAGGTGCAGCATGACGCAGCGTCGGTATTGGATCAGATAGCTAGCAGAGCCTTGCAGCTTTTTATTTGCCTCTAAGGCAGCAGCATTGAGCTGAGAGTCACCACCGCTGACGCAATTGGCAGCTAGATCGGCGTCGATTTCGCTGCTTTCGCTGCTTTCACTGTCTGCGTTGTCATCATCTATGTCGCTGTCTTCGTTTTCGTCGAGGGCGCGAAAGCTGATCTTATATTTACGTGGGCGCGAGAGCTCATGCTCTTCTGCAATCTGGGCGGTGGCAATATCAGTGTCATCTTCGGTAGCACGAGCTACAGCAATATTTTCCACACCGGAGGCATAGTTGGGTGTAGAGGCTTGCAGTACTTGCAGCTGTGCTTGTTCTTGAGCCAGAGCACGTGAGCAAGATTGCTGATCCCAGAGAGCGAACCGAGGCGCTGAGCTAAAGCCACAGCTACCGTGATAGCAGCTATTTGATGTGGCCCGTGCTTGGTAGCGCGGATTAAAGCTGGTGCTGCTGCTACGAGCAGTGCGTGCACTGGAGGCAGCTGGGATAGAGCCTTGGCTAGAGCTCTGATTAGAGCTGTTGCCACTAGGCAGATCAAGGTCAGGTCTATCCTCAAAAGTACGCAGAATGAAGCTGAGCACTGGCTCGGCGTGCAAGGTGTGTTGGATGGTGACGTTTTGCGGCAGTAAGTCACCAAGGATTTCACAGTGAGTTGTATGAAACATGATTCCTCCTGTCGAAGTCGCCTTTAGGCCTCATGTCGAGGCATCCTGTCGGGGTCTAAGGACACAGCTTCAGTGAGACAAAAGTTAGATGAATTAGATCGCGCTACCACCAAGACCAAAGAAAAGAGATAAGACAGTCGCCTCTGGCAGTGTTGGTTTTGTATTGACTGGAAGTCGACCCAAATAGCGACTGTCTAGTTATTTTGACCGGATTTAAACCCATAATTTGCCTGCAAGCCCGATAAAGCGCGTGAGCCCTGATTCCATCAGACTTAGAGGCAATATTTGGCGATCCGGTTAAAAAGTCGATTGTAGCTATCTTTGAGAATAAGTAAATATTCTATGCTTATACCTATAATAACTATTATAGTTTGTCTAATCAAGAGCATAGAGATAAAAATATTTCTTGTTTCTGGATTCAGCAGAGCCAGCTGAGCGATTATGCCCGCGTAGCGGAAAAGCTGATGTGTATGCCGATTTAATGGCTTTGGTGGAAAAATTGAGGCTGCTGCTGTAAGGCTGTGGCATGACAGCTAATGGCACACAATGATGACAGGGAAGAGATGCAGAGGCTGGATAGATAGGGTAGTAAGTGACAGGAATTGGGGCTAAAGCTTGGAGCCCAGCCTAGTCCATGGCAATACCCATGGAAATGGCTATTGGTCGCGGTTTGTGGCCCATATCCAAAGGTCTATGGCGTAGAGAGGCAGGGTGGGTAAAAAGAAAGCTCACTTATAAAATATTTTTCGCCCTTGGGGACATTTTGAGCCAGAGATAGATAGATAGAGATTAAGCAGTAGCAATCTGATGCGCAGATCTGGGGCCGGACATTAGGAGGGCCCATTGCAGGCAGGAAAAAGCGGGACAGGCAAATAACCCAATGGCAGCCATTGCCGTATTGGCCACTATGGCTGCTGTGGACATGCTGTTTGCTGGGGCCAAAAAGGCCACAGTGGCGTGAGCGTAGGGCGGGCGCTGCTACTCAGTGCCTTGATTATCTTTGAGGGCCAGTAATGGTGTAGTTTGGAGAGTTGAGGCGCTCAAATTCGACCTCTTGATACCCTTCTTCGTTTTCCATTGGGCGGTCGTCGTTAAACTTGAAGTTGTTCTTGATCCAAGCCTTTTTCAGTTCAGCATCCTCACGGTGCTTCATGGCGCAATCGTGGTAAATAAAGACATCATGGATGTCGTTAGCACCCTTTAAAATCACTGGGGCCTCTTCACCTGCCATATACACAAACCAGCCTAGAGTCAGCCATTTGGTTTTATCTACACGGGCGTTAAATGCGACCGAGCAGTCCTCGGAGCTCTCGTTTTTGATGTCGATACGTACATCAGCATTAGCCACTTGGGCAAAGGAGCCCACACTGAGAGAGATCAGGGATGAAACAAGCAGCTTGGACAATAAAGACATTGATGTCACCTAAAGGTATATGG
>DXEV01000076.1 GCA_019114785.1 Candidatus Anaerobiospirillum pullistercoris | reverse complement strand
CAATAGCAGCACCGACACGCAGACGGCCTAAAGCATCCTTACAGGCATTTGGCTTGTTAGCAGCCTTATTGAAGTCCTTAACGGTGATCATGCCCTTTAAGTGGAAGCTATCATCAACCACTAATACTTTCTCAATGCGGTTCTGCTGCATTAAGCTGATCACTTCCTCACGAGGAGTGTTCTCGCGCACAGTGATCAAGCGGGCTTTAGGGGTCATGATCTCATGAACCTTTAAGCTCGTATCGTTTAAGAAGCGCACATCACGGCCAGTGATAATACCCAGCAGATTGTCATCGGCATCCACTACAGGGAAGCCAGCAAAGCCATGTTTGGAGGTCAGGCTGCGCACATCGGCCAAGGTAGCGTCAGGACGCACGACTACTGGCTTAGTCACCATACCACTCTCGAAGCGCTTTACACGAGCAACTTCTTCAGCCTGCTTCTCAATTGGCATATTCTTGTGGATAAAGCCGATACCACCCTCTTGAGCTAAGGCAATAGCTAAATTGGCTTCGGTCACGGTATCCATGGCCGAAGAGATCATAGGAATATTGATCTTGATCTTAGAAGTAAGGTAGGTGGTTAAATCAGCAGTATTTGGCAGCACCGTGGAATGAGCTGGGACAAGTAAGAGATCATCAAAGGTTAACGCTTCTTCAACGATACGCAGCATA
Organism: Candidatus Anaerobiospirillum pullistercoris; assembly: GCA_019114785.1. Classification (GTDB taxonomy): domain Bacteria; phylum Pseudomonadota; class Gammaproteobacteria; order Enterobacterales; family Succinivibrionaceae; genus Anaerobiospirillum; species Anaerobiospirillum pullistercoris. Next base: position 3,627 of record DXEV01000076.1, on the reverse strand, counting down.
ACGCCTCCCAAAATAAAATTTGCGTGATTATATCAGAATGGCCCCAACGGTGTTGAAAAATTCGCGGAAAAAATCAAGCCCCAAAGACTTATCGGGCGTCACAAAATCAGCAAAAAGATCCCCTCATTTTCATGCCACGTAAGCAGCGCCCGCCCCTGTCCCCATTAAGTCGCCTTCTTCTCAAAAATATTCCTCAAGAAAAACAGATCCCTCGGCTCTTTTTTGTCATACTGAGGAGAACAAATAGCTATGGCTAAAACAGGCTAAAAGCTAGGCTAAGCTTGCTCATTCCCAAGGAGGCTAAAGCATGCGCAAAAAGATCCCATACGAGTTGCCTGATGGCGACTTTGTGAAATACATCGAGCAGATCCACAAACAGTCTTTGCAAAAGGCCTTAGAGGAAAAGGCTCGTGCCACTGCATGCCTCAACGCAGCTTCCACCACCGAAAGCCCGCAAGAAAGTCTGCGCAAAATCCGCGCTCAACATAAACGGACGATGCAAAGCTTAAGGGCAGAGGCTCGGGGTGAAGATAGAGAGCTCTTGCAAAAAGAGACCAGTAACCAAGCTCAACTTAATGCAGAGCTGCAACGCTCTATTAGAACCAGCTCCTATAACAGCAATCCAGCCCCAAACAAAGGGCGTGCAGCTAGATTAGAGCGTAGCTCGTCTTTAGAGGAGCACAACTCCCCTACCACTGGCAAACAAGGAAACGAGCAAAACCAACCAGTTATACTGTGTAATGCACGCTCAACTTTAATTGTAATTTGGATCTTCCTAAACCTTGTTTTCTTTGTGGGCATGGAAGACAGATCTCAAGACATTGGAATTTTCGTAGGTCTGCTGCTAGCAATCATTACCATGGTGCTGATTTTTCTACAGATCACCATTGTCCGTTACAACCGCCGCCACTCCGCACTAAGCTCAATGAGCTCAGTGAAAAACAACAGTGTCTAGTGTTAATGTTCAAAAATTCGTAGCATGCTTACAAGTTAGTGGTTTGTTGCCAGAGTATTTCTTCGAGTCATGCTCATCCTAGAAAAGTGGCTACGAACTTGTGAAATCTAACACTAGCGTGTCACCTCATCCTGATGTAGTTGGTTGGACTAACGCTAAAGCCCTGAATCTTTTTAACCGAAAAAAATTAACATCGGCTTTCAGCCAAACATCGATCACAATTGCCCCAAGGAATCCACGCCCCCACTACCCACTAAATTGAGGGCAGTGCCTCAAATGTAATTTGTAACAACCTCTTTTGAGTGAAACCGCCATGACCCTTTATTACATCGCTTGGTTCATTGCCGCCTTAGTCTTAGTCATTGTTGAGATGAACTTAATGTCCTTTTACCTCATGGCTCTTGCTTTAGGTGCGGCTGCTGGAGGTATTGCTGCCTACTTAGAGCTGCCAATACAAGAACAATGTATGGCTGCAGGTATCGTGACCATACTGGCAGCCTGTGGCTCCTTTTATCTACGCCGCAAGCTCAAGCACCATATGGACAAAAACAACAACGAGCTTGATCGCGGACAACGCGTCGTAGTTAAAGCCGACAATATTCGTGAAGATGGTACCGCCCTTGTTAACTATCGTGGTGCTGAATGGGTGGCCTACAAAGAAAAGGCAGTTCTGACCCCTGGCATCTACTTTATTGCCCGTGTTGATGGCACTAAGTTGGCCTTAGGCGATCAACTGGAACAACCAGAAAACAGCACTGCTCAGACTGACGCTCCGGCACCAGCTACTGAACCAAACGATACAGCTACCACTACCGAGAAAAAGCAGGATAGCTCTCAACAATTCTAAGGCTGTGAGCTCTAGCCGTAACTGTGCCCAGTCCGTGTAATGGCAACGACCCTGTGCATTGGCATGGCAAGGTATAGCTAGCTTCGACCGAGGCGTTTGGTTTTGGCCTATCTGCATTCTTGTGAAACAATGACGATGTCACCTGTTCAACCAATTAACTAAAAATCGAACATTTTTCCCACTGATTAAGGAGGCGGCGCTTCTTGCCAGAGTTATCTCTTTAGAGAAATCAGCGCCGATTTTTTGATGAACACACTGCTTTCCATTATTGATGGCACACTTGTTTTTGCCATAGTATTTGTGATCTTAGCTATCATCTTTGCCTCGAAAAGCATCAAAGTTGTTCCACAGCAATCGGCTTGGGTGGTCGAGCGCTTAGGCAAGTTCAAAACAGTACTTAACCCAGGCCTCAACTTCATTATTCCTTTCGTTGACAATGTAGCCTATCGCCACTCCCTCAAAGAGATCCCACTGGATACCCCAGCTCAGGTCTGTATCACTCGTGATAACACCCAGCTCTCAGTCGATGGTGTGCTCTTCTTCCAAGTCACCGACCCAATGCGTGCCAGCTACGGTACCTCTAACTATGTGATCGCTATTACCCAGCTGGCTCAAACCACACTGCGCTCGGTCATTGGTCGCATGGAGCTGGATCGTACTTTTGAGGAGCGTGACATCATTAACTCAGAAGTGGTCTCTGCCATTGACGATGCCGCCTTAAACTGGGGTGTAAAAGTACTGCGTTATGAGATCAAAGACTTAACCCCACCTGCTGTGATCTTGCAGGCCATGCAGCAACAGATCACCGCTGAGCGTGAAAAGCGTGCCTTAATTGCAGAGTCTGAAGGCCGTAAGCAAGAGCAGATCAACTTAGCTACAGGTGAAAAAGAAGCCGCCATTGCTAAGTCAGAAGGTGAGAAGCAAGCCGAGATCAATAAGGCCGAAGGTCAAGCTGCTGCTACCTTAGCTATTGCTACAGCCACAGCCGAGGCAATTCGCCGCGTGGCTGAAGCTTCTGAGACTCAAGGCGGAATGACTGCTGTCAACCTGCAAGTGGCCGAGAAGTACATTAGCGCCTTTAATGATCTGGCTCGTACCAACAACACCCTGATCGTACCTGCCAACTTAGGCGACATGAGCACCTTGATCAGCTCCGCGATGAAGATCATTAATGCTAATCAACAAGGTGGTGTCAGCACTGGCAGCACTGTTAACAGTGTCACCACTAAAGCAGGAGCTGCTGCCGCTAAGGCCAGCGCCGCTGCTTCACATCTTTAGAGCTCAACATAGCGCTATAGCGCTTAAGGCCAGCCTCTATTCTCTTCTCTCTTAAGGCTAAAAAGCCAAGAGGCCAGAAAGCTGGTTTTCTCACTTAAGCTAACGAAAGCAAAGAAGACTCAAGCCTGCGTCCCAGACGCAGGTTTCTCTATGTCAGCCAGAGCCCTATCCTATCATCACATCACGCCACTTCTTGGCCCTGCCCACAACGTTCCCTAACGAGCTCCCGACGACGAAATATCCCCAGCTACCCTCGCACTCATTGTCGCCACAGATAAACCGCAAAAGCTACAGCAAAGCCGCATTGCACGGCTATTCGTAGATACAACATACAGATAAAAATAAAGAACTCAATTGAGTTCCTATTTTTGCCTTTGCTGCGTAAGACTTAAAACATGGTGGGTCGTGAGGGGATCGAACCCGCGACCAACGGATTAAGAGTCCGCTGCTCTACCAGCTGAGCTAACGACCCACTGATTTAGTCTTGGTGGATACTATAGGACTCGAACCTATGACCCCCTGCTTGTAAGGCAGGTGCTCTAACCAA
>DXEV01000009.1 GCA_019114785.1 Candidatus Anaerobiospirillum pullistercoris | reverse complement strand
GGCCAAGTTGGATTTATTTTCGGCCGTAGATCTAAAGGTTACTTCGATGTACGTCGACTTGATGGGACGCGTATTTCTGCAAGCGTTAGCTATAAGAAACTGCGCTTGTTGCAAAAACGCAAAAGTTATTTGACCGAACTGAGAACTTGAGGCGGCGCTTCCTCCCCCGAGTTACCTTGGGGGTATCCGCGCCGATTTTAGATGAACTTAGAGCACCATGCCAGCGAGTGCAACGATTGTGGTCATTGCGATCAGCGCTGTCCATTCAAGGTTTCTCAGATGGAGAAGATGCACAAGATCGCAGAATACTTTGGCGTGTAAGGTAATCATCCTGCTGGTTAACAGTACCAGTGGTGTTACCTGCAGATTAAGACGTGAGATGGGGCTTGAGGCCCCATTTTGCATTTGAGAGCCGACGGCTTGGTCGAAGATATGAGGCTTAGCTGGCTTGATGTGGAATAGCGGGGCTAAGATTGAGCTTTTGCTGCGCTTTTTGCTTGGCTATCGTTTGTTCATCTAAGGTCTTGTCCATGCTGCCTGAATGAAAGCCTTCCAAATCAAGACTAAAGTACTTATAGCCCGCTACCTGATGCAGGATTGCCAAGATCTGCTCACGCTGCGCGAGCACTTGTCCAAGCTGGTCTCTGTCCAGCTCTAATCGTAATAACTGTTCGTGAGGGTGAGCCCTGACGCGCACGTTATAAAAACCGAGCTGATGCAAAGCATCTTCTGCTGCACCAATAGCTTGTAATTGCTCTTTTTCCAGAGTGGTGCCATAAGGAAAACGCGTGGCCAGACAAGGGCTAGACGGCTTGCGTGCAGTCTTTAAACCCAGAGCTTGGAGCATACTGCGCACTTGCGCTTTAGTAATGTTGGCTTGTGCCAGTGGGCTGATGATCTGCAATTCTTGCAGGGCTTTGATGCCTGGTCGATATTGCTTGAGATCATCGGCATTGGTGCCATCGAGCAGCACTGAGCAGCCTAAAGCTTGAGCTTGTGCTTTAAGCTTGCTCATCAGGGCATGCTTACACAGATAGCAGCGGTTTTCTGGGTTGTGCTTGATGATTGGCAACTCGTCCAAAAACAGAGTGTGCAGCTCAATTCCTAGTTGCTGGCAAAGAGCTTGAGCTTCTGCTACCTCACCTTGAGGGTGCATAACGGTAGATACCATGAGCGGGTAGACTGCACCTCCATACTGTTGGCTTTGTTGAGCCAGTATTTTGAGCAAGAGTGAGCTGTCAGTACCACCGGAAAAGGCCAAAGCCACTTTACAGCCGCGAAAGACTGCCAGTGCTTGTGCTAAACGTTCCTGTACTTCGCGGAGCTCATAAGAGGCTTCTGTGGCGGCAGAGGCCTTTAAGACCTCTGCACCTTGGTGCTGTGTAGCAGTGTTGTTAGTGCTGTTGAGCATAGAGCTCCCCTTTAATGCGGGCCTCAACTTCCTTGAGCGGGAGCTTGGTTTGAGCGGCGATCTCTTTAATGCTCTCAAACTCAGGATAGATCACCTCGTGTTGCCCTAAAGCTGGATTGAGCGTGCAGCGCTTGACCTTAACTAGACCTAAACTAGAGGCAAACTCACCGGCTTCACGCTTCATGATCAGGCGTTGTTGACGCGAGAAGCGCACGCCAATACTGCTGCTTTCTGTCAGGATAATACGAGTGAGCTCAGGTACATTATCCTCATAGCACAGTACACACAGCTCAACGGCCGGACGGTTCTTTTTCATAAAGATGCTGCGGAAGCTGACGTCTTGAGCACCAGCAGCTAAGAGCTTGTCCATCAAAGCGCCTAAAAGCTCGCCGGTGGTGTCATCAATATTGCTCTTTAGCTCAATGATCTCATCGCCGTATGGCGCAGCTCCAATCTCACCTAAATCTAGACCCCATGCTGGAGCACTGGCTGTGTTATTTGGAGCACTGGCTGTGTCAGTGCCAGTAACAGGGCCTAAGAGCATGGCGCGCACAAAGCTTGGCTTTTCATAGGCGCGTTTGCCTGCACCATAGCCCGTGCTGATAATGGTCATACCCTGAGGAGTGGTAAATTTTGGCTCAAGCGCGGCCACCATGGCTGCACCAGTTGGTGTTACCAGCTCACCATAGCAGCGGCCTGATTGTAGTGGTAAGTGGTGGGCAGCAACGATATTGCTCACGGCCGGTACAGGAATAGGCAATAAGCCATGTTGGCAGACGATCTCACCATAGCCCTCACCTAAGGTGCTGGCATAGACAGTATCGATCTGAAGATCGTCAATGCACACCGCAAAGGACAGCACATCGGCAATGGAGTCTAAACCGCCTACCTCGTGGAAATGCACTAAATCAGGTGAAGTGCCATGAGCTTTGGCTTCAGCGACGGCAATAATAGCAAAGACCTTTTTTGCCAACTTCTTTGCTGGATCGGATGCCAAGCTTTGGTCAATTAAAGCGTAGACGTCTTGCAGTGAGCGGTGCTCATGGCTATGCCCGCCATGACTATGGTCATGGCCGTGCTCGTGATCATGGCCGTGGTCGTGGCAGTGATCGTGAGAGTTACAGTGCTCATAGTCATGTGAGTGATCGTGTGGCGGAAGTGGCTTGGTGGCGCTAAACAACTGCTCATCTGCGCTAGTTAGCGGCGTTAGGCTTTTAATGGCAAAAGCGCTGGTGTTATGTGCATCAGCTGCGTGCTCATGTTC
>DXEV01000075.1 GCA_019114785.1 Candidatus Anaerobiospirillum pullistercoris | reverse complement strand
ATCCGAAGAAAAAGAGACCACGGCAAGTGGCAGTAGGACTTTTTAGCCATAAAGGACCTCTCGCTTAACGAAGATGGGCTCATTATGGCTAAAGCTGATTTTGATAATAACCTAGGGTTTGACGCTCACTGCACTGATAAAACAGAGCAACAGCCATAAGAGAGCGGTTTTAGACTACCTCAGAAAGGTGCATTTTAAGCCGCTGGTTAATTTATAACAGCTCCCTAATGTGTGCAAGTGCAGGCTTAACATGAAGGAGCATTGGCCAGTCTGGTGCTAAGAGTGGCTTCATGGTGTGTAGTTTGCCTTTAGAGCTGTTGCTCATGGTAGAATTTAGCCCCCTTAAGAGCGTGATGGCTTAAAATATGGAAAAGATCGGCTCGTGTTTTGTCCCCTCAACTGCATGAGCTCAAGATAGCGCTCATTTCGACATAATCTGTCAGGAGCAAGTGCAAGAGCTGCGCGTAGGTGCGTAGTCTCAGCTGTAGGGTAAAAGGATTCCTAGGTTTGATAGAACTCAAGAATATTGAGAAAGTGTACAATCAGGGCACTCCTACTGAAGTGCGCGCCCTGAAAGGGATTTCACTTTCGATTAAGCGTGGCGAGATCTTTGGCGTGATCGGCCTATCAGGTGCTGGTAAGTCCACGCTGATCCGCCATATCAATATGTTAGAGCGCCCATCATCGGGTCAGGTAATTGTTGACGGTCAGGATCTGACCGCTATGGATGAAGCAAACCTGCGTGAGGCGCGTCGCCACATTGGCATGATCTTCCAGAGCTTTAATTTACTCTCCTCAGCTACTGTGGCCGAAAATATAGCTTTCCCTCTGAAGCTTGAAGGCAAGATGAGCAAAGAGGAGATCGCCGCAAAGGTAACAGAGCTCTTAGATTTAGTGGGCTTGGCCGATAAAGCTCAAATGTATCCTGCCCAGCTTTCTGGCGGTCAAAAGCAGCGTGTAGGTATTGCTCGTGCTCTTGCTAACAATCCTAAGATCCTTTTGTGTGACGAGGCTACTTCGGCCTTGGATCCAAAGACTACTACTTCGATCTTAGAGCTGCTGCTGAAGCTGCGCGATAAACTCGATCTCACCATTGTGATCATTACCCACCAAATGGAAGTGATCAAAGAGTGCTGTGACCGTGTAGCAGTGATCGATGGTGGTGTGATCTCGGAAATGGGATCGACCTTAGACATCTTTACTGATCCAAAGCAGGCTTTAACTAAGCGTTTAGTGAGCGCTGCGGTGCGTCGTGGTCTGCCAGAGCTCTTACGTCACACGGAGATCGTTTCTGATTACTCCGATGGTGCTAAGGCTGTGGTCGAGCTACTGTTCTTAGGCCCACGTGCCGATGCCCCTGTGATCGTGGAAGTGGCTACCGAGTGTAAGGTTAAGATCAGTATCTTAGGTGGCAGCATTGACCACATTAAAAATGAGCCATTTGGCTTGATGGTGGTCGAAGTGGGTGGTTCGCGCTCTGAGATTGAGCATGCTTTAGAAGAGCTGCAAGCTCGCGTACACAAAGTGGAGATTTTAGGTTATGACAAGCGCAAGCAGCTCGCTGATTTCTAGTGACTGGATCCGTCTGGCGAATTTATTGTGGAATGCCACACTGGAGACGCTGTACATGGTTGGTGCCAGCTCTCTGATTTCGATCCTGTTTGGTATTCCTCTGGGTGTGCTCTTGTTGGTGACATCTAAGGGCTATTTCTTTGAGCATCTTACTTTCTATCGCATTTTAGGTGCGATCGTAAATGCTCTGCGCTCCATTCCATTCATCATCTTGATGGTGGCCATTAGTCCACTGACTAAGTTTATTGTGGGTTCTTCGATCGGTACTACGGCCGTGATTGTGCCATTGGTAGTAGCTACCATTCCATTTACTGGTCGCTTAGTGGAAACGAGCTTACGTACTGTACCAAGTGGTTTGATTGAGGCAGCTACCAGTATGGGTGCAAGCCCATGGCAGATCGTCAGAAAGGTATTGTTACCTGAGGCTATGCCTGAGCTGATCCAAAACTTCACGATCACGGTGATTGTGATCATTGGCTGCTCGGCTATGGCTGGCGCTATTGGTGGCGGCGGTTTAGGTGACGTGGCTATTCGCTATGGTTACATGCGTTTCCGCTTGGATATGATGATCGGTACTGTGGTGATCTTGGTCTTGATGGTGCAGATCGTCCAGTGGGTAGGTGATTACTTCACTCGCAAGTGTGACCACCGCTAATTTTGGCTTCTAGAGCCAAGACTAGAGCCAAGATAGGCAGAATATAAGCGAAAAAGGAGTTGCTCATCAGAACAACTCCTTTTTTCATGCTGCCTGCTCCATGCGTTACATGGCGCTGGCATACAGCGCATGGCACTGGTGCCAGTGGAGGCACCAGTACCCAGTGCGCGGCAGCTGTACGCAGAGCGCGGCAAGCGCGCCTTGTTATGCCATGCCTAGCTAGGCCTGAGGCCTGCTCTTAAGGCAGCTTTGCCAGATCGCGGACACCGCCCTTATCAGCCGAAGAGGCCAAGGCAGCGTAGGTCTTTAAGGCAGTGGAGACTACACGAGTGCGGTGCTGTGGACGATAGGCCATATTGCCACGGGTCTCCATCTCGTTACGGCGCTCGTTGAGCTCGTCGTCGTCGACACTTAAGGTGATTTCACGGTTAGGAATATCGATCTTGATCATGTCGCCATTCTGCACAAAGGCGATATTACCGCCATTGGCAGCCTCTGGGCTGACGTGACCAATGGACAGGCCCGAGGTACCACCCGAGAAACGACCATCAGTGATCAGAGCGCAGGACTTGCCTAAGCCCATGGACTTTAAGTAGGAGGTTGGGTAGAGCATCTCTTGCATGCCAGGGCCACCCTTAGGGCCTTCGTAGCGGATCACCACTACATTACCAGCCTTAACCTTGCCACCTAAAATGCCTTCAACAGCCTCTTCTTGGGACTCAAAGACAATAGCTGGGCCCACAAACTTTAAGATGGAGCTGTCCACACCAGCGGTTTTCACAATGCAGCCGTCTTGAGCTAAGTTGCCGTATAAAACAGCTAAACCACCGTCTTGGCTAAAGGCATGCTCGCGATCGCGGATGCAGCCATTAGCACGATCCTGATCTGCTTCTTTGTAGTAGTTCTCTTGAGAGAATGGCTCGATAGTGCGCACACCAGCTGGGGCGGCTAAGTAGAACTTCTTAACCTCTTCATTGGTGGTGACATCGATAGCGTATTGAGAGATCTCTTCGCCCATGCTCTCTTGCAGCACAGTGCGGCAATCGGTGTGCAGTAAGCCAGCCTTTTGCAGCTCGTGGAGGATGGACATAATGCCACCGGCACGATGCACGTCTTCGATATGGTAGTCAGGGGTGGATGGGGCTACCTTGCAGATATGTGGCACATGACGCGAGAGACGATCGATGTCTTTCATCGTAAAGTCCACTTGAGCCTCACAGGCCACAGCTAATAAGTGCAGCACTGTGTTGGTGGAGCCACCCATGGCGATATCCAGCGACATGGCATTCTCAAAGGCATCCTTAGTGGCAATGGAGCGTGGCAGCACCGAGTCATCATCGTGTTCGTAGTAGCTCTTGGCTAACTTCACAATGAGCTCACCGGCTTTGGTGTAGAGATCCTTACGACGGGCGTGAGTTGCGACAATGGTACCGTTACCTGGCAGAGCCATACCCAGAGCTTCGGTTAAGCAGTTCATGGAGTTGGCGGTGAACATACCAGAGCAAGAACCACAGGTTGGGCAGGCCACGCTTTCCACAGCGTTGATCTCTTCGTCAGTGGCTTTAGGGTCAGCCGAGACAATCATGGCATCGATCAGGTCTAACTTGTGGTGATCCTTTAAGACACCAGCCTCCATTGGGCCGCCAGAGACGAAAATGGTAGGAATGTTCAGACGCATGGCTGCCATGAGCATACCTGGGGTGACTTTATCGCAGTTGGAGATGCAGACTAAGGCATCAGCGCGGTGAGCATTGACCATGTACTCGACGCTGTCAGCGATAATTTCACGGCTTGGCAGCGAATAGAGCATGCCATCGTGACCCATAGCAATACCATCATCCACGGCAATGGTATTGAACTCCTTGGCGACACCACCAGCCTTTTCAATGGCCTCAGCCACTAAAGAGCCGACGTTCTTTAAGTGCACGTGGCCTGGCACAAATTGGGTAAAGGAGTTAGCGATGGCAATGATTGGCTTACCAAAGTCCTCATCTTTCATGCCCGTGGCCTTCCATAAGGCGCGAGCACCGGCCATTTTCTTGGTATCGTAAGTGATGCTGGAGCGGTATTTTGGCATGTTTAAATCCTTAAGCGGTCTTCCCTTGGTGCACGCTGCTATCCAGTAATAACAGCAGATATGAGGAAGAGACAAAGTCTCCTGCTGAGAATATAGCAGGGGCTAGCTCTGGGCTCAAATTAATCAGCGCATAGTGGCATGGTGCACTGGGCGCGAGCACGCCGCGCTTGCTTATATATTAGCAAGGTTGGGTTCACGGCGGTGTTTGATACCTGCGCAGCAGAATTGGCTGGCAATGACAGTGACGGTAACAAACAAGGTGAGCCTTGTTCAAAGCAGAGCCTTGCGTGCGACTTGCGTGCGAGCTGAACCTTGTTCACGAAGTGAGCCTTGCGCATTGGTGCCCAGAGAGCGAAAAGAAAAGGCCCCTGGACGGGGCCTTTGTGGTCTGCTAAAACGCAGACATTAGGCTTAATTATCCGGTTTACTTGTTCACTGGAGTCAGCCAGCCCCACTTGTCTTCGATCTTGCCTTGTACTAAGTCGAAGAAGGTCTCTTGGAGCTGCTTGGTGATTGGGCCGCGCTTGCCAGGGCCAACATCTAAGCCATCAATTGAGGAGATTGGGGTGATCTCAGCAGCGGTACCAGTGAAGAAAGCTTCATCAGCTAAGTAGCACATCTCACGCTGCATCTTTTGCTCGTATACAGGGATGTGCAGCACTTCCTTAGCTAAAGTAATAATGGCGTGACGGGTAATACCTGGCAGCAGGCCATTGGTGAATGGGGCAGTGTAAATGGCACCGTCCTTAACAAAGAAGACGTTTTCGCCCGAGCCCTCAGAAATAAAGCCATCAGTGTCTAAAGCAATAGCCTCAGCGTAGCCATTGCGGGCGGCTTCGTTGGAAATCAGAATAGAGCTTAAGTAGTTACCAGCAGCCTTAGCCTCGGTAGGAATGGTGTTTGGAGCTAAGCGGTTCCAGCTGGAAACACAGACAGGCACACCCTTCTCTAAGCCGTCCTTACCTAAGTAGGCACCCCATGGCATGGCAGCAACCATAACTTCGGCCTTGGAGCCCTCTGGGATGTGCACACCTAAACCGATCTCACCCATGAAAATCAGTGGACGGATATATCCAGAGTCTAAGCCATTCTCAGAGATGATCTTGCAGCAAGCATCCTTAACCTCATCCTTGGTGAAAGGAACAGGGAAGCGGTAAATGCGAGCGCTGTTGAAGAGACGGTCAATGTGCTCGTTTAAGCGGAAAACACATGGGCCCTTTGGAGTGTTGTAAGCGCGAATACCCTCGAAGACGGCAGTACCATAGTGCAGAGCGTGGGACAGTACGTGAACCTTGGCATCAGCGTAGTTCACCATCTTACCATTAAACCAAATGTACTTCGTTGGGGTGTTATTTAAAGCCATAGTTGAAAAACTCCAGAATACCTTCGCAATACGCTGGCCCTACGGGGCTTGCTTGCATAACTTACACTTGACTACTCAGTAGCAAGTTACTTAGCAGTAGGCTACTTAGCAGTAGGCTGGTGGCAAAGGTATTCGCATAATTAAGCCATATAGGGCTCGACCAGAGTAAAGCTGTGACAATTGCTTAAGCTTTCTTGATCAAGCCATTTGTTCCCTTGTCATAAAGATTGCGCAGCTCACTGTGCGTGGTACGCACAGGAGGTTTGGTTAATGAGCGCGGTAACGCTCAGATCTCTGCATTAAGCTGCGCTTTCCTTGTGAGAGGGAAGCATTTCACCCTGATATTAAGAGAGGGCGATTTTTGCGACCGTGCCTGCATTCTTGCAAGGCGCGGAAAAATTAAAGAAATCAGTGTTTAGTGGTTATGCACAGTTGTGGTAGCGGTAGCAACGTTGGTGTTAGCGCTAGTCTCGCCAGCATCGGCATACTTGTCTTCGTCTGGATCTTTCATATTGGCAAAGATCGTGGCTAAGATTGGGCCAGAGATGTTGTGCCATACCGAGAAGATAGCTGAAGGTACTGCCGACATTGGGCTAAAGTGAGCCATTGCTAAGGCCACACCTAAACCGGAGTTTTGCATGCCAACCTCGATAGAGAGAGTCTTGCACTTCTTTAAGTTGAGCTTGCATACCTTGCCTAAGACATAGCCTAAAGCTAAGCCTAAGGTATTGTGTAAGACCACGACAGCAAAAATCAGTAAGCCAGTAGTAGCGATCTGATCGCGGCTGACAGCCACCACAGCAATCACAATCAGCACAATAGCGACTACAGAAATCAGTGGCAGTACGGATACCGCAGCACGCACATGCTTGCCAAAGAAGGTGTTAACTAATACACCAGCCACGATTGGCAGGATCACGATGTTAACAATTGACATGAACATCGACATTGGATCAACTTCGACCCACTGATTGGCAAATAAATAGATCAGAGCTGGGGTAACGACAGGTGCCATGACGGTGGTGCAGGCGGAAATAGTGACCGAAAGTGGCACATCTCCTTTGCCTAAGAAAGTCATCACGTTGGATGCAGTACCACCTGGGCAGCAGCCTACGAGGATCACACCGACAGCTACTTCAGCTGGTAATTGCAGAACCATGCACAGTAAGTAGGCTAAGCAAGGCATGATCACAAACTGGCCTAAGATACCAATGATCACATCCTTAGGGCGCTTTACGACTTCAGAGAAGTCCTTAGCCTTAAGGGTCAGGCCCATGCCGAACATTACGATACCCAGCAGAATGCTAATGTACTTGGCTAAGAAGGTGAAACCTGCTGGAAAATAGAAAGCGATAATGGCGGCGATAATGACCCAGACTGCAAA
>DXEV01000008.1 GCA_019114785.1 Candidatus Anaerobiospirillum pullistercoris | reverse complement strand
AAGTAAAAGTGCCACTCAGCTTAGCACATTGTCAGTTAGCCGAGGCAAACTTAATAAAAAGTCTTAGAAAACAGTGACGGTATGGATTGTGGCTGATTAGCCGCAAACTCAACCAGCTATGGTGCAGGAGCTCAGTTTGTAGCTGCGCGTGTGCAGCGGTAGCGTGGGCAGCAGCAGCGAGTGCATCTGGTGTCTTTATGGCCTATCTTTGGCTGGCTCGAAATTACGTAAAGCACTGAGCTTGGCAAGTGAGAGTATACGTAGTTCGATGCTCTCAAGGCTTTTACCATTGCTGGTGAAAGGTAAAAAGTGATACAGCAGATAGATAGTAAAGCCTAGCAATGCGGTCATGATCGCGAGGAAAACACTAAAACCTAATTGATGGATCGCTGGCATATAGGTTTGCAGGCTAAAGAGCAAGCCAATACCGTGGGTTAAAAAGATCACTGCTAAGCCAAATTCACGTCCACGTATCGGCAAGATCTCTGGTACCAGCACACAGATCAGTGAAGTGTGTCCTCCTAGACCAAAGAAGATAAAGCATAGGATGAAGATCGTGAGGGCGTAGTTTTTGAGATCGCTTTCTGCAAATAAGGTCGTAAAAGTGGCTAGAGCTAAAAAGAAAAAGGTCGCGCTCAAGCTAATTAAGATGATGAAACGACGCGAAAAACGCTCTAGTGCTAGTGTGTGCAGAATAAAAGACACAAAGATCATGGTGAAAGAGGTATAGATCAGAGCGCTATTGAGAGTGAAGTAGCAGTAGTTCTCCTCTGGGCAGAAGATGCGTAAAGAGAGATTGTCCAAGAGAGCATAAGGAATGATGAAGATGCCGCCTAAATCCAAGATGAAAATGCTGATGCACATTAAGCCTAACAGACGGCGGTAGATGGCATTTTGCATGTAAAACTCAAGGCCACGATTCTCACCACGACAGCACTCGTTGATCTCTGCCAACTCGCGCGCAGCTACTCCCATATCGTGACGCAGCTTAAACAATACCGAAAGGGCAGCGTCTGTAGATCCTGTGACCGCAAGGAAACGCGGTGATTCTGGCAATTTCATGATAGTAAAAGCCATGAGGATCAGGTTAAAGATCACGAGGGTAATAAAGACGATAAAAGGCTTATTGGCTGGATCGGTATAGGTGATTAACGATAATAAGCCACCTAAGATAATGCCATCAGGCAGTAGCACTAAAGACAGAGAGCGCCAGCGTGGGTGGGAGATTTCGTTGTTATAGAGGCAAGCTGCGACTATATACAGGCCAAAGGAAAAGCCGATCACAAACTCTGCACAGAGGAAAATTGCAAAGTTAGGAGCCACGATCGAAGCCAAGATCGCAAAGGTTCCGATCAGTCCACTGGAGACTAAAGATAGCTTTCGACCTGAGCCATAGGTGACGTAGCCTGAGATGAAGGTACCAAAGATAAAGCCTAAGACGTAGGTGCCTATCACTACATGGGAGCGGTTGATAGAGATCAGGTAGAGATTGGATAGGTAGTCTTGGTTGATAAAGAGGGTACCGAGGTCACAGCCAAAGATAATACCCATAGACGAGACAAGGAGCACATACTGAAGGGGCCATAAGGACGCATCAAGAGAGGGACTATGGGCGCTGAGCATAAGAGGTCTCGCATGATCGCTGGGCTCCTATCAGCAAAAAGCTGGCTAGGGGCTGATGATTAGGCAGATGGGGATAGCAGGGAGTCGAGGTCAGATAATCGCTCGGTGAGCTCCTTTGGATCGGTTACGGGTCATTCTGTTATTGTGTATTGTTGGTGGCACAACACGGCACGGCATAGCACAACACAATAGGCAGAGCCTCAGGTACAGCCAAGAGCAGTTGCGTGCTACTGTGCTCGAGCGTGCTCTTTGCTTTTGCAAATTGCCATTCGTTAATTTTAATGCAAGCGCGCAGAAAATACCAAAAGGCTTTGAGAGCAAATCCTCTATCTTTGGATCTGCTATGATCTAATCTTAGGCAGGTGCATGGAATCTTCTTAAGAGCGTCATGTTGGCCATAGGAATCACTTTTTTGAGGGCATTGGTTGTATGGAAGTACGGAGTTTACCTCATTTTGGCGGTCGCGTAACCGTGATCGGAGATGTGATGTTAGATCGCTATTGGTATGGAACCTCCTCGCGTATCTCGCCAGAGGCACCTGTGCCAGTGGTGAATGTTGATCGCTATGAGGAGCGTGCCGGTGGTGCCGCCAACGTGGCTTTAAACCTATCTTCTTTAGGCGTCGATTGTGACCTTGTAGGCATTGTCGGAGAAGATGACTCCGGTAAGCTTTTAACCCAGATCCTTAAAGATAAGAAGATTGATACACGCTTTGTTGTGTGCCCTGAGTTACCAACCATTACCAAGCTGCGTGTGCTGAGCCGTCACCAACAGCTGCTGCGTATTGACTTTGAAAAGGGCTATTCCGATGTAGATCAAGGCCGAATCATGCTGACTTTGCGTCAAGCTCTGCGCGATAGCAAGGTTTTGATCTGCTCTGATTATGGCAAAGGTGCCTTATCCTCAGTGCAGAATATGATCAATGCAGCTCGTCTGCTGCGGATCCCTGTATTAGTTGATCCAAAAGGTACAGACTTCACTCGTTATCGTGGTGCCACTTTATTGACACCAAATATGTCTGAGTTTGAGGCCGTAGTGGGTAAGGTCAGAGATAACGCCGATTTAGAGCGCAAGGCCTTAAAACTGATCCGTGAAATCGAACTGGATGCCTTGCTGGTAACGCGCTCTGAGGACGGAATGTCTTTAGTAGTGCCTGGTGAGCCTACTTTACATATCCCAACCTATGCCCGTGAAGTGTACGATGTGACCGGTGCTGGTGATACGGTGATCGCTACCTTAGGTGCCTGCTTAGCCAGTGGCAGTTCTTTACCAATGGCCTGTGCGATTGCTAATCGTGCCGCTGGTATCGTGGTTGGCAAGTTAGGTACTTCCACGGTCACTCCAGATGAGTTGGAAGAAGAGATCTTTGCTAAGAACCATGGTCTGAAGCACAGTGGCGTGATGAGCGAAGACGAGCTCGTGCAGGAAGTGCAGCGCTTAAAGCAAAAAGGTAAGCGCATTGTCATGACTAATGGCTGCTTTGATATTCTGCATAAGGGTCATGTGGATTACTTACAACAAGCCCGTGCTTTAGGTGATGTCTTGGTGGTGGCCGTTAATTCTGATGACTCTGTGCAGCGTCTTAAGGGGCCTACTCGTCCAATTGTGCCTTTAGAGAACCGTATGGCTGTGCTAGCAGCTTTAGGCTGTGTCGATATCGTGGTGCCATTCTCAGAGGATACGCCACAGCGTCTGATCTCACGAGTATTGCCAGATATCTTAGTCAAAGGCGGTGATTATAAAGTTGAGCAGATTGCTGGTCACGAGGAAGTGCTCAACAACGGAGGTAAGGTGAAGATCCTCAGCTTTGTGGATAATTGCTCCACAACTTCCATCGTCAACAAGATCAAGGAAAACAGCTAAGTAAGCTGTCCCTGCCCAGCCGCGAAGTCTTCGCGGCACCCCTTCTTGCTGCGTGTGCTGGGCATCCAGCCCAGAGACAGCAACGCCAAAGCCACCATGAGTTGGCTTTGGCGTCCTTGGAGCCTAGCGGCTGATCAGGTTAAATGATGCAGCTGTCGATACAGCTGCATCAGGGCATAACCTAGTTAGCAGAAGTGTTAGATACTGGCTGGAAAGAAGTGCCGTTGGCATGCGACATGGCTGGAGCAACGGTAGCATCTCTCTTTAAGCCACGGTTAATGGCCTCGATGTCATCTAAGGTCAGAATGCCTTGGGTGTAGAGCAGCTGTAAACGCGACATGATGTAGTTGAAGCGAGCTGCGGAGAGGCTTTGCTTAGCCGAATAGAGCTGTTGGGTAGCGTCTAAGACGTCGGAAATAGTACGGGTACCAACCTCATAACCAGCTTGGGTTGCCTCTAAGGCGCTTTGAGCTGACTTTTCAGTCTGCTGGTAAGCGATCACCGAAGAAATAGCAGCTTGGACGTTGTTGTAGTTGTTGTTAGCGTCCGAAATCATGGTGCGGTGGGCCAGCTCTAAGGCTTCAGATGCAGCCACATAGTTGTGTTGAGCTTGCTCTACTTGCGAAGTCACAGCACCACCAGAGTAGATTGGCATAGTGAGGTTAATGCCAATGGTACCTTGGTTGGAAGAACCATCGGTTAAGGCTGCACTGTCGATAGAGTAGTTGTTATTAGCCACTTGCACCGAGCCGACTAAGTCTAAGGTTGGCTCATGACCAGTTTGAGCTAAGACGATCTGATCCTTGGCAATATCACGGCTGATGATGCTGGCTTGTAACGAGAGGTTGTTTTGCTCAGCATTGTCGACGATCTGCGAAATGGTACGAGTTACAGGCATTGGGCTGAAGCGAGCTTCATCAAGGCCATTGAGCTCAGTAACTTGACGACCGATCAGCTTACGGATCTCCTCGTAGGAGTTGATCAGAGTGTTCTCAGCGGTGATCACTTGGGCTGAGGCTAAGTCATAGGCAGCTTGAGCCTCTAATTGGTCAGTCTCAGCAATTAAGCCCACGTGGAAACGACGAGTAGCCTCGTCTAATTGACGCTTTAAAGCAGCTTGGTTGGCTTTAGCAAAGGTCACGCTATCTAAGGCGTTTAACACTGAGAAGTAAGCCTGTGAAACGCGCAAGATCAGCTGCTGTAAGCTGTCGGCGTAAACCAGCTCTTGCTGGGCTGCAGTCTTGGTGGCGATATCACGGTTAACCCAAGAGCTGTGACGCCAAATGGCTTGGGAAAGATCCACACCAGCAGAGGCTGAGCGATTATTGTAGGAAGAAGAATCACCAGCTGGATTAATACGGGAGTAGTTTAAACCGCCAGCTAAGTTAATCTGTGGCAGTAAAGCGGCAGTAGCCTCATCAATGGCAGCTACAGCACGATCGCGATTGGCCTTAGCCTGTAAGACCACTGGATCTCGTTGGTAGGCTTCGTTGTAGATGTCTAACAGGTTTTCGGCCTGTACGCTGTGAGCACTGGTGCCAAGTAAGCCCGTCAGAGCGAGCGCTAACATTCCAACTTTGAATCGCATGGAGTAACCCCAATAACAAAACGATATCTGACTCGGCGTGAGCTGAGCAGTGTCCAAAGATTGCCTGAGCGTCCGCCTATGGCTTTGCCATGAGCCGTTGTTGGCTGCAAAGCCTAATTTCCTAGGTAATGTACCGCAAAATGTGGCTTGGCCCATAGTCTAAAACTTAGAAAATGTACGCAAACTCAAATTTTATTGACACTTTGTATGTAAAACTACATTTTATTCCTGTATGTGCCCTAAGATAGCGCAAGCACTGGGTACATCGGAGCCTGAGCTCATATGGAATCACACGTGGGCGTCACAGTAATTTAGCAGCTTAGCTGTGCTAATTACAGTACCAATGGTGAAAGCATACAGGGAATCTATGTTGTGCTGGGCAATGCACACATTTTGCAGTGCCTATCCTACCAAAAAATTATGTGCATCCAGATCCCCAAGTCCTACTAGTTGGTGTCATACCAGTAAGACTTGCGTAGTGGGGCGGGGATCAAACGAAGATTCCCTTATGATGAGCATTTTATCCACTCAAGATAGCTCTGGCCCTAGCAGTACTGCGTCTATCTCAGATGCGGATGTAGTTGCTGCGGCTACTACTTTCACAGCTTTCAACAAATTCCCTGATAGCCTTGATGCGCAAGCTCTGTTTGATGAGCTTTTGCCTCTATGTCGCTCTATTTCAGGTAAGGGCTATGATCAGTCCTTAGCCATTCTGTCTCGTTACATCCCTTTCACCATCGAAGAATACCCTAGTGGCTCTAAAGCCTTTGACTGGACGGTGCCTCCGCGCTGGGAGTTAGAGCGCGCAGTGCTTAAAGATAGTCAGGGTAATGTGCTGTTGGACAGCGATGTCAGTGCCTTATACGTGCTGAACTACTCTGAGCCTTTTAGCGGTAGAGTCTCTAAGCAAGAGTTAGAAGAGCATCTCTATTCTGACGCCACACGGCCAGATCTGGTGCCGTATGTCATGTCTTACTACAAGCCACGCTGGGGCTTTTGCTTGAGCCATAAGCAACGCCAAGAGCTCTTAAAGGACGACTTTTACGAGGTAGATATTAGAACTCGTAAGGTACAGGGAGCCATTAAAGTAGGCGTCTGTGAGCTTAAAGGTAAGAGTGACCGCATTGTGCAGTTCTCCTCCTATCTCTGCCATCCTAATATGCTCAACAATGAGCTTTCAGGCCCAATAGCGCTGGTCTATCTGTACCAGTTGTTGCGTGCTTATCCTGAGCGCGAGTACACCTATCGCTTTGTGATCAATCCTGAGACCATTGGCTCGATTTGCTATCTGTCGCGACACTATGAGGAGCTAAAAGAGCGTTTGGAGTACGGTGTGGTCTTAACCTGTGTGGCCAGCTACTATGCCAATGACTGTCAGCAAGGGCCAATAGCGCCACTGGATCTGCGTGAGCTGAATTGTGCAACTCAGGCACAGGCACAAGATGGCACTGATTTCTTTAAATTACGCAAAACTTTGCTCGCTCAGTTGCGTGCCAGCCTCAATCCAAACTATTTGGAGATCCCAATCTCCTTTAAGCTCAGTCATCAGAGCCTGTTAGATGGATTGCATTACGCGCTACAACGCGAAGGTGAGCTCCAATCTCAAGAGCAGGATAGGGCTAAAGCAGGGACTAAAGAAGCAACTCAAACAGAGTCGGCTTCTTCATGCTCTTCTACACAAGAGCTAGAGCCACAGCTGGATTATGCCAATGACCGAGTCGGTGATGTGAACTTTGCCAATGGCATTTTCTCCACCGAGCGCTCACTGACAGACCAAGAGCGTGTCGATCTCTTTATCCGTCATCAGCATGCTAAGTTCAATAAATATACCGCTGCGACTCACCTTTTACAGCGTCATATGAGTGCTGAGACATTCATAGGTTTTGCCTATAGCCAGCGTATTGATCGCTTTGTTTGTGGCCTAGCTAAAACAAGCAAGCATCAATTCACGTTACGACCATTTTCGTTAACGGGTTCAGATGAGCGTCAATATGGCTCAGCTTTGGTGAATTTGCCTGTAGTGCAGGCTTCACGTGTGACTTATCTTGTGTATCCTGAGTACCATTCTTCAGGCGATAGCCAAGATCTATTCTCTTTAGACAGCATCATCGATAGTGCGATCACGCTGTTCTACTGTGCGCAGTTATACGAGAAGCAGGATATGCAGCCAAGAGTAAGCGTAGGCTGTGAGCCACAACTTGGAAAGCGTGGGCTATACCCAGATTTGCACAGTAATGTTGAAGAACGTAAGCAACTGGAGCAAAACTTCTTGCAGCTTGATCGCTTGCTTTCGGTGCTGAGCTTTAGCGATGGCTCATTTTCCTTTGCCGAGCTGTGCCAAGTACTGGATTGCTCGCCACTAGAGCTGTTCTTGCTGATGGAGCTACTACACTACCACCAGCTGGTGCGCTATTAGGATAATCATGAGCCAATAGTAGTTTAGGCCACAGCAGTTGCCCGCACGCATCAGCTGTGGCCTTAATAGGCCTTAAGCAGCGCCTCAGCATCTACTAAAGGTACTTGAGGTGGTTGCACTTCTCTGCTGGAGGTGTTTGGCTATTGGCTCACTGGCCTATAGCACCATGGGCCCACTGGCTCAATGTTTCGTTGCTTAGGGGCTGGTGATGGCTGTAGGGGCTTATAGTGGCGATGCAGTCTTTGTCTTAGTCTTAGCGCAGACAAGAGAGAATAGGGGCACTTAGCGCCGTACTGAGCTGCTGTGAAGGGAAAAGAGAAGGTAGGATTTTGGAAAGCGGTAGGTGGGGTGCCGTATGCGTTGCGCTAGATACAACATAGAGGCAAAAAATAAAGGCTTAACGCCTTAGAGTAATGGTGGAGGTATACGGGATCGAACCGTAGACCCTCTGCTTGCAAAGCAGATGCTCTCCCAACTGAGCTATACCCCCACAGGAATATATGGTGGAGCTAAACGGGATCGAACCGTTGACCTCTTGCATGCCATGCAAGCGCTCTCCCAACTGAGCTATAACCCCACAATATTCACTGGTGGAGGTATACGGGATCGAACCGTAGACCCTCTGCTTGCAAAGCAGATGCTCTCCCAACTGAGCTATACCCCCAACTGGATTGTTTTCGTCATGGTGGAGCTAAACGGGATCGAACCGTTGACCTCTTGCATGCCATGCAAGCGCTCTCCCAACTGAGCTATAACCCCACGTCAGAAAACGAAGCCCATTATACAGGCGCTTTTATTTGAGTCAAGGATTTTTTACGAAAATTTTTTGCTTCGATTAAATCGCATAAATAAGCCATTTGTGCGGTATTTATCAATTATTGCCGCAGAATACCACCACCTCTAAGCGCGAAGCGCGTAGGTGGTGGATGAATGCGGGAGCCCTGAATGTAGATCGCAACGTCTCTTTTTGTGCTAGTATT
>DXEV01000074.1 GCA_019114785.1 Candidatus Anaerobiospirillum pullistercoris | reverse complement strand
ATTCGCCCAACCACCAAGACTGTGGTTACCGGTGTGGAAATGTTCCGCAAGCTGTTAGACCAAGGTCAGGCTGGTGATAACGTTGGTGTGCTGTTACGTGGTACCAAGCGTGAGGATGTTGAGCGCGGCCAGGTGTTAGCTGCTCCAGGTTCCATCACTCCACACACCCAGTTCGAGGGTGAGGTGTACGTCTTATCGAAGGATGAGGGTGGTCGTCACACTCCATTCTTCAAGGGCTACCGTCCACAGTTCTTCTTCCGCACCACTGACATCACCGGTTCTATCGACTTAGGTGAGGGTGTGGAGATGGTTATGCCTGGTGACAACACCAAGATGACCGTGACCTTAATTCACCCAGTTGCTATGGCTACCGGCGAGCGTTTCGCTATCCGTGAGGGTGGCCGTACCGTTGGTGCTGGTGTGGTCTCCAAGATCATCGAATAGTAGCGAGAACAGGGGCAAGACCTCTGATTCAAGTTACGGGGCAGCAATGAAGATTGCTGCCTAAATGAAAAGGCTGCATAGAGCGATCTATGTGGCCTTTTCTGCTTTTTGGGGCATTAGTTTGCACACCGCCGACAGCCAATGGCTATGGGCCATTGGCCATTGGCCATTTGCTATTGGCCGTTAACAATTGGCCAGCCTATAGTAGCCAGAAGGTGGCTAAGCCTATGCGGTTGGCAGCAGAGCGCTATGATGCCGACTATTCGTCGTCCTCATCATCCCAGTCATCGTCCTCGTCATAATCAGGGTATTGCTCGACATGACCACCCTTGTGCATGATGGTGCGAGCTGACAAGTCCTTAGGATCGTCTAGAAGCTTCTCCAAGGTGATCACAAACTCCCAATTGTCGCCGAAGTCGAAGAGGAAGGTCAGCTTCGCTCCAATGTCAGTGCCTAAGATTTGGCCGATCTCGTAGTCCGGTTCTAGGGCACCTGGATATTCACAAGTGCAGATTTCTGGATCGTCAACATCGGTTCCCCTGAAAAAAGAGGATAGGTGGTCGTTCTCAAACTCAAAGGCATTTAAAATCTTAAACTGCAATGCGGAGAAATGAGTAGAGGCGTGCACCACAAGGCGATGCCAGACAGGCGGCTTCCAGCGCTTGAGCTGAACTTTTAGCAAGTAATATTTGTCTGGTGACTGGTACAGATCCTCCTCATCGTCCTCATCATCGTCCTCATCATCCCAGAAACCATCATCGTCCTCATCGTCCCACTCATCGTCATCCTCATCATAATCAGGATATTGTTCTACAGGCCCTCCCTTGTGCATGATGGTGCGAGCTGGAACGTCCTTTGGATCGTCTAGGATCTTTTCCAAGGTGATCAAAAACTCCCAGTCATCGCCGAAGTCGAAGAGGAAGGTCAGCTTCGCTCCAATGTTTGTGCCTAAGATTTGGCCGATCTCATAGTCAGGCTCTAGTTCACCAGGGTACTGACTGGTGCAGATTTCAGGGCAGCCAACATTGGTTCCCAGAAAGAAAGAGGAGAGGTGATCATTGCAGAAATTAAAAGCACGCAAGATCTTGGATTGCAATTCAGAGAAATGGGTAGAGGCGTGTACCACAAGACGGTGCCAGACAGGAGGCTTCTGGTTCTTGAGCTGTACTTTTAGCAAGTAATAACAGTCAGGGGATTGGTATAGATCAATCTCATCTTCATCTTCTTCCTCACTATCTAAATAGAAGAACGGAGCTCTTGAAGAAGCCGAAGCTTGAGCTTTTCACAGGTCTTCTAAGAAGTCGATGATGAATGAGATATCGCTTTTTTTGGCCACAGTGATGATTCCTTTTTTGGTTAATGCCCTGTTAATGCTGGCACCTGTTGCCAGCTAGGGCGGCCGCACACATCGGTATATACCGATTGTACCTTATTGGTGAAGGGGGTTGGGATGGTGTTTTGCGCCAATATGGGTTTTTGTGTGTTGCGTGCTTTATGTGCATAGAGCACAAATGCACGACACGTGATAGAATGCCTTGTATCGCACTTTTTGGTTGATTTTTGGCACAGTGTAAAGTGTTGCTAAAAAATGTGACCTACACTGCAATACTAGTATCCAAGAGGTTTTTTGCCTGAAAGTGTAAAGTAAGTCACTGTCCAAAGACTAAGAAACGGGTATTTTTAGTGTTGTGGTAAGCAGCGTTTTCTTGGTTTTTGTTTTTCCATTTGTGCTGGTTGCTACATTAAGCCCTTAGGGCTCAGATTTTTCTTTTTTGCTGTGCTGATTACGCTGGCCCAGCGCGGTTGGCCATCGTGATCCGAGAGTTGGTGTGGTCTTTTGGGGAGTACATCCTAAGTGATCCTCTATCAGCTCTATCTGCTAAGAGAGCTGTGAAGCAAACAAGAGTCTAGTGTGTCGTGTTGGTGTGATTTTCTGTACACACTTAACCTTGAATGTATATGGATTTCCTTGGGTTTGAGACAAGGTCTTTTGAGAGGAATAGTTGGATATGGCTACAAGGCAGCATTTAACTGATAAGAACTTAGCATTGGATTTAGTGCGTGTTACCGAGGCTGGTGCCCTCGCTGCTGCCCACTATTTTGGTCGTGGCGATAAGGAGGAAGCCGATGGTGCTGCTGTGGCCGCAATGCGCATTGCTTTCCAATCGGTACACATTCGCGGTAAGGTGATCATCGGTGAGGGTGAAAAAGACAACGCCCCAATGCTCTATAACGGTGAGCCTGTAGGCTATGGTGATGGCCCAGAGGTTGAGATCGCTGTTGACCCAATCGAGGCTACTAATGCCATTGCTTATGGCCGTCCAAATGCTATCTCTGTGATCGGTGCTGTGGAAAAGGGCGGTATGTTTAACCCTGGCCACTCCTTCTACTGCAAGAAGTTAGTGGTGGGTAAGGATGCTGCTGATGTTATCGATTTAGAGGCTCCAACTCGCGATAACATGATTAAGATCGCTAAGGCTAAGGGCAAGCCAGTGGGTGAGCTCAACGTCTTCGTCTTAGACAAGCCTCGTCACATTGGCTTGATCCAAGAATTACGCCTTTTAGGTGTACGTGTACACCTGCACAGTGACGGTGATGTAGCTGGTGCCTTAATGGCTGCTGACCCACGTCATTCTATGGATGTGCTGATCGGTATCGGTGGTACTCCAGAGGCAGTGATCACTGCTTGTGCTTTAAAGGGCTCAGGTGCCCAGATGCTCACCAAGATGGAGCCAATGTCTGTTGCTGAGCAAAAGGCTATTGAGGCCGATGGTATTGATATCTCCGCCATCCGTGGTGTGGATGACATCATTACCACTGATAAGTGCTATTTTGCAGCTACCGGTATCTCTGAGGGTGAAGTGCTCCACGGCGTGGAGTACAAGGGCGAGTATGCTGTCACCTCTTCGATGGCAACTCGTGGTCGTACTGGTACTATTCGTTATATTCAAGCTTGGCACAATCGTAAGAAGCTGGCCACTATGAGCTCAGTGCGTTACTAAGACTAAGCTTGGACTAAGCGTGACTGAACCTCAGTCTGACTGGGTGTTCACTAAAAAGCCCTGCCACTAACTATTAGTTTTAGCTAGTGGTGGGGCTTTTTGTTGTTAGCTGTGCTGGTCTTCTTGGGCCTGCAGGTCTTCTTTGGCTTTGACCTGTTGTTCTTCTGGAGCTATGTCCTTAGACAGCTGCGGCGCGTTGCTTGGCTGCTGATAGGCCAGTAAGTTGGAGGATTGCTTAATGCGCAGCATCGCAATGTGTATCACACATGGCACTATTACACGGTAACTAGGCCCACCGAGCTCGCAGAGAGCATTAAACATCTGCTTTAGCCAGTTGAGCGGCAGGTTGATGATGCTTTGCAGTTTGCTGATGGACTGCTCTAAGGAGTCGCCTAACTTGGTGATGAGAGCACCAGTGCCCCAAACGCGTGCCATGGTGTTGTTCACCACTGCCGAGAGCAGAGTGAGCACCTTAGGGCTTAAGGCCTCAAAATTAGCTTGTTCAATAGCTTTGACTACGACATCTCTGGATTCTGTAGAGACTATTGGACTGAAGTTCTGTTTTTGGTCTTGAGCATCCGTGTCAGAGGCTTGGTATTGTTGCACCTCGGAGACAAAGAGCTGCTTTTGCTCGTCTGTCATTTGCCCATAGAGCTCTTTCATCACATGGGCGAGGAGCTGACGCTCAATTGCTGGCAGAGGAGCTTCCTCATCAAATTGCAGCTTAAAGTGCTTGGCCACATCACAAACTACTGCTCTGTAGTTAGGGCCACGACCACGACGAAAGAGATTGGCTACGGCATGCCCACCAAAAGCTCGCAGATCATGGCTGATGATGTGCACATAGCGCTGATGATCGGGGAAAAAGCGCTTAAACTCAGGGCTTGAGGTGAGGTTTTCAGAGATCTGCGCTTGCTGGATAAATTCGACCAGAGGATCTAAGTCTTCGTTACTGGCAGCTTGCAACACCGTATCCAGATCGGCGTCAAAGGTGTAGAGAACGCTCATGTCTAATCCTCAAATTTGTCGCCTAAAAGAAAGGCGTTTCCTTCAAGAGGAATCGCCTGTCTCAAGTGGGATCGTCTATCCCAAGGGGATTGCCTGTTCCAATGGGACTTGTCTGTCCTTGGTTGGGCTATGATGAACTACTGCCCTGATCCCCGCTTTTGTTGGTGCTTG
The DNA here is from genome assembly GCA_019114785.1 of Candidatus Anaerobiospirillum pullistercoris. Lineage (GTDB taxonomy): Bacteria > Pseudomonadota > Gammaproteobacteria > Enterobacterales > Succinivibrionaceae > Anaerobiospirillum > Anaerobiospirillum pullistercoris. The sequence goes on along the minus strand of DXEV01000074.1, from coordinate 20,544 downwards.
CGCCCTGTTCCCTAATGGGGAACGAAGCTTGTGTTCAGGCGGCTTTTACTCCGCGATAGGCGCGTGGCATGACTTTCTTTTCACGTGCAAACTCAGGACGAGAGTTCATGATCTTTTCGAGCATCTCATCATCCATCTTGCCACGGGTCAGACCAATTGCACGATAGGTAATGAAAGGACGTGCTTTCTTAGTGATCACCACTGGTACGCGGCCAGTCTCGGGATCTGCATCTGCGATGACATTTAAAATGCCACTATCAACAAGGGAGCGTACTGTAGGCTCACCCTCTGGCAGATATAACACTGACTTGCGTTGCAGTACAAACTCACGCAGTAAAGCGCGCTCGGCAAAATCTAATCCTGCGACCACTTGCTTCATGGCTTCTTGTTCTTGCTTGATGCTGCGCTTGGTGAAGTAAGAAGAGAGGAAACCAATAATAGCTTGGCTGATGAAGTTAGAGACTTCCACGATCAGAGCTAAGAAGAGGTAGGTCTTATGGGCTTCCACCTGTAAGGCTAACTCTGGGGAAATGGATTCTAAAGGCAAAACTAAGAGCGCTACAGTCACGCAGAACAGCCACAGCATGACTATATTTAGCGTCTTATTCGCAGCAAAAACTGAGTGAGGAGTGTCCATCAGTGGCTCCAAGTTGTCCGAGAGAAAAACGTTGAGTGAATCTAAGGTGATCTTAATTACGACTAAGGAAACTTGCTTAGGAAGAATCACCCTATTTTAGTGCACTATTTCTTTGCCTTTTGCTCTTAAGTTGTACTGACTAGACGACGTTAAGAGTTATGCGGTGGAGTGCTTTGTGTAGCCTTATGGCTGGTAAGCCATCTCGTTGCTGTGATGCAACTGGCTTAATGTCAGCGCCTAAGCGCCTAAGGCTTTTGGCTAGATTTAGCAGTGCTGAGACCTTGCCGTCCTGAGACTTGTACGGTGATACCCGTTGGTCTAAGCCTGTCTGAGCTTATCCTAAGATCACCAGAACCAAGAAGTGATTTCTCGGCTCATCTTTCTATTATGCTCATAATTCAGCCTGTTGTGCAGGCCAAGGGAAAATCTTTTTTGCTTATTTCCTAGAGGGAAATGAGAACGCGGCTATGCTTAGAGCAAGCTTTATGCCACAGACCTGCCCGTCTTTCGTGGATCTCCTGATACTTTCCCCGTTTAGCGCCTACAGCTCCTACCTTGTCATCTTGCTGAGGGAATATAGGGGAGCAAATGGCGCTTAATTGGCAACATTTTGTGGCCGGTGCCTTATCTTTGTGCTTGCAGTGCTTTGTTATGGTGAAAAGGTCAGATTTTTGGCGTGTTTATGGGCTCTTTGCTTTATTTTCTTGGCAGCAATTGTAAAATAGCGTGCAATAATTTTGTGCAAAATCATGCGTAGCTACCCAAAATGGTTCAAACCTGCTTAATTGCTGGGCATTCTATCTATCATGGCAGCCTGAATGCAGGATTTAGCTTAAAGTAGGAAACGCGTATATATGACAATGCAAAATTAGGCGTTCCTGTGAGTCTGTATATTTTGCAGTGTTCCCCGTAAAGAGTGTTCTTTGGCTTGTATGTATTTCACTTTGCGTTGCTTGTAAGGCATGTGGCCTAAGAGATCTAGGAGGTATAAAGGCCTATAAGGCATAGCCTAATTCGCTCTAGATCCTATCTTGGCTCAGGCTTTGTGGATTATAGGCGCTGAGATCATATTGGATACGAGTTTGCGCGTTTTCTTGCACTCTCGGTGTTTGTGGTTCTTGACCACGGTTGTTGTTGCGTTAAAGACGGCCTTGTTTGCAGGTATTGCATGGGCAGGTCTTGAGCGCTAGCTCTTACTATCAGCAGCACTATGAGATGCTCTTGGTGGTATCAAGATGACTAGTTGCTCCAAGGCTTTACAACTTAATGTGCAGTTAAGTTTTCTGTCTGTGCTTTATCGACAATCCAGCGGAGCTTTTTTATGAAGAAGATTGTTGCGATTATTAAGCCTTTTAAACTCGATGATGTGCGTGAGGCCTTAAGTGCGAACGGGATCTCAGGCATGACTGTTTCTGAGGTTAAAGGCTTTGGCCGCCAAAAGGGTCACACTGAGCTCTACCGTGGTGCCGAATACGTGGTCGACTTCCTCCCAAAGGCCAAGATTGAATTAGTGGTCAAAGACGAGGATGTGGACAAGTGCATCGAAGCTATCACCAAGGGTGCTCACACTGGTAAGATTGGCGATGGCAAGATCTTCGTATCCTCAGTGGAGCGAGTGATCCGTATCCGTACTGGTGAAGAAGGCGACGACGCCATCTAACTAAGCTAATTGCGCGCTTGTGGCGCGCTTGCTCAAAAGCAAGTTAGAGCAAAGCAGATGCTTAAAGCAGAACCGAGCCCTAGACTTTCCACTACGTCACGTGGCAGAGTCTAGGGCTTTGTTATTTGTACTTGCTCGTGTGGGTTTGTGGGCTCTGTGTCGTTTATGTGATTTTTGCCTGCGCTTTTCCTTTTGGTCGTGTACACTAATACTTTATAAGGTGGGGCTTAAGGCGCATTGCTCTTAGGCATCTGCAAGCGTGTTATAGCTTTTGGCTGAATTAAAGGGAGTTCTGCATGCATCTGCTTAAGGCGCAGCCTTGTGAGTCAGTTATGCCTAAGACCCAGCGGTCTGGTAAGACCCAGCAGTCTGGTAAGACCATGCGGTCTTGGTGGCGATCTTTTGCTCAGAGTAAATTGTCACTGGCGGCTGTGGCTATAAGCTGTGCTCTGGGTTTGAGTGCTTGCTCTACGGCAGTTCCGTCTGACCCTAACAACATCTGTTCGATCTTCCAAGAAAAAGATTCGTGGTATGCCGCTGCTCATAAGGTGCACGATAAGTACGGAGTACCTATCAACGTGGCTATGGCCATCATGTATCATGAGTCCAACTTTGTGGAAGATGCCGAGCCTCCTATGCGTTGGTTCCTCTTTATCCCTTATGGCCGTGGCAGCTCCGCTTATGGCTATGCCCAGGCTCAAGATGAGGTCTGGAATGATTACGTAGAGGACGCAGGCTCAATGTTCTCGGATCGCGATGATTTTGAGGACGCTTTGGATTTTATTGCGTGGTACATGGTTAAGACCAAGAATACCAATGGTGTACCTTTGCATGATGCCTATGGCCAGTATTTAAATTACCACGAGGGCTGGCAGGGCTATCGTAATGGCTCCTACAAATCTAAGAGCTGGTTATTAAAGACCGCACGTAGTGTGGCGCAGCAATCGGAAAAATATAAGAGTCAGCTCTTACGTTGTCAGCTGTACTAATCTTCTTTTGGCCTTAGGGCAGATCCATGCTCTGAGGCTTTTTTGTTTGGGCCATTAGGGCCAGAGGAAAAAAGGGCATATCTGCTGACCACATGGCTTGCGCCATTTGCAGCCGCAGGCAGCCGCTGGTAGCGGCTCATAGCGCTTGCGCGTGGGAAGCGGCTCGGGCCGCTTGAGAGGCTTGGGGCCGCGCTTGCAGCCGCTTAAAGCTAAGGCGGCGGTGAGCCCAGAAAAGCAGATGCCTGTTCACCATGGGCAATGGGGTGGATCGTGAAAAAAGCTGTGTTTTTTGACCGTGACGGCGTGATCAACCGTGATTACGGTTATGTGGGCTCGCTGGAGCGCTTTGAGTTCTTACCTGGGGTAAAAGACGCCCTCGCTACCATCAAGGAAATGGGCTACCTCACTATCCTTGTGACTAATCAGTCTGGTATTGCTCGTGGTATGTATACCGTGGATGACTTTGATACCGTCACTGAGTTTATGCAAGGTGAGCTGGCTGCACGCCATGCCGCTTTTGATGGCGTGTACTTTTGCCCACATCATCCCCAAGCATCGGTTGCAGCCTTCCGCTGTGATTGCGCCTGCCGTAAGCCTAAGCCAGAAATGCTCTTTTGGGCACAAAAGGAGTTTGATATCGATTTAGAGCACTCCATTATGGTGGGTGATCACGCTTCTGATATCGAGGCTGCACAAAATGCAGGTGTAAAGAATCTGATCTTGGTGGGAACCCACTTAGCTACCGATGGCCCATTAGTGCCAAAGGCTCAGCGTTTTGCCGATCTGCCTCAGTTTGTGCAGGCTCTCCAAAGCGGCGACATCACGCTTTACTAAAGGCTGCCTTAGACCTGCTATCCTTGCCAGTGGCACAATCGCCTGCCACTGGCCCTATGGCCCTATGGCCCTATGGTCGGCCTGATGACAAGCTGGCCTTTGCTCTATCTGCTTTTGAGCGGAGCTACGCCCCACCTGTCCACGTCTGGTAGCTATGACGCTTCCTGCGTTGTTGCTGCTGCCTGCTTACCCTGCCAAAAGGCCTAAGAAAAGCGTGCTTGGGTCACACCTTGAGCTAAAAGCTTGTTTTAGTGGAACTTTGCAGCACAATCCTGTTCTAAAATTAAGAGCACATTTTTGTGCATCTAGGAATTTTCTAAGACTCAGTTGATCTGCACTTTTGCTCTCTGGGGCAAAAGGGCTGCATAAGCGCGAGCTGATGCGTTTTCCGCTTCAGGATCTTGCAGATTTTGTGACGTAGAAGCGATGCTGGTTCACCTCTTAGCAGGTCGTACTGAAGTCTTTTGTACTTTAGGTTTGTGATTTTTTCTGTGATCCCCTCTAGATCTTGCAGATTTTAGGTCATCTTTGCCCCCTGTTGGGTGCTGTTGGTAGCAATCAGGGGGACATGACCTGCGTTGAGTATAGTTTGGATGTCGCAGGTTCTAGGATTTTATTTTATATGCAGCACCTAGTGAGAAAAATTGCTTTAGCTTTACTGTCCAGCAGCGCTTTGCTTTTAGCCTCTTGCACTGGATATAACCACACCTCTATTCCGAATGTCCCATACTTAAATTTGGACATTCACAAGCAATCACATCTGATGACAACCACGGATCGTGCTTGTGTCTTTAACGGTGGCGACATGATCACCAATACTGGTGCCCGTTATAAAAACTCTGGTCGTTTCATGCACAAGATCGTCGTCACTACTATGCAGCAATACAATATCGACGGCGCTGTGGATATGAACTCCGTGAATGCTGCTGGTGTCGAGCCAATGATGCTGCAAGATCAGGCACGTGCTAATTACTGCAATATCATTGCGATCGTAAAGCCTGTCTTCTGGCAGGACTCTCAGATCTCTCCTGGCAATGTGGGCGTTAACGTCGACATGTATGACACGTCGTCGTTGGAGCTGATGAACTCAGTCACTCTCAATGCTCGCTCTAAGTACATCCGCGACATGTTTGTCGAGGAGAGCACACCAATGCGTCCGGTGATTGAAACCTACGTAGATCAGCTCTATCGCTAGTCGGATCGGTTGGGGCAGCGGCCTGTGCCAAGTGGCTGGTTTTGAGGGATTTTTTCCTGTTTTCTTTCAGATAGCAGGCAAAGGACTTTAAAAGAGCTTGGGTTTAGGCGAAAATAGTTCAATAAATGGGACTGAAAAACATCCTAGAAAAAACTAGTGATGATTCTTCTTCTATTGCGCTGTGTCCATGCTTTTTGCATGTGCTGTGGCGGGTAGATTTGTTGCCCCTTAGATGAATCTGCCTCGGGCCATAGCTTGTCTGTGACTGGGGTGGTTTGATCCTCTTGATTGGAGATATCTCATGAAGAAGTTTGCCGTCGTTTTAGGCGCTGCTGCTTTAGGTGCTTCTTTATTAGCTGGCTGCCAAACCGCTGGTCTTGATCAATTAAATGCCAAGGTTGACGCTATTGCTGCTGACGTTGACGCTTTAAAGACCCAACAGTCCAAGTTAGCTAACGATGTTGCTTTCGTGAAGTCTGATGCTGCCCGTGCTAACGAGCGCTTAGACAACTTAGCTCGTCGCTACAAGAAGTAATTAGCCGCTACCTAAGGTAGCCCCTAATACTTTAGAGCATTAGCTCTGCACAGAGGGAGTCTGATCTGGTGATCAGGCTCCCTTTGTGTTTTTGGGCCACTGCATCATTTTTTTGTGGGCTGAATTACGTTTTGCTATGCTTATCTAAAGTATACTTGTTGCTTAGAATAAGTGTATTTTCTTTTGGCTAGGATGTCATAAGAGTTTCACTGCGGCCACCGCAAGCATAGGGCAGGCACAGGGCCATAATTAAGGCTGCCCGCTGCCAGCAGCCAGCTTGGCTGTCGCTTGTGGCTGTCGGCTTGGCCGAGGGCTTGGTTTGAGGCCGTGGTTGCCTGTAGTTCGCATCCGCCTTGCTCTTAATTAGCCTGCTTGGGGCGGGCTCATCATGCTAATGTTGTTGCTTAAGGAGTGTACATGGCTAAAAAACCTGCAGTAGCTCAGCCTGAGGATTTGGCTCAGGCCAAAAGTAGTGACCAAAGTGTTGCCGCTGTGACCTCCTTTGCCCCTGATCGCAACAATGGTACTGGTGTCGGTGTTGAGCCAGCTGTTAATAGCTCAGGGTTGGTGAGTGGCCTGACGCTCTATACCTCCAATCAAATGGAGAACCTCGCCGATCTTTGTGCGCTCTTGATGAGTGAGTATCCGCAAAAGGATGCCTTTGCGCATGAGCGTATTGTCGTGATGAACCTCGGCATGCACACCTTCTTGACACAGCGTATTGCTATGCAAAATCAGATTGCTGCTTTATGCGATTTCCATCAGGTGTGGCAGCTGATCTACCGTGTACACCGGATCCTCCATCCTGAAGCCCCACAAGAAGATCTCTTTAATCGTGATCACCTCACATGGAATCTTTATTCCCTGATCTGCCAAATGCTGGCCACGCCAGCTGCTCCGGTACCAGCAGGTGGCGTCGATCTCTATGCCAAGCTACGACACTATCTGCAAGATGATCTGTATGGTGATAAGGCCTACGAGCTGGCAGCTAAGATCGCAGACACCCTCGATCAATACCAAATGTATCGCCCTCAGTGGATCAAGGCGTGGAATGCCATGCCTTTGCGGGTGTTTGATGAATATGAGCGTGATCCAAACAATGCCAGCAACCCTATTAATGTTTTTATCTCTGATGTCTGCCGTAAGTTGGTGCGGGTAAAGAGTGGCGTTAAGAACCAGCCTTCAGCTGGAGCTACAGCTCCAGTTACAGCTGTGGCTTCAGCAGCAGCAGAGGCAGCATCAGCTGTATCTGATGAGCAGAGCGCTGAGCCGGTAGCTTCATTGCTCAATGCAGATGTCGGTGGTGGGATCAGTCGTGAGCGCGTGGGCATGGTGCGCTCCCTCTTTGAGAGTAACGTGTGGCAGATCAAGCTGTGGTGCCTGTTGCGCCATAACCTAAACTTCTTTGGGGAAGACGATCTGACGCCATTGCTTCCTAACAGTCCTGAGCTGATGTGGCGTTTACGACATCTTGATCGTTCACAGGTTATGACCAGTATGATTGCGGAGCTCAATGCTGGCAATTTATCTGCTGAGATCACCAAAAAGTTAGCCGATCGCGTGTTTGTCTTTGGTGTCAGTGCCTTACCACGCATTGTGGTGCAGTTCTTTGCCGCTCTATCTCGCTACTGCAATGTGAATATCATGCTGCTGGAGCCTTGTCGTGAATATTGGGGTGATATCTACGCTCACAATAGCAATGACTTTGCGCGCTACGTCAATATGATTAAGGCCACCACGCAGCCGCTTAAGACCAAGAACAAGCGTTTTGCCCAAAAGTTTTTGTCTTTACCAACAGCAGCCTTACAGCGCCACTACAAACTCAGTGATTACGACCTCTCAACTGGCGAGCGTATTTCGGGTAATCCTTTGCTTTTGTCCTTAGGTAAGCAAGGGCGCGATAACTTACACCTCTTCTACGAACTGGACACTGCTCCTAACAATATCGCCTGCTTTAGTGAGCCCGATCTACCAGCCGAGGCTCGTCCTTACAGCTCTTCGGTGCGCACCCAAGATAATGTGTTGGGAGCGGCACGTGAGCTGGTCGAGGTGCGCGGTGGTACGCTCTTAAACTACATTCAGCTGCAGCTGTTAGAGCTGGAGCAAAAGAGCGAGCGTTACATCATTGATCCTAGCGATCAATCGTTACAGATCCATGCTTGCCACACTAAACGGCGTGAAGTAGAGGTGCTGCATGATGCGATCTTAGCTTGCTTCAACGAGGCTAAGCTGCGTGGCGAAAAGCTCTATCCGCGCGACATTGTGGTCATGGTGCCAGCGATCAATGACTACAGTCCGCATATCAGTGCAGTCTTTGGTGGTGCGTATAAGGACGGAGATCCCGATTACATTCCTTTTGTGATCTCAGATATGACTGAGAACGAGGCCAATACTGTTGCGCAGTCTCTGCTTAAGCTCATGGATATCAGCACCAAGCGTGTGACTGCTGCCATGGTGGTGGAGCTGCTATCGGAAAACGCTATTGCGCGTCGTTTTGGCTTAAGCCGTGACGATGTAGAAGTGATCAGTACATGGCTTAGCGACACCTTTGTGTATTGGGGCCTCGATGGTGCGGATGTGGCTCCTTACGCTGAAATTAAGATCCCTGGCACCTTTGCCCAAGGCTTAGAGCGCATGATTCTAGGCTCCTTATTGGGCGATGATCAGGTGATGCCTTGCTTTAGCGAGATTGAGGGCTCAGATAGCCAGACTTTAGGTAAGCTATGGGATTTCTTACTGGCTTTACGTGAGCTGCGACAGCGCTTTACCCCAGAGTTGGCTTTAACTCCGGATGAGTGGGCCAATGAGCTGCAGATCATGTTGACGGAGCGTTTCTTTGCCAGTGACCCAAGCACTACGCAGGCGCTCGAAGCGGTGAATAAGGTGATCGAAGAGCTTAAGGTCACTATCAATCACATTTACTACAAGCCAAAGATCAATCTGCCAGTCTTTGCAGCCGCTTTGCGTCAGGGGCTGGTAGCACAGCGTAACTTCCAGCCGTTCTTACGCGAAAAGGTCAACTTCTGTTCGCTGGTGCCAATGCGTGCTGTGCCATTTACCCATGTCTTTATCTTGGGTCTCAATGATATGGATTTCCCACGTGAGGAGCAGGCACCTGGCTTTAACCTGATGAGTGCCCGTGATCTCTTTGAGCGTGGCGATCGTTCCCGTAACTTAGATGATCGTTTCTTGTTCCTCGAAGCGCTGCTTTCTGCACGTAAGTCGCTGTACCTCTCTTATATTGGTCAGAGCCCTGTGGATAAGACCGAAAAGAACCCATCCATCGTGTTAGATGAGCTCATGTACTACATCAGCGATCATTGTGCTGTGGAGGGAGATAACACCTCTAGTGACGGTGATCGCCAAAAGCATGTGTTAGAGCGCATACGCGTGGTGGAGCATCTCAATGCCTACCAAGAGGAAAACTACGTGGTCACAGATGAGCAGCAGGCAGCAGCCAGCGCTGCTGTTGCTAGCCCTGCCGCTGCCAAGGGCAGCGACGACGCAGCAGCTGCCGCTGCTGCCACTGTTGCTGAGGTGCAAAAGCAGATGCCGCGTCGACCAAGCTTCAATAAGTCCTTCATCATGCCATCGCATGAGCTGAAGCAAGATGCAGCGATGCTGGGGGCGGGCGTTTTCTTTAACGAGGACTTCATTAAGCTGCATTGGAATAAAGTCCTCGAGCTGAGCGAGCTCTTATCTTTTGTAACTAAGCCTAGCCAGTTCTTCTTGCGCAATTTGTTGGGTATTAGCTTCCCGCGCAATAACAACAGCCAACAGGAAGATGAGGCCTTTAACTTAGATGGTTTTGAGATCAATGCCTTGGTGCAAGAGATCTTAAAAATTCCACCAGAGCAGCGCCAAGCTTATTTAGATCGTAAAGGCGAGTTAGGTGAGCTGCCTTATGGCATTTTTAAGCAAGAGCTGTTATCTACCGTCATGGAGCACGCAGACAATCTGACAGCGACTTTAAAGAGCTATTTGGGTGTGAGCTCACTTGCTGAGATCCAAGAGTTTGCTTGTCCTAAGACTATCAAGTCAGTGCTGGTGCCTTGTCGCTATTTTGCAGGTGCTCCTCTGCCACGATTAATTGAGCTCAATGATGTGAGCTTGAGCGATAAAGCAAAGGCAGACGCTGCTGTGGCGGGGCAAAAATTAGATGGAGGTAAAGAGCGCGCCATGGTTAATAGTCAGGTGGAGGACTGCTATCGCTTTGTCCTAACTTTGCAGGCTAATTACCACGAGCAGCCTTTTGTCCTCAGCGTCTTTAAGGCAGTGGGGAACCTGTCTAAGCAAAAAGGTTTGCTCACACCAAGTGAAGACACGGTTTTGGCTTACCCAGAAGTGCTCAATTGCTCGTCCTTAGTCTTTCAAGCGCTATCTGAGGCTATTGCTTATTACCTGCGTTATGGCACGGGTAAGGACGTATTGATTGTGGACAAAGCAGGCGAGTCTTTCTGTCTAAAAGCTTTTACCCCAGAGCAGATGGATGAAATCATTACGACACTGCTGATCTTCTATGTGTTAGGCCTAACTGCATCTTTCCCTTGCTGCCCAGAAGTATTGCGCTGCACCTGTTTTACCGACACCAGTGAAGATGCTCTGGTCATATCGCCTGATGTCAATAAGAACCAAGCAGGTGCTGCTTACCTTACCTTTGATTATGACGCCAATAGCTCCTATCTCTATGGCTCTATTGCGCGCTTATTAGAGGAGCCAACACTAGAGTCAAAGGCAGCTGCCTTTGTGGAGTTCTATATCACGATGCTGGCCTCGCATTTTGCTCCAATGGACAACTAAAAGGAGTGAGTGTCGATGTCTCTGGTAATAACAGCGTGTTTATTGGTGCCCGTAAGCTCGCTTGCAAATGCACAGGCGAGCGCCACTGCAATCCCGTTTTCTTTTTTCTCTTCAGCGTCTGAGGTGTTTCTGAATGCCAGCAAGTCAAGCTAAGTCCTCTGGACTAAAAGAAAAGTCGCGCAGCTTAGATGTGATGACTTTTAACATGTCACAACCGGCGCTGATTGAAGCTAGTGCTGGTACCGGTAAGACCTACACCATTACTAATTTGGTGTTGCGTGCCCTGTTGGGTGTGGGTAAAGATGGCACAACGTTAGCGCGTCCTCTGCAATTGGAGGAAATGCTCATTGTGACTTTTACCAATGCGGCTACAGCAGATCTGCGCAAGCGTGTGTACAACCGTATTCGCGATACCCGTATTTACCTTGAGCACTTCCTCGATTTTTCTTTAGAGCAGATCTTGCTCGCCCTGCACCAAGAGGGAGTGAGCGACGCACAACAGGCGGCTTTATGGGAGAGCAAGTCAGGACGTGCCAAGACCCAAGCGCTGATCCTGTGCAAAAAGAAGCAGCTGCAATTTGGTCATGTGGCTAATGATGATGAGCTGCATGCCATCATTGCCGCTTCGGAAGGGAAAAGTCTGGATGAGGTGGAAGCTGAGTTTGACTCCAGCCTAGCCGCCGGTGCTGCCGCCGGTGTGGGTACGGGTGCAGACCAAGATGCTGAAGCTTTATCCTCGAGCGAGGCAGAAACCGAGCTCTACAAGTCCAGCTCTTTCTCCAGTGATGAGCTTGATCAGATTTTTGTAGAGTTACGCGTAGATAAGCTGATTAAGCTGGCACAAGACCAAGACATTTTGGGCAAGGATGCAGTGCAGGCAGAGATCCTCACCAATCTCTTGCAGCGTGCTAGCGTCCTCGCTCGCTCTGAGCTGGTAGCAGGTGGCAAGCTCACTGAAGATGACTCTGAGGCCGGTTCAGAGGAGAGCTTTGAAGGCCCGTCAGTTTCGCTCTTGCGTAATGCTATCCAAATCCTGATGCGTGCCGAGCGCTCCATTAACAACGCCGCTATTTGCACGATCCACTCTTTTTGTAATACGGCTCTAACTCAGATCTATGCTTTAGAGGCTGGTGAGGCCTTTAATACTTCGCTTAAGCTGGAGTTACAGCACGAGATCCACGAGGCTTGTTATACCGTGTGGCGTCGTCTGTTCTACAAGAAAAACAGCTCGAAGCAGTTGCTCTCTGATCTGTACTCAACGAGCTCTAGAGAGGGCGCGCCGGTAAATGATCCTCTGTCGTTTTACCAGAAGACCAAAAATCTTAATGCAGTGCGACTTTCAGATCGTAACGATGGATTCTTTGGTTATCAGTTGCTGGGAATTGAGGAGCTGCTGCAAGAGTGCAATTTAGAGCTGGATCGCGAGCAACCGCTGGAACCACAGGTGGTCGCATATATTGCGCGGCTTGATGCGTTTATGGATCAGCTCTATACGAATTTAGTTGATAGTGCACAGCGCTTCGTGACGAGCAATCCACTGAGTAAGTTTGCTGCTTTTTATGACTTTGAGCAGCAATGCTTTACCTCGAACCTACTTAGCGTCTGCCCTAAGCTGGACTCGTCTGCGGATTCTAGAGCCTATCTTAGCTTTATTCCTGCTTTTTACTCCTTGTTAGATCAGGTGCAACAAGCGCAACAAGAGTTACAGCAGTTACAGGAGCAAGCAGCCGCCAGTGCTGCTAGCGATGCCAATAGTGCAACGGCGCAGGCCTTGGATGCCGCTGTAGATAAGCAGCAGCAAAAGGTAAAACAGTTTCAAGCTAAGCTTTTTGCTAGTGCCAAAGATTTGCTAGCTGATCGTGATAATCCGCTGCGTCATCGTCGAAAGGGTGGTGATGCCGCTGCTGAAGCTGTTGCTCCATTGAAAATGCTGGTCGATGAGCTCAACACGATTTTGGCACAAGTGGTGGGCAATAACGATGAGTATTTTACTTCTGTGCGTCATTTGCTTCGTACCCTCGTCTCGATTGTGCTTAACGATGAGATTGATCGGATCTGCAAGGATCAGCATGTGATGAGCGCAGATGATGTGCTGCGTCGTTTGGATTTTGCTCTGAACTCGCGAGGCGCTCTGGGTAAACGTCTGGCTTGGTCGATCCGTGCCCGTTATCCATTGGCCATGATTGATGAGTTCCAAGACACAGATCCGATCCAGTTCAATATCTTTAGTGCGATTTACCTCAATGAAGAGGCCATGAAAAATCAGGCCTATTGCTATCTGATTGGTGATCCAAAGCAGTCCATTTACGCCTTCCGTGGCTCTGACATTAACTCCTACCTCAAAGCCAAAGATATCGTGTTGGATCTGACCCAGAAACATGGTTTGTACACGCTGGATACCAATTACCGCTCGGCACCAGACATTGTGTATGCCTCTAACGCTATCTTTGATACGTGGTTTAATTTTGATAACGTCAATCCTTTTGATGAGGCCAATATCCAATTCAGCTCGGTGTTCTCCAAGCTGGAAAAGGAGCAGGGAGGTAAAAAGACAGCCACTCCAAATAAGCCAGCCCAACCTGAGTTTGTGTTTGGTGGGGTTGAGGAGCTGCTGTTTTATCCGCCTCTCCACAAAAATATAGCGTTTGGGCCGCTGCCTTCAGCTCAGAGTGAGCTTAGCAGTGAAGATAAGGCTCCTAGTGTACCTAGCTTTAAGCCTACCAACACCACTGAGGACGACGCTGCGAATGCAGAGGCGAGTGAAAAGAAGGGAGAAGAGTGGAACTCGCCTTTCTTGGGCGCTTCGCGACGTGGCAACACCTACATTGTTGATGTGGGTGAGACCGATAATAAGGGCAAGCTGAATGAGCGCTATGCTCTTGCCACTGCGCAGATCGTGCAGCGTTTGCTGCAAAACGGCAAGCTGGGTAAAGAGGGCAAGCGGCGTGCAGTTGTGCCTGGTGATATTGCTATCTTAGTACGCTCCGCAGCTGAGAATGACCTGATTCAGCAAAAGCTGTGGGAGCTGCAGATCCCTAGTGTGTATTTCTCTGATAACAGCTCGGTGTTAGGTAATGGTGAGACCCCAAGTGCAGAAAGCATTGAACTGAGCTATCTCATGGAGGCCATGTGCGATTGCACTAATCGTAACAAGGTCTCACGAGTGTTAGGCTCACGCTTACTGAGCTTAAGCACCGAGGAGTTTTTGCAGCTCAGTGATGAGGAGCACTTTGAGCGCGAGGTGCAGCTGCTGAATCTGTGCGCTCAGACGTGGAAGCGCTTTGGTTTCTTGCCTGCATTCTTGCAATGGGGTAATTACCCAGATCATAAGCAGAGTGAGCGCTTGCTTCAGCTCAAAGATGGTGAGCGTTTGTACACCAACTACTGCCACATCAGTGAGATCATCCAAAATGCCCATCAGCAAAAAGGTGGCCTTGCAGCACAATTGCACTGGTTCTATGAGCTGATCTACAAGGATCAAAGCCTGTTTGAGCAGGATATTACCCAAAAGCGCTTGGAGTCTGAGAAAGAGCAGATCAAGATCCTGACTATTCACAAGTCCAAGGGCTTAGAGTTCCCAATTGTCTTGATGCCATTCCTCTGGTCTACTCAGCAAAAGCCAAGTGGCAAGAACGAGTACTACGGTACTACCAAGTACTACGATGCCGTGGAAAAGAAGCACACAGTGTTGGACTTTAATCCTGAGCGTGAGCTTGAAGTAACGAAACTGGTGTTGCACAAGTTGGAGCAGGAACAGCTGGATGGGAAAAAGTGGTTGCCACCACTAAATGAGGATGATATCCCTGTCAATATCAACGAGACGTATGTAGCGGCTAATCCGTTTAACGTAGGCAATTATGGCTCTATGCATTATGCAGTTCCAGGCAGGAGAACCGTGCGTTATCTAAAGCCTACCAAGACGCAGCTCAAGGCCTGTGAGCTCAGTGCTCAAGAAGAGCAGCGTGAGCATGCGCGTTTGCTGTATGTGGCTATTACTCGTGCCAAGTATGCCAATTTCCTTTTTGTGGGTAAGGCAAGCAAAGCTCAGGGTGAACCAACATCTCTGGCTTACCTCCAAGGCATTGTTGGCAATGATGCAGGTGATGGTAAGGCTGATCCTGATAAATTTATGCTGACAGCCTCGTTTATGTCAGAGATCTTTACCGTCGTAAATGGTCTGCACCTGCTGCCAGCTGAGCTTTTATCTGATGAAGAAAAAGACAAGCTAGCCCAAGAGCTTGCCCGTATGGCAGATGATGATTTGCCAGAGCTGAAGAACGAAGTGCAGGGAGCGAAGGATGCTCAGGAGAGTGTGTCACCTGATGGTATGACTCCTGAGAGCAAGACTCCTGAGAGCGTGCCGCCTTATGCCATTTCGTTCCTGTACAAGAATGCGGTGGATAAGAGCTTTAACATCTTCTCTTACACTAGCTTGGTGTCTCATGCTGAAGCCCAGAGGATCTATCGCTCTGCCATGCAGAGCACTGGTGCTGCTAGCAGTGAGGTACCTGAGACTACTCACCTGCATGACGGTGCCAACGATAGTTTGTACCGTGAGCTGGTGCATGGTGCTCAAGAGCCACGTAAGGCTACGGTGATAGAGGCTCAGTATGAGCCCGTGCCAACTTCTGGAAAGTTTTCTTTAGGCGATAGCCGATACTCACTATCAGCTCTGATGCAGGAATATTGGCAGAACAATGCCTACTGCGTTGCTGGCGATGTCTTTAAGCGTTTTGGTTCGGTGAGCTTAGATTTCCCTCGTGGCTCAGCCCCTGGTTCGTTTATGCACAGGATCCTCGAGTTTGTGGATTTTGAGCTGTTTAAGAACTTAGGTTGGCATGACTACTTGGTAGCCAATGTGATGGAGCTGCTCTCTAAAGGCAATCGCGGCTCCGATTACTACAAGATGCTGCGCGCTCTAAGTGCACGTCTACATACTGCGCAAATGGAGCAGAGTCCAACCTTTAAGCAGCGTTTAGGTGAGTGGTTTAACGATGTACTGGAAGCACCAATTGTCCAAGGCCGTTACCACTGCTTTGCGCTGGCGGATCTGCAGCCACTGAGTTACGAGCGCGAAATGGAGTTCTTAATGTCCAATAAGCGCTTTAACACTAAAGCGATTGATGAGATCTGCAGACAGGTGGCTAAGACGTTGTTGCCGCCTAAAGCCCAGCAGAGCATTCTGCCAACGCTGAAGTTAGATGGTAGAGAGCTAATTGGCTATTGTAAGGGCTCCATTGACCTTGCCTGTCGCCTTGATCTCAATCAGCACTTAGCCTTGCGTTTACGTCCTGATCTCGTGCAGCAGATGCCGGAGGACAAAGTGACTATGATACGTCATGGAGTAGCCGACTTACAGCAGCTGCTGCTGGAGGATGATGATGAGGTGAGACACCTGTATGGCGATGCGGAGATCAATCTTGATCTGGAAGCCGATGAGCCTGATGTGAAGTACTTTGTGATTGACTATAAGTCCAATTACTTAGGTGATAGCTTCGTCAGCTACGATCGTGATGGCTTATTGGCCTCGATCTATACCCATCGTTACGATGTGCAGTTCTTGATCTATACCTTGGCCCTGTACCGTTTCTTAAAGCGCCGCATGGGAGTGAGCTTTGATGCCAGTGAGCAAGAGCTCAGAGCTTTCTATGATCGGCATGTAGGCGGTGTACTGTATTTGTACTTGCGTGGTTTACAAGCCAACTATCTGCGTGACCACATCTCCACCGGTGTGTTCTCCACCAAGATTGACTTTGCTGTGATCCACAAACTCGACCAGATCTTCGATGGTGGGCATTAGCCCACCCGAGCCCTGAGCCACAGGGCTCAGCTCTCGAGCCCCAGCCTAGCGGCTCAGGCCCAGTGGCCTAAAGGCCAAGCGGCCCAAGGCCGCAAGGCTCAGAGCACAGCACAGCCAAGGGCTGTGCTTGTCCATGGTCGAAACTAAACTCAGGAGAACAAGATGTCACCAAAGATCGCAGCTTCTCAGCGCAAGACAAAAAAGCAGTCTCAAGAAGACTTAAATCAGACTGCACAGTCTGCACAGACTGTACAGCCTGCACCGGCTGCCACGCAGTCAGTACCACCTCAGCCCATCCAGAGTATGGAGGAGCTCAACCAAGAGTACCTGCAGCGTCTGCAACAGCAGGCTTTCTTCACGGATCAAGCCTCAACGCCGGTGCAAGAGAGCTCTGCTTATGAGCCGATGTCTGATTACTATGAGTCATATGACCCATATGGCCAATATGAGGCCATGCCTCCAGAGGCAATGGATGATTATGACTATGGGATGGAATCAGGCCCTAGTGGTGATGAGCATGGCCCCGTTTCCGCACATAGTGCAGCTAATAGCTTTGGTCTCTATCGTGACGACGAAGAAGCTATTGCTGAGGCAGCTGCTAGTTATGCGGCTCATTGCCAATCAGGCCAATTCTCCCAAGTGATCTCTAGGACAGGGGCGGGCGCTGTTACAGAGGCTATTGCACAGGTAGAGCCTTCTGTTGTGAGCGAGAGTAATACGCAGAGCAATCTGGGGGTTAAACGCGATATGACCCCACAAGAGCGTGATGCGGTGCGCTTGCAATTGGCTTTACAGATTTATCCACGCCATGAGATCTACGCAGATCCTTACTTTGCGCAGCCAGTGGTGTCATGGGCACAGCAAGCAAGTCAAAGTGCACAACAGGATTTCCTGTATGACCGTGAGCGCTGGCACACTGACAGTGTGCTCAATTGCGCCTTAAATTGTCCTAGCTTAGTTTCAAGGATCAGTGTTGCTAGTGTGGACTATCTGCAACAGCATTTTCCTCTGGGTAATGACGAGGATCAGGAACAGTTTAACGTGCTGATGCTGGTGCTCTTTACCAAGATGGAAGATGGCGATATCTGCGTTAATTTGAGCTCGTTAGACAGTGTCTACAGCGTGATTGCACGTTGGAATGATGCGGCACAAAGACCATTGGTGGTTTTAAACCCTGATGAGGACGATGCTGCTGTTGAGTCGCCAGAGCAATTAGAGCGCTTTGTGATGATGGTAAAGCGCTACGCTCCTTTGAGCGTGGTGCAGATGCACGATCTCTTGGGTAAATCGCTGGCAGTAGGTACCACTGAAGATCAGCACTCGCCATTGGTTTTTGATCTCCATCGTTTGTATTTACGCCGTTATTACAACTACGAGAAAGGCATTGCTGACTATATTAGCCAAGCTACAGCACCTGAGCTCAGTGCAGAGCAAGAGGACTTCTTAAAGCAGGCCATTGAGATCTTGTTCCCATCGGAGGCGGAGCCAGGGAGCAGTCCATTGGATGTAAATTGGCAGAAGATGGCGGCGCTGATGGCTACAACTTCCAATTTCAATGTGGTGTCAGGTGGCCCTGGTACAGGTAAAACTACTACAGTGCTGCGTATCTTGTTGCTCTTGTTGTGCTTAGATCCGCAAAATCGTTTGATCCAGCTCTGTGCACCAACCGGTAAGGCAGCAGCCCGCATGGGCGAGTCGATCTTAAAGCAGCTCAAGGATGAACGAACTGCCGAGAAGATTGAGGCCTTAGCCAAGCTGAGCCATCTCTCAGCTGAGGAGATCAAGTCCTTTATCCCACAAACAGCAGTGACCGTACAGCGCTTAATCAAGGTGAGACCAAATCACGCCACCCCAATCTTTAATGCTGAGCATAAGTTGCTCTGTGATGTGCTGGTGGTGGATGAGGTTTCGATGCTGGATCTGGCCTTGTTCTATCGCCTGTTACAGGCCATTGAGCCACGCTGTAAGCTGATCTTGCTGGGTGATAAGGATCAGCTGGCTTCGGTGGAAGCCGGTGCAGTGTTAGCCGAGCTGTGCTCGCGTCTTAATCTGGCAGCAGAGCAACGCTTGCAAGAGCGTACTTTAGACTTCTTAAGCCGGATGTCGGGTTACAGTCCAAAGCAGCTGTTGGATGGCAAGATCGCCGATCACGTAACTCTATTGCAGTTTAGCTATCGCTCTAAGGACGTACCGCAGATCGGTCAGTTGGCTGCGCTGGTCAACAATGCTCCACGTGCTCAAGACAGTGGCTCTAACTTAGAGTTGCCACATAATCAGCAGCAGGGCGAGATCTACTCTTACTTACAGCTTAAAGAGAGGGCTGAAGATGCGCTTTCGTTTATGGGTATGGGTGAGATCGCTGATGATGATCCTTGCAAGCAACAGTTAGAGCGCATTAAAGAGCTCTTTGCCCAAGATGAGCAGCAAACTCTAGAGAGTATTGGCTTGTTAGAGCCTGTACTCGTGCCAGAGTCAGCCGCCAAGCCAACCAAGAAGCGTGGTAAGGGCAAAACCGCTGCAGCAGCAGCGGCAGCTGATACAGCAGAGGTGGCCTATCCAGAATTTAAGCCTGCCATTTCGTATGTGCAATTGCGTCAAGCACCAGCGTCAGTGGATGCAGATAACTCTGAGCAAAAGGCACAGATTGAGAGCTTTAGAAAGCAGTTAGCTCAGCAGGCCATTGCTCGTGGGGTAAAGGAAAATTACTCACAGTTCCTTGAGCAGCTGGAAAAGCAAAACTTTGTGGTTAGTGCTGATCCAGACGAGCGTGAAAAGCTCTTTAAGCTCATGGATCGTTTCCGTATTCTGTGCTCCAACCACCACGGTGCTTTGGGTGATAAGGCCTTGAATGAAGCCATTTGTGAGGAAGTGAAGCGCACTTACTTGCAAGGCTATGGCTACTTTGGGCCTAATGATTTCTTCCCAGGCCAGATCATCATTATCACCAAAAACGATCCAGTACTAGGCTTGGTCAATGGTTACGTGGGCTTCTGTGCCTACGAAGAAAAGACTGTAGGCAGTAATATCCAGAGTGACCAGAGTGCCCAGCTGGGAACTGACCCAAGTGCTACTGAGAGCGAGTCAGGCTCAGTGGGTAATACAGAGCGGGTGCTGCGTGTCTTTATCCCTACTGGCGTAGAGGAAAAGAATGGTAAGAGTGTCACTAAGGTCAATGTGATCAGTACTTTGCTCTTGACCAACTACGATACCGGTTATGCCATGTCGATCCACAAGTCCCAAGGCTCAGAGTATGACAAGATAACTATGGTGTTGGCCGATCGTGTTAATCGCGTGCTGACTAAAGAACTGGTGTACACCGGTATCACTCGTGCGAAGAAATGCGTGCAGGTAGTGAGCTCGGACAATGCCTTACTGTATGCCATTGGCCACTCGGTAGATCGTGAAAGTGGATTAGCTGAGCGTTTGCTCCAAGGGGCCCAAGATCCTGTGGTTATGCCTCAGGCTCAGCCAGAGGTAAAAGCTCAGAAGCAAGAGCCCGCTCCAAGCAACAGCGAACCAGCTGAGCCTCAAGAGCAACCTAAGCCTAAGGCCAGGGCCACTAGGGCTACCAAAGCCAAGACCGGCACAACAGTCACTAAGGCTGGCACAGCCGCTTCTAAGACCAAAGCGGCTGCTACCGCCAAGCCTAAGTCCACAGCTAAGGCCAAAACTACAGACATTGCTGTTACCACCAAGGCTAAGGTAAAGTCTACGACCAAAGCCAAGACCTCCCGTAAGGCCTCAGCTGCCACACCTGAGGAGTAGACTTTTTTGGCTAAGGGCATCGAGCTCTGAGCCTTATGGTGGTAAGAGCTCAAAGGGTTCAGGGCCTCAAATAGACCACAGGGCTTCCCAGAATCTTCACAGATTTTGGGGAGCCTTGCTTGTTTTGGGGCCTGCTAAATTCCAAAAAAGCGATATAGATCTCCTTTGGGTGGTTTTTGCCCTGTTTGGCCCGCGTTTTTTGTACTTTGTTAAAATTTTCGACCTGTGCGGACGGGATATAGTGGCTTAGGCAAGCAAAACCACCTTTAAATCCTGAATCGACAAGTCTTACGCCCTTTGAGTAGTTAACTAGCAGAAAATTCGCATTC
>DXEV01000073.1 GCA_019114785.1 Candidatus Anaerobiospirillum pullistercoris | reverse complement strand
GCCTTAGCAGTGGCCTTCTTGGCGGCTGCTTTCTTAGCAGGAGTCTTGGCCTCAGCAGCAGGCTTATCAGCGGCGGCTGGTTCAGCCTTAGCAGTGGACTTCTTAGCAGCAGCTTTCTTAGCTGGGGCCTTGGTCTCGGCAGCTGGCTTGTCAGCGGCAGCTGGTTCAGCCTTGGCAGTAGCCTTCTTGGCGGCTGCTTTCTTGGCTGGGGCTTTAGCCTCAGCAGCTGGCTTATCAGCAGCGGCTGGCTCAGCCTTAGCAGTGGCCTTCTTGGCAGCGGCTTTCTTGGCTGGGGCCTTGGTCTCAGCAGCTGGCTTGTCAGCTGCTGGCTTATCAGCTGCTGGTTTGTCAGCGGCAGCTGGTTCAGCCTTAGCAGCGGCTTTCTTAGCAGGAGCCTTCTTAGCAGCAGCCTTTGTTGCCGATGCCTTAACCTTAGGAGCGGACTTCACTTCGTCTCCATCCGCATCCTTAGCCTTGACCTTGGCATCAAGTATTTCTGGAGAATTAGTCGTCATCTCGGTACCCTCCGCAGGGTTGTCTTGAGGCTCTGCTCCCTGATGAGTTTGAGTCTGAGGAAGTTCTGCCTCTTGTACGCTCTTAGCATTGGACTTGGTGCCTTTGGCTTTAGTTTTAGCCTTCACCTTAGTCTCAGCCTTCACCTCAACTGAAGCACTCGACTTGTCCTCGCTTGCTGCCTCTTCAGTAGTTACAGATGAGGCTGCAACCTGAGTATCAGTAGCGGCGGCCTTAGTCGCTTTAGGCTTCTTCTTGTCCGTCTTTGGATACTTGGAACCGGTTAAATCTGCATCAATATTGGATGGTGCTTCATCCAATAACTTCTCCACTGTTGGCGAAACATGTTGAGCAGCGGCAGCAGTAGACTGCTTAGCCTTGCTCTTGGCCTTAGCCTTTGGCTTCTTTTCCTCATTTGGAACCGAAGCCTCAGTGGAAGTGGCTTGGGCAGCAGCGGCACTAGCCTCGTCCGTCGTCTTGGCAGCAGCTTTCTTGCTCTTCTTGGCAGCCTTGGTAGCTGGCTTGGCGTCAGTAACGGAAGAGTCAGCTTGAGCTTGAGCTTGAGCTTGCACCTCTTGCTCTTTAGCTTGCTCTTGGGCTGCTGCTAAAGCTTTACCCATGGCAGTCTCGCCCACGTGCTTGGCGGTGCTCAGATCAAGCTCAGAGGCAATACTGTAATCGCGCTGTGGACGCGTAATATTGTCCGTGCTGTCAGCTTGCTTGCCTAAAGAGATATCTGCCAACTTGGAGAAGAACAGATCTTTGTCCTCATTGTTTGGCTGTGGGTCGCTAACTGCCTGCGACTTTAAGCTCTCCATTCGGCCCTTAAGATCAAAGCTATTGTCAGCTTTACGCTTATTAGACACTGGCTGCAGCTCAATCATGCGCGCCATGCTATTCACATTGACGATACGCACCAAGATCTGATCGCCTACATAGCAGGTCTTACCAGAGGAATCGCTGAAGCAATGACGATCGGCATCGATATAGAAGTACGCATTGTAAGGCTTAATACGGCCGTCAATGAAGAAATCATTTAAGGTCACAAACACGCCCCACTTATCTACAGTCGAAACCGTGCCCTGCACAACCTCATTGAGGAAATTCTTTACGTACTCGCACTTGAGTGAGTTGGAGACATCATACTCAGCATCAGCAGCTGCCACTTCACGATCAGAGCATTTAATGCCCAGATTTACCAGCTCTTCATGAGAGTAGAAACGCGATCCGATCTTGCCCCAGCTACGCTTCTTCTGCTTTTCCAAAATGAACTTAATCACACGATGGATCTGCAGATCTGGGTAACGACGAATTGGTGAGGTAAAGTGGGAGTAATTCTCTAATGCCAGACCAAAGTGACCGATGTTATCAGGGCTATAGCAAGCCTTCATCATCGAGCGTAGCATTTGCAGCGCAATGATCTGGTGTACACCCTCAGGCAGCTTCTCTACCTGCTCTGAAACCAAACGGAAATCTCTTGGGGTTGGATTATCACCGCCACGCAGATCAATACCATAACGCGAGAGAATGGCACGCAGCTTCTCTAAACGCTCTGGATCAGGTCTATCGTGAATACGATACAAGCTATCGTACTTATTGGTCTTCACAAAGGTAGCAGCGCAGATATTAGCGGCAATCATGCACTCTTCGATCAGCTCATGAGCCTCATTATGGTCATCTGGCTCCATGCCACTGATCTTCCAATTCTGATCAAAAAGGAAGTGCACCTCTGTGCTTTCAAACTCAAACACACCACGGGCATCACGGGCCTTACGTAAAGCTTGGTAAACCTCATACAGGTTTTTGATCCAAGGCACGCATTGCTTATGCTCGCTCTTAATAGCCTCACCTTCGGTGATCATGTGGTGAGCTTCGGTATAAGTTAAGCGGGCATGAGATTTCATGACGGCTGGATAAAAGCCATAGCGCTCAATATTTCCCTTTTGATTGATGATCATGTCGCAAACCATGCACAAACGATCAACATTTGGATTGAGCGAGCAGATCCCGTTAGACAGTTCCACTGGCAGCATTGGGATCACATAGTAAGGGAAGTACACACTGGTACAACGGGCTAAAGCCTCATTGTCGATAGCACTACCTGAGCGCACATAGTAAGAGACGTCAGCAATAGCCACAATCAGGTGGAACTTATCGTCTTCTTTTTTACAGAAAACAGCATCGTCGAAGTCACGAGCATCCTCACCATCAATGGTCACCAGTGGGATATTGCGTAAATCAATACGACCTTTAGTCTCGGACTCCTCTACCTTTTCTGGGATGCTCTTTACCTGATACTGCACCGCCTCTGGCCAAGTGTTTGGCAGATTGTGATCAAGCACTGCCTTAAAGATAAAGCTATTTAAGGCACCAGTATTTTGAATCACCTCACGAGCGCGCACGATCAGGATATTAGAACCTTTACGGCCCACAATCTCCGTAACCACCAGATCGCCGCTCTTGAAAGGAATACCATCCTTGGTCAAACGCACATCAAAGGCGTTAAAGCCACGCTCGCGGAAGTAGATCTCATTGTTATAAGAAGCCTCACCAATCAGCATCGCGCGCTTATTGGTAATAGCCTTAACATAGGCTAAGCCAGTGCAGTGATTGATCACCACACTGACCTCATCGCCAGGAACCACTAAAAACTTACTGTAGAGAGGGTATTCGCCAAAATTATCAGAGAAGCGCAGCTCAGTGGTACTGCCATTGACGAAGCTATCTGTGTGAGAAACTATTACACATCTGACTTTGCCCACGCTATCAGTCTTAAAGTGCGGAGCCACAAAACCTGCACCCGAGCCCACATACTCTAAAGCACCACAATCAAGCAGCTCTTGCAGTACCTTCATGACATCTTCGTGGGTAATAGAGCTCGTATCACCTTCAAATCCGACAGAGGCGAGCATCATACCCAGCAGCAGCATCTTACGATCTGACACAGCCTCTTCAAAAGTGTAGTGCTTAGTCGCAGCACAAACGTATAAGGCGCTCTTAAGATCAGAGGCTAAAGGGCCATGAGGAGCATTCTCTTCTTGTAAAAGCTCAGCAAACACCGATGCAGCCTGTGGTCTTTGATACCCCTGAGGAGGGGTGTTAAATTTATTATTCTCTGGCATTCACTTGTCCTTAACACTGAGCTTTCGCTAAGACTAAACTGCGCATTAATTCGAGAGCAGAGGTACTAGCAATTACACCTTGACCACTACCTTGCTCATTGCGCGACATGCGCGTATTACTTACAGCAGCACTTAATACGACGCGACAAGAGAAGATCTAAACTTGGTAGAGTCTCTATTAGCTTACAACAGCCGTCTGCGATGCAAAAACTGACCTATTTCTTCACATGGACTAGGCCTTGGGAGCAAAAGAATGCAGATGTGCTCTAAGCGAGCGGCACGACCTTTTGCTCAAAAATAGCAGTCCAAACAGAAACCTGATATTTACAGCCTGATTCCAGCCTTACGGAGTCGTTTTAGCGGGATGTAAGCAAAAGCACAAACTCAGAAAATTTCAGCGCTGAGTTTGTCCCTCACCCAGTCCTGCAAAGAAGCTAACACCGTCATTTTTCAACCTGTATATCCACATGGTTGTGTGCAAGATACTTACCCTGCACGAGCTTCCTCTTTACCTCCCAACGACCGATACAGGGACAGAGACTGTGACCGTCCCGCCAAATCCAATCGTTTCGATCAGTAATTTGGGGCTGCACTGCTAATTACACTTAAGCATAGACCAAAATCTTGCATCTACAAAACTCAAGCAAGCTCACCGGTGCATCACTTGCTGCTGATGCTACGCTCCTTACCTCTCTAAAGCCCTTTTTTCTACTGATCATCGCTATTTTTTCACAAAAATGCGCAAATAGCATCATTCAACATTAACTTTCCGCGCTGTGTCACAGCAAAAGTAAGATCAGGCTTGAGCGTGATCAACTGCTCACGCTGTAGCTCCTCTAACTGTGGGCGCAAAGAATCCATCAGTAGACCGGTATGACACAAGTACTCAAGGGCACTGATCTCTTCGCGTTGGAGGCGCAAACGGTTGAGCATAAATTCAAAAGGCACAGCCTCAGTTGCCACTTGATGCAACGCACCAACCTGTGCAGGGATCTCCTCATCAGTATCTACGGATGTCTCACTGACCTCAACGGTCTTTCCGGCATTAGCGGCATTACCGGCACTAGCGGTATTACCGGCACTAGCGGCATTAACAGCACCCGCCCCCAAATCATCAGTACCCATGGAGCTTTCTGGGCACTCTTGCTCTTGCTGAGCTGGCTGCGTCTGTGATTGCGTCAGCAGTAGAGGCTCCACCGCCTGTAAACACTGCTGCTGGTAGATGGCAAAATCCTCTGGGTTAGCACTGCGTGTAATGATATATAAGCCTTGCTCTGGTTGCTTAGACTCTGCCACTAGATCTAAGAGCAGCTCCGGCTGGTGCCACAACTCTCCCCAGCGAGCTGAACCTACTGAAGATAACTTCCCTTTTTCTGCGGCATAAGAGTGGAGAGCAGCAGCGGTTTTCTCCTCTGACATAAAGGTCAGCTTTTGATGAGCCGCCGCGCCTAGACCTAAATAATCCCCATAAAGCCAATAGTTGAGATTATGGCGACAGCGATACTTACCCTCAAGGTTATAGCCAGAAACCTCGTAATGCTCAAAGCCAGCTTGGTCTAACAGCGCCCATCCCTGTTGCTCAATGTCTAGCAAGACATTCTCTTCAGGCAAGACCGGAGGATGAGCTCCAAAGTAAGTCCCTTCCTCTAAGGTAAGCTCGTACCACGACAAATGGGTACAATCCAAGGCTAAGGCAGCACGTAAATCGGCCACAGCCGCTGCAGCATCCTGCTGTGGTAAGCCGTGCATGAGATCGATATTAAAGTTAGTAAAACCAGCCTTACGCGCTGCAATACAAGCTGCTGTAGCCTCCTCACTATTGTGGATACGCCCCAGACGCTTTAAAGCTCGATCATTAAAGCTCTGCACACCAATACTGATCCGGTTAAAACCTACAGCATGTAGTTCGCGTAAGCAGGACTCATCCACAGTACCAGGATTGGCCTCAAGCGAGATCTCGGCATCAGGTGCTAAATATGGCCCTACCTCATCCAATAAGCGCCCCCACTCTCGAGGCTCACATAAACTTGGGGTACCTCCACCAATATACAGTGATACCAGCTTACGTCCTGCTTGCGCCCACAAAGGCAACTTCAAACGCCACTCTTTGAGCAACAGCTCAATATACAAGTGATCTCGCGCTGCATCCTTTCCCTCCGCCTCTGAAGCAAAATCACAGTATGGGCACTTATGCACACAAAAAGGGTAGTGCACATATAGGCTCAATTCATGAGCCATATAAGCACGTGGTAAAGGACGCATAGAGCTGAGATCAAGGGTATTCAGAGTATCTTGGGCCATAGACAACAAACAAAACAAGGAACAAAACGAGGAACAGGAGAAGGCGCGAGTGTTAGGCGGGAGGAAGGAATGGAGAGTTTAGGACACGCTCAGCAAGCAAAGCAGTCCCAAACTTCTCTATGATGGGTACTATGAGGTGAAATAACACTACCTCAAAGTCGCAGATCAGATCTCGTGGCAGCGGCGGAACTCGGCAGCCAACAGGGCTAAAGCACGAGCACGATGGGAAATACAGTTTTTAATCTGTGGTGGTAACTGGGCTGCTGTAAGATCGCGACCTGTCACCTGAAACAATGGATCATAGCCAAAGCCATTACTACCACGAGGAGTCAGACCAATTGCACCTTCCCACGAAGCGGTCACAATGATAGGCACTGGATCTTCGGCATGACGCACATAGGCTAAAGCCACATAGTAGTGAGCTTGACGTTGCCCCTCTGGCACGTGCTTCAAAGCCTCGAGCAGTTTGTCGTTATTTTCCTGATCTTTACCCCATTCGCCACAGTAACGGGCCGAATGAATACCAGGGGCACCCTTTAGGGCATCAACACAGAGACCGGAATCGTCAGCAAGGGCAGGCATATGGGAGTACTTGGCGGCATGACGAGCTTTGATCAGAGCATTCTCGATAAAGCTCAGGCCGTTTTCATCCACCTCAGGCACAGCAAAATCTTTTTGCAAACGGATCTGTACCCCTAAAGGCTCCAAAATAGCAGCAAACTCACCGGCCTTGCCCATATTGTTCGAGGCCAACACAATCTCTTTTGCCATTACCTTGCTCCCCTCTCAAGAAACACACACTGCCAGCAGATACCAGCATCCTGTGAATTACCGGCCACCTATAGAGGTGGCGGCTTCAATCTCCATTGCAACACAACCACTAAGAGTAAGAGCTGTCTGCAATGGGGACTTTCTAGTTGTGTTGAGCACAACGGGCGTATTCACTAAACA
>DXEV01000072.1 GCA_019114785.1 Candidatus Anaerobiospirillum pullistercoris | reverse complement strand
CAGCAGCAGTGGCCGCCAATGAAACCACTGACGGTGCTGCCCTAGAGAAAATTGACGCTCAGGATCAAGATAACCCTTTAAATGTCTTTATCTCCCCGCAAGGCGTTTTGGGCGTGGGCCGCGCCAATGCTTTACACACCAAGCCTGCCGCTGGCGCTCATCTTGATAAGGGCTTTGGTCGTACCAATATTGATGCTGATTTTCTGCAGGCAAATAGCAATGTTGAGCTGCCTAACGGCCATAAGTTTCATTTGCGTCAGCTGATGCCTGAGATTGCTAAGCTCTCATCGGCGCAGGAGCAAAAGCTCGAGCACGACTTTAATGCTGGTTTTGCGCACTATGCCAATGAAATGCTTATTACGCGCTCACTAGAGGAGCTGGGTACTAAGCCTTATGAGGCGCTGTCGGCCGATTATTTACGTCAGATCATCCAAGAATTGGCCCCTGATCTCTCGCCTAATTACATCATGAAGTTGGCTACATTGTTGGATGCTCCACCTGATGTAGAGCTGTACAACAATCGCTTGGATGATATCTTACGTAGCCTTGAAGGAGATGAGCTAGAAAATTTCACTATCTTCTCCTTATGCTACATGCCAGAGAGTGCCGTACACCATGAAGAGCTCATAGCTTTGCGTCAGAGCTTCCTTGATCAGCTCTGTCGTTATGAGTGGGTAGTGGCGGTGATGGTGGCCGATTTTTGGTCACGCATTACACCACAGCAATTAGATGAAATGGTGTTCTATTACTATTTGCTGGCTCAAACCACCGGCGAGCAGCGTGATTTTGTGTTCCTCGATCACCTTGTTGAGGTACAAAATTGCGTGCAGCTCTTTGCGCTGATGCGTTATGGCTTTACCCACGAGGTCGATTTCATGGCTGGCTTTTGCTATGGCCGTGACTCTAAAGGTATGGTCGTTGATCGTATCAAAGGCGATAACTTCTTAGCTCAGCGTGATTTTGCGCAGACTCGTGGCTCCATCTTGGGCCCAGATCTCACTTTTGGTGGTGAGCTGAATGATTGCACGCAAGAGCTCGATACCAAAGATCTGATCTCTTTGCAGGATTATGTGCGCTTAGATGGCGATTTTGATCTGGATCCTGAGCACACTGATTACAGCCCAGCCTATAAGGCTAGAAGTGCCAAGACGGGTAAGCGCGCTAAAAATCAGGCATTTGAGCTGACTGCAGAGAAGATCCGCCAGTACTACCGCCGTCGTCTCCGTGACTTTTTGGCCCGCAATAAAGATAAAGATCCGCTCCATCATGATACTGAGGCCCTGCGCGCTCAGTTTGCTAAAGGTGATCTGGATACTCGCTGTGCCTATACCACCTATAAGGAGTTATGTCAGGAAAAGCCGATCTTACAGCACTTCTGCTATCTTTCTGGTGTGCTCAATTTCCTCAATGACAACACCAATGATATAGACATCTTGATCTATCAGATACGGCAGGCTGCCACTATTGTCATGCATCGCTCTTCTCAAGACCTGTATGGCAGTAATATCGCTGAGGTTACTCATTTTCTGCCAAGTCTTTGCAATTTCCTGATCGGTAAGAAGGCTTGTCGTGTCGGCTTTTATGCCATGCAAGAGGGCTCTGCTAAGATTGCTAACGAAGAGACCTTAGGCATGTTCTTGTTTGAGCTCTTTGGCAACACAGAAAATCTCAACCAAGAGCAGATGGCTGAGTATGAGTTTGCTTTCAAGTATTGCTCTAAAGAAGACATCGAGCAGGCGGTAAAGACGGGTACTTGTGGTGATGATGTCAAAGAGTGTGCTTTACACCTCTACCACCAGTTGAAGATCCGCCAAAAGATCGATGACCCTGAAAGGCTGATGTACTTCTTTAAGGATAAGCCTGAGCTGGAGCACCTTGCTCATAAGTTCAACTTGAAGCTGCTCGACATCTTTAGCTTCTACAGCAAGACTCTGATCAATAACGCGCGGCGTCAAATGCTCTCCAATAACAGCTCATTGGCGGGTGAGTTCTTCTTCAACCAATATGAGCAAGTGATGGAGTCTGCTTTTGCTGTAGGACTCAGCACTCAGGGTGAGTCTCTCCAAGGCCAACAGGGCGCAAGCGCAGGCGTAAGCGCAAGTGCAGGCACAAGCGCAAGCGTGCAAACAGACTCTCAAGATGAGGATGAGGAAGACAAAAAGTTTAGACTGGCCGGTGAGACAGGCTTTGTGCCGCTGATCCCAGGTATGTCTGCCTACACCGCTTTTTTGATTGGCCGTGCCTACACTTATGGTGAGCTGTTACCGTTTAACCGTTTCTTAGGTTATGCGGCCTTGTCTTACGCTACTGTGAGTGGTGATTATCTGGCTCCAGGTTATTTGTCGCTGTGTTACGAGCCTCTCTTGAACACGTCGCAGAATAAGCCTGGCATGATTTCCTTATGCCTGCATTTAATGGCTTGCCAGAATCTCATGATGGCCAGAAGCGGTATAGAGACGGCTTTTAACCGCTTTGCCGTGGTCAATGCCTATCAGCTCCAAGTCTCTCCTATTGATTACAACACTGCCTTTAAGCTGTGGCAGGAGAGTGATTCGCTGCTGAAGCCTATTTTTGAGCGCAATCCAAATTTATTGCGCCCTGAGGCTGATGAGAGCTTTGCTAGGACACCTTTGCGTGCAGATTTTGCCTCCGCTGTGATCAGTAATACAGTGATCTTGCTCTGCGATATTCTGGATCACAGCCAGCAAAAGAGCCTGCAATTGGCTCCAGTGCTCAATGGCCTGCTGAAGCAACTCTATAATTGCTTGGAAAATACTTTTTCGCCTGATGCCTGTTTGGCTATGTATCGTGTAATGGTCAGCAGGATCTACAACGATGATCTGCAGACAGGGATTAATTTTGTAAAGGCCCAAGACGCTAGATTCTTAGGTGATTTGCTGGCCAAGCAGCTGTTGGTCGGGCAAGACAGCATTAGTGACTGTTCAGTCATCAATGCTAAAGTCGAGCCTTTAGACATTGCCTTTATGTTCCTACAATTGGGCATGGTCACCCCAGAGTATCGTGAACAAGGTTATAACTTGTTGTCGCTGAGCTTCAACACAATCATGGGCAATATGGCACCTGTGTTTGCTCCATACATGGACGAGTTCTTCCGCAGTGCAGCTGCGCTGCAAAACGGTAAGGTGTTGTCTTACCTGAGCTCGATTAAGAAGGCGCAAAGTGGTCAGTGCGAACAGGTGAGCAAAGCCACAGCCTCCACGGTGTCCTCAGTCACGCAGAGTGCCATAGAGGCTCACCAAGCCTTAGGGGCTGAGGCTCTGCAGGTGGAGAGCACGGCCAGCGCCGCTGGCATTAGCGCTAGCGCCGCTGCAGGAATAGAGGGGGCGGGTGCTGTTGGCGCTGCCAGTGCTGCTGGTGCAGCTGGTGCAGCTGGAACCGGTGCAGCTGGCATCGCAGGTGCCGCTGAGACGGCTGGCGCGTTTGCGGATATGGCTAATGATTGTGGCGAGCTCAGCAGCTTGTTTGCCTTATTAGGCCGCCGTTTCCAAAGTGATGGCTGTTATCGTGATGCGGTGCATTTCTATCAGCAGCATGGCCTTGATGAGGAGCGCTTAAAGCTAGCCTATGAAATGGTGGCTTTGCAGCGTCCTCTGGGATATTTTGAGCTTTACCTCAATCTGAAAGACCAAGAGGAGCTCCGTGCGGAGGCTCACACCTATCTTTTCTATGCCGCTCGTTTACAGGTAAGCGAGGCCCAAGCTGAGTTGGAGGCTTTGCTGAAGACTAAGAGCTTTAAGCCTTTGCCTTTTGTGATCTATTGGCTGTACTTAGAAGAGTTAGCTCAACATAATGTGCAGGCCTTATTGTGCCTAATGTATTTGAGCCTTGGTGGGTTAGTTGTACCTTTTAACAGCTTCAAATTCGCCCGTTTATTGGAGCAACATGCCAGCCTCTTTAGTGGCTCGCAATTACACCGGATCTTGAATAACTTAGGCTTATTCCAAACCAGCCACAACTATTACCATATCAATGCAGGCCTAGGAGCTTTTAATCTCTTTAATAATGAGTGCGACAACTTAGGCTTCATTGGCACCGAGCTGCATGGTAACTTCGCTGATCTCAACGGCGAGATGGAGCTGCATGATTTCTTGATCTCTAAGCACCTCGAGCGCGAGATCACTGATCCTCAGGTACAGCAAGTCCTGTTTAAGATGTTCGTGCGTTTAGGTAAAGGTCAGAGTTTGTTAGAGCGCCGCATTTTTGCCAATATGGTACAAGAGGGAGTGTGGCCTACTTCCTTGCGCACGCTCTTAAACAAAGCGGCTGATGTTTCCTTTGCCCACAATAATGAATCTGCAGATAGTGCTGAAATCGACAATGTGATGAAGGAGGTCGTCCTTTCCTTGGATAACCTGAGCGCACATCTGTGCATGCATTCACCGCTGGGAATAGTGTATCAGCACGTGCGTCATCCTATGACCAACCATACTCTCTATCGGAGTAACATCCTTCCTTGCATCAATATGGGAGCCTTGCCGCTCTCGCTGACCTCCATGTTGGTTTGTACGCTGCAAGCGGTACGTGAGGATGGTCGTCCTTTGCCTGTGCTCTTTGCCCGCATGTGTCGTTTCCTGAGCAATTTGGGGTATTTGGTGCCATCTTTCTATAGCCACTCTAATGTGAGTATATACGAGCATGCGCCATATGGTGAGCTTTTTGAGCATTATGTGGTAGAGCCACAGCGCCGTGATCTCCTGCAAGCTGCTGAATTGTTGGGCAAAGTGTCGCAAGATGGCGAGCTTTTACGTTGCTTATTGGCCCAGCTGCAAAAGCAAGAGATGCAGCTCTATATCACTGTGGATCAGGCTCGTGAGGATGCGATCACTAAAGGCAATTCGGCAGCCGAAGCCTTGGCTGCGGCAACTGATCTTGCAGAGATGCTTGATCCTGCACGCCGTGTTGCCTCTGGTGCTAAACACTCAGGGCAGCGTGATGCCAGCTCTAGAAGCGAGATGGCAGATGGCTCGTCCGGAGCTGCAATTGAAGTTGAGGCCATCAATGAGGACGCAGCATCCAAGGACATGGCGCTCAATTTGCGCATCAAGTTGTTCACCGAGGCCTTATCGCTTACTGCCGAGAATGGGCAAAAGTTAGATCTGGATAAGTTTTTGCCGATAGCGCAGCGCTTTGTGCAAGCTTACACCGACGATATCGAGCACGGTTTGAGCGATCTGCGCTCGGTTGCCTACGATGACTATGTGTACTTAATGGCTATATTTGCCAATGTCTTTGGTCTCGTAAATGACTTCCAGCAGATTAAAGAGCAGCTCAAGCAAGAGCCTTCACTGAGCGGTAAGGTGCCTTTAGTGCACTTTGGTGCGACCTCGCCGCTTGATCTGCAACGCCTGCTGTATGCCGAGAATGAGCACTATGCTGAGGCCTTAAAGAGCTATATCGCGCTGCATGGTGAAGAGGCCCAGCAAGCTCAGGGTGTGCCTAAGTTGAAGCTGCAATTACCACAACTGCGTTTTGGTAATTTAGGCGTGCTGGAGTTGCCTAATCTTTCTGCAGATAAGGGGCATGTGCTCAGTCTTTTCATTAAGGCCTATCTGCGCTACGAGTTCTTTATGCACAGCCATGGCTATGACTTGCGTGAGATGCTGCTCTTCTCTCGCAATGGCTGGTGCTTAGGCAAGAGCACTCAGGACTATATGCCAACGCGCAGCTATGCTTCCTTGCTGGCCAAGGATATGTTGCGTGGTATACCTGAGGCTAAAGAGCGCTATCTGTACTACACTCAAAGTCACCTCTTTAAGTACGCGCTTAACGATAACTACTTCCGTGAGGAAGAGGAGTACTTAACCGCCCGTAAGTTTGTGCAGGAAGTGCTGCAGCTGGATACCAACTCCGAGAAGTTCCGCGAGTTCGCTCATGACATGAACTCTGAGGGCTTTAGTGAGTTTGAGGATTTACGCTTAGAGTGCGAAAACGGCTATGTAGCAAAGCGGCGTCACATTAAGCTCCCAGAGCAGAATTACGATCACGTCAGTGGTTATGTCAGCTATAAAAACCAGCTCTGTGATGAGACGCTGTTAGAGCAAAACAGAGCACGGCGTGCTCGTGAGCAGCTCAAGCAAATGGCAGCGGCAGTGGACGCTCTACATGAGTTCACTCCAGCTGGTCGTGAGCTTTACTTTAATGGCAGCGATGATCAATTGCGTAACAAGCAAGGCAGCGTTGTGGTGAAGTACGATCAGATGACGCCTGATATCCACGATGAATTTGTGCATTATCGTTGGGGCCCTGTGGAGCTGCGTGTGCACTTAGAGCGCGTGTTGGGTAAGGATAATCTTGCCACTCTGTGCAAGATGCCAAATGCTCAGCATTGGTTGCACTATACCTTTACCAACAATGGACGTTTTGATCAGCAGCAATATCTCCAATTTGTGCCTTATGCCTGTGCCTTATTGCCATACAGATTATTGCAAGGCTTAAGTGTCGCCGATCGCTCTAAGGCCGTGGCCTATATGCAAAGCCTGAAGTCGAGCTTCGCTGGTCACACCAGTGCCAGTGCACTCAGCGCTGCTAGTGCAGGTAGTGCCTCTAGCTTAGTAAATACAGCCTCTGTCGCTGATTCCCATATGAGCGGTGAAGTGAGCATGCAGCATTTAGCGCAGATGCTGTTAAACGACGACTTGTACCGCACAGAGATGTGGGGCTTAAGCTTTGATCAGCGTTTAAGCCGCTGGCACCAGAGTAAAGAGGAGTTGATGCTGGCCATTGGGCGCGAGTACTCGGCCTATCAGCAGGAGTTCTTACGTCTGCGCAGCTATGACAGTGTGTATAGTGAGTCCTCTTATCAGCTGCACAGCTTGGTGTGGCATTTACACCGTCATGACTCTGCTGGCCATGAGTCCTCGGGTGCCTCTTCGCGCTTCTCGTCTGCCTCGTATACAGATACTGCTGCCTCTGTAGCCGCATCATCTGTAACTGCGGCCGCATCAGTCGATTCCGTATTTTCACCAGCGGGTGGTGACTTTAACGAGGAGTGGCAAAAACAAGAGGAAAATGCGCTTTTGGCCGCACTGCAAAATGGTGAGGAATATCGCGGCAATCTTTTTGTCACTACTGATTACAGCGAAGAGCTGAAGCGTAGCGATAAGCAAAAGGCCCAAATGCTGGGTCAGTATTTCCCAATCGATCGTGAAGGTTCCTATTACGCGCTCGACAATGACGGAAGCTTAGGCTCAGGCGAGCCAGCTGTGTCTTTAACTACAGCTACGGCTAGCGCTGTTGCGGCTGCAGCGGCAGCCAATAATGGGCCAGTAACAGCTACGGCTCAAGGTGCTCTGGCGCAGCGCGCAAGTGCAAGTGGAGCTGGGGCAAATAGTCGTAAGTTTAATGCGCAGGTCTTAAGACAGTTCTTAGAGCGTTTAGGTCTTGATCCAAGCAAGATTGAACCTCAGGATCTGGCCTCTGTCCTCGCCTCAGATCAGGTGGCGACCATGATTGCGGCCCTTAAGGCGTCAGCTGAATCTTCCGATGGTAGCAAGAGCTTTGGGCCAGTAACGGTTAATGCTAATACCTCGGGTGCTAATGCGTCTGGTGGTATGGATGCCAGCGCCACCAGTGATGGTGAAGAAGAGCTGATCTTTACGCGCTTAAAGAGCTTTTTAAACGACAAACTGGGGCTCAATGTCGATAGCCTCTCTGACAAGACTACTGCGGCCCGTGCTATTGAAAATCTCGCTAATATCAGCTTCATGAGCGAGCTTGCAGATGACATGGGATCTGGTGCTGAGGGCTTAGACAGCAATAAGGTTGTCGCAGGTGTCGGTGCAGGCACTAACGTTAGTGCCAGTGCAGGCGCAAACGGCGGTAAGACCTTGCGTGATGAGTTAGATTTCCCAAATTCGACTCTGAGCAGATTCTGGCATGAGAAATTTACTTTTGATTTGCGGCAAGAGTGGCAGTTTACGCGTCCTCTTATGTTCTATGAGGAGGAAAACCCTCTGCATGTCTTCATTTACTGCTTAGCTCAAGAGCTTAAGGGCAATGTGAGCCACGTGGAGACCATGCGCGAGGAGGAGAAACTTGCTAATGTGCTGTTGAATTACTCGTATTTCTATGGTGCCGTGGATCTCATTGATATGAGCTTCACCTCCTTGCTTTATGAGACCTTCCATCATCGCTTCTATCGCTCTGTGGCATTGAGTGATGTGTCTTCTGCGATTAATGAGTACATCGATCGCGTATTTGAGCAGAATTTTGACAAGCAAGAGATCGATGCTTTATTGAGAGCCAAAGATAAGCAGCACAACAAGGCGACGCAGCAATTGGCTAAGTGGATGTTTATGCCTGAAAATACGCCAAAGCAGCTGTTGATAGATGTCGCTGCACGTTATGTCGAAGACTTAATTGTGCAGAACACCTATTACTATAAGTCCTTGATGCTGGCTAATCGTAAGCAGATGCGCGAGGGTTATTTGGTCTTAGCAGATGACAGCTACATGCACCCAATCTTCTTTGACCTCATGAATGATCCGCTCTTAAATCTGCGTGCACCTTCGGTGTTGCACAAGATCTATCCTGATGCCTATAAGCTTGCTTATAACATTGTGCTTGTGGCTTTAGCTCAGCGCTTTGATCAGGGCTTGGAGATGCTGTGCCAAGATCCTAAGATCTTGCAGCTGTATAGCAAGGAAGAGCGCTTGGTTAAATTCCTTGAAGAGCATGTCAATGACATTATGTCAGGGAAGCAGCGCCTGCCATATCACGAGTTTAAGGCCGCGATGCAGTGCATGGGCTTACAAGCTGATGGTCTGGTGCATTTACCAGTGGGCTATCCTCAGGGTATTACGTGGTTAGACTATGCACCATATCGCGAGCAGCACATTGAGACTAACTGTGCGGTAGGTGTCACTGCCTCAGGACAAAAGATCATCATTACCAAGATCCCTTCTCCTGAGTTTGCCGAGCAAACCTTGAAGCTGGCAACTTGCCTGCTTTATGGTTATTACGAGGATGAGCGTGAGCTGTTGCTGCATGAGGGGCTGCTCATTCCTGAGGATCCGCGTAAGTTCATTTACCCTTGCCATTACTGGAGCATGTGGTCGGATGAGGCTAACGACGCTCAGAATAAATATGAGCAGGAGATCCAAATTTATAACTTCTTCCATCCAATGCTGTTAGGTGTCCAAAAGAAGCCTCAGATGCCATTTGTGAAGAGCCAAACACAGATGATTAACGAGTTTCTAGAGGCCACCGGACTGGAGGAGAAGTACAGAGAGCTGCAAGCTCGACGTAAGAAGTCAGGCAAAGAGCGTCTCTATAGGCTGAGTGAGTCAGCTGCCAAGCGAGCTGGTGGTGAGGGGGTTAAACCTGTTAAGGATAAGGACATTGATCCGGCTCTAATCCAACAGCTTGCGAGTGAAAGCCTAGCCGTTAAGGGCAATAAAAAGATCCAGCAAGCGATCTTGCAGGCGGTAGCTCAGTCTGAGAATTACGACTTCATCAACAATATTCTCAACACTGAGGTCTTAAGCGTTGCCCGTGAGCGGAGTCAGGATGACTATATTGAGCTCTTGTATCTGCGCGCCAAGTACTTTTTATCTTTCATTTACAAGGAGTTGCCAGGATTCGAGTTCGTCGATCTGGCACAGCCACTTTTAGATGAAAGCAAGTACTACTGCTTAATGCCTTTGTTTGTGAAGACCTCAAAGATGCAAGAGTTCTTGCATAAACTGCATCTGAATGGTGACACCAATGTGGTGCCTTTTGCGCGTGAGGCTTTGTATTACGGCGAGCGTGTTGAGGGGCATGCACAGCCAACTTGGCCAATCCCAGGTAGTGTGCGTCGGGTGAATTACTTCTATCGCCTCTATTTAAGCCATAGTGTGCTTAATGGCGAGTATGACTATCATCCGTCATTCCCAAGCGTTGCTCAGTATCGCTCTCTGGCGTTATCAAGCTCTGATCTGGAGATGAGTGCGAAGCAATATAAGTACTATCAGGACTACATCATCCAGCATCCGACCAGCAATACCGCGATGTCTGAGAGTATGAGTATTAGTCCGGAGCAACAGACACTGTGGCTGATGGATTACTTGCAGGGTCGTACTCTGAGCGAGCAGATCTTGCTGATGGATTATTTCCAATTAGAGCGCCAGCAGTCGCCAGTGGATTCCTCTTATTTTGATCGTCATGCTCCAACGGCTTATGCCGCACAGCTGATGCGCAATCGCTGGTGGAGCGCCACCCCAGTCCAAGAGGATTCTTCTGCGCAGAAGCAGAATCAACAGGGGGCACAAGATCCGCAAGTGCAGAAGGCCTCGACATCGGCTGCCGCTTCAGTCCCAGCCTCAGTTCCGGCCATAGTTCAGGTTAAATCGCCTGCTCAGGCTAAATCATCGGATGATTATGAGGTTGTTAACCCAGATGATGATGACTATGAGCAGGAACTGTCCTTTGATGATTTTGATGTATATGATTTCGACCCTGAGTCGTCTCCAGTGCTGATGACCCCAGAGGAAATGGAGCTGTTCCAAGAGTTCTTAGAGAGTCATCACATCAATCCAATGGATGTAGAGGCCCTAGCTGATGCCTTAGTGCAGTGTCATATGGAGCAACTGGGTGAGCATGGTGCTTCAAGTAAAGCACGCACTGGTGAGGATTTTGATGCGGATCAGGCTTTAAGTGACATGGATGCCGACAACGATCAGCGTCAGCGTCAACGCGCGCGTAAGGCCCAAGCGCGAGGCTACAGCCAAGGCCAAGGTAATGGCCAAGGCCAAAGCCAGGGCCAAAGCCAAGGCAAAGCCGCAGGCCACCGCTCAAAGCGCAAGGCCAAGCGTAGCTTTGACAGCAATCGCGAGCGCCGCGACGGCTCGGCGGGCCGTGACGGCCGTAATGGCCAAGCAGGCCGTGACGGCCAAGCTAGCCGCGATAGTCGCATCAATGATTCGGGGGCATCTGGCTCTGGGCAACAGGGCCAACAGAGAAGAAATAGCAAAAAATAGAGCTCGCCGTGGCTTGCTCTTGAGAAGGGGCCACATCGTGGCTAAGATCTAGCTTTAGCTAAGCTTTAGACTTAGCAGAACAGTTAGTCTCACCGCGCTGTGGTTTCTTGTCTTTTAGCTCAATTCTGAGCCCGAGGTGTCGTCATGCAGTACATGTTAAAGTTAACGCCTTTAGGTGTGCAGCCTCACATATTTCGCGTGGTATCAGTGGATGGTCAGGCCGATATAGATCATGTGCTGAGCCTGTGCGACCTATCCTTTGATTATGCGCACTATGCAGAGCGTGCGCTGTATTTTGCTCGTGATCTGTCTGCATCCCAAGCTTTGGCGGTAGATGTACCACTTGAAGACAATGATCACTATGGGCCGGTGAGCGAAGAATTTGCGCCTTTTTGGCGGCAAGAGCTAGAGCTTGCTAAACTAGAGCTTGAGGTTTTAGATCTACAAGCTCAGCCCCAGCAAGCTTTGCAGCGTTTTGATGCGCTGCTCGAAGCTCACAGTGCACGTCTTGGTGCAGCACTTAAAGAGGATACGCATCCGCGCGAGCAGGGAGAGCGTTTTAAGTTTGTGTACGTGGTGCATGGGGTACAGCATTTGGTTGAAGTGTTGATGAGCTCCGAAAAGCTCAATTGCTTTGTCCCAGCTACCCTGATGGGCGAGGGCTTGGTGGTCGATGATGACCCGCTTCGTCCTTTAAGCACTGCACTTATTAATGCGAGCGTAGCCGCAGCTGAAGCCGCTGACGCGGCCGAAGCGGCCGAAGCAGCCGCTGAAGCGGCAGCAACTGAAGTGGCCGCCAAAGCTGATGCGGTGGTCGCTGGCGGTGACGCTGCGCCAGAGCAAGCTGCGCCAGCAGAGAATAGCGCTGGTTTGAACCTCAAGGTTTGTACGAGCAGAATGCGTGCTTTTGGCGCGATGCGCTCAGAGCAAAGTATTAATCAGGCACTGCAGCAGGCTGGTGCCTCGCCATTAACGATTAAAATCTGCTAGGAGCTCAGCCCCGTTTTCTTTGCTCACAATAGTGAGGAAATGGTGGAAAAGTGCTCTGAGGGCAGTCACTGTTCTGGGCTTGTTATGAGTTACTAGAGCAAGCCCAAGATAGTGGAGCTTCAGACAAGTCCTAAGGGTAGCTTAGGGAGGTCTGATTTTTGGGTGGGGCTTTTTTAGAAGCCCACCGTATAGGGCTATAAGCCCATTGGGAGTTTAGGATCATGTCCTTAATCATGCTCAAAGATATTGCTATGCCACAAGAATTTGTGACACCGGCACCTATGACGGCTGCGCAGCAGGAGCAAGAGCAACAACTGTTTGAGCAGGCCAAAGAGTGCATTCTGGCACATAAGGCCTTACTGATTGCTCACTACTACACTTCGCCATTGATTCAGCGTTTAGCTGAGGAAACCGGCGGCTTTATTGGCGACTCTTTAGAGATGGCCCGTGTAGGTAAAGAGAGCCCACTGTCGACCATTGTGGTTGCTGGTGTGCGTTTTATGGGTGAGACGGCCAAGATCCTTTCCCCTGAAAAGACTATCCTCATGCCGGATCTCAGTGCTGAGTGCTCGCTTGATCTGTGCTGTGCTCCAAGTGAGCTCAAGCGTGTTAAAGCCGAACATCCTCATGCAACCGTAGTGGCTTATGCCAATACTTCAGCCGAGGTTAAGGCTTTAGCTGATTGGATTGTCACCTCCTCGTTAGCTGTAGAGCTGGCCGATTACTTAAAAGGTCGTGGTGAGGAGATCCTGTGGCTGCCTGATCGTCACTTAGGCTCTTACATTGCCCAAAATGCCAATACTGATGTCTATTGCTGGCCAGGTCGCTGCGTGGTGCATGACTCTTTTGAGGCTGCCGCTATTGCTGAGATGAAGAAGCAATATCCAGGTGCAAAGGTCTTAGTGCATCCAGAGTCGTCAGCTGAGGTCGTAGCTTTAGCTGATTGTGTGGGCTCTACTTCGCAGTTACTGGCCTTTACCAAGAAAGACGATGCACAGACTTATATCGTGGCTACAGAGCGCGGTATTTTCTATAAGATGCAGCAAGCCAACCCACAAAAGCAATTTGTGGAGGCTGCCATTGGTGTACGTCCTGGTGTGCGTTTAGAAGGTGCTAACTGCCCATGGATGAGCTTAAACTCCATGGCTAAGATCATTGAATGTCTTGAGGGTACAGCCGAGCAAAAGGCCCAGCACGAAGTGCACGTACCAGAGAATGTACGTGTAGATGCCATGAAGCCACTCAATCGTATGCTGGCTTTTTCGGCTGCTATGAAGGCTGGCAATGTCCCTAACGATCTCTAATCTCTAATTAGAGCAAGCCATTTGGCCAGCTGGCCAAGGCCAATTGGTCGCATGACCATGAGATGGCCATAGCCATGAGCATGGACATTACCAGCTGGTGAGGCCGTGACGGCCAGCATAAAGAAAGGGCTCAGTGCTGCTGCGCTTGCAGTAAGGCTGGGCCTTTTTGTTTTTGGTCGCAGGCTATTTTGTCGGTACAATGGCAATAGCTGCTGGCTGGCCCATGTTTGCCAGCCTGCCTGCTTGTGTTTCCTCTTATTCTTCTTTTCGTTTGGTGTGCTGCTTTGGGGGCGATATGCACGGTGTGATCACCACTTACGACAACAAAAAAGGTACGGGACGTGTCCAAGGCGACGATGGCCAGATCTATTTCTTTTCCCGAGATATGGTGGCTAAGGCTGAAGATATTCCGTCTCTGATGATGGAAATGGAAGCTGACTTTACACCAGTGCAGGGTGAAGGCCGTATGGAGGCTCATGAGCTGTCCTTAACTGATCCTGATAGCTTCCAAGACAAAATTCTGTACTACAACGAGCCACAGGGCTTTTTGTGTGAAAAAGAAGATCTGGTGTCTGGTTTTGATGTGCTGGATCGTGGCCTCTATCGCTTGTCGCGCAGCGAACGCAGCGAAGAAAAGGCTCGTTATGCCCTGATCCGTGAGTGTGTGGATCTGGGTGCTAATGCGCTGGTTTCCTATAAGGTGGAAACTCAGCTCAAGATTGCGATCGGCTTTAGCTATGAGGTTGTGGTTTGTAGTGGTGTGCCGGTGGTTCTGGGCCGTTTAAACCCTAATGGCGATGCCCGTGCTGAGGATTTAAAGCACCGAATTGATCAGGAAAAGATTAAAAAGCTCCATAACGCCATGGTCAACACCAAGATCGGCAAGATGGTGATTAAGGCCTTAGCAGCAGTGCTGATTGTGATCTTTACCTTAGGTTTCTTCTTTAGCGGTGGAGTCTAAAGCAAGCTTGCCATACCGTGCCTCGCGCACCACGCCACAGCCGCGCTGTGGCAGGCTAGCTGCCCAAGCCGCAAACTCTTGGACTGCTAAGGTACCCAGCATGGGTGCTTGTATGCGCAAACCCCGTTTTTTTGCTAGAATAGCCTTGGCTTACTTGAGTTAGTTTGAGCTAATAATTTTTGCGTCTCAAACGCAAAAAGCGTAGAAGGTAGCGCTTTTGGGATAGATGTGTTTGGGGCGCAAAGTGTCAGTAGCCGCTAAGTCGTTTTGGGGCGCTGCTGCCAAATTACAAGTAAAGAGCAAGTCGCGATCAAGCCGTGAGCAAGCATCAGCATTAGTGGGGTCGTGATAGTAGTGCTACGGTCAGTAGTGCTAGGGGTAGCAGTTCTCGAGTAAGCCGTTGTTTTCTCTCAAAGAGTGAAGCTCGAGGTTTGTATGGGTGCTTCTTTAGGTACGGTGGTAGTGATCGCTCTGATTGCGATCCCGTGTTATTTTGGCTTAAAGCGTATTGCACGCTCTTTTAGCCGTAAAGGTGGCAGCTGTGGCTGCGAAAGTGGCAGCGGATGTAGTGACAGTTGCAATTGCGAGAGCAGCTCCGAGTCCAGCACCAAGAAAGAAGAAGATGGCTCATGTTGTTGCTGTGGTCAGCACGACGGTGATTGCTGCGATGATCATGAGCATGAGAACGATGGGAAGTTCAATGCCAATTGCACGCACACGCACACCTTAAATGGCACCAAGCGTTGCTGCCACGAGAAGTAGCATTAACTAAGTTTAGGTCATGCTTTCCTCCAAACTAAAAAAGGCGTGATCGATGAGGAACGTCACGCCTTGGAGGAAGCCTATTTGCTGATTAGCAAATTGGATGTTGTTGTTCAGAAAAAACCTTGTCTCACTTAGTACAGGACAGTTTGGGATTGGGGCAAATGCGAGAGGGGCCTTTGGCAAGAACTTGCGTCTCCACACGCTCCTTCTTGCAGCCCCTCGGGCCTTTCGTCTTGTCTTGTCTATATGTTAGAGACGATTCTTTGAACTCAGCATGCCTTACGGTGTTGGTGTGTGGTCTCGAGGCAGCTGAGTTATTGCGCTGCCATGCTATGGCATGGCGCGCTGGGAACTATTTTTGTGCCGTGATGGTGGCAGTAGCAGCTGCACCAGAGCCCACAACTTCTTGCTCATGATCTGGAGTGTGAGCCACTTCAGCGTCAGCTTCGGCATCAATTGGGGTGCGTGGCTTAAATGCACCGTTGAAGCCTGGCTGCTTAACCTTAAGTAAGAAGGTCAGCACGAAAGCTAAGAT
Source organism: Candidatus Anaerobiospirillum pullistercoris (assembly GCA_019114785.1). GTDB lineage: Bacteria > Pseudomonadota > Gammaproteobacteria > Enterobacterales > Succinivibrionaceae > Anaerobiospirillum > Anaerobiospirillum pullistercoris. Next base: position 13,161 of record DXEV01000072.1, on the reverse strand, counting down.
GTATAAGGCTGCATAGGTGTAGACCACGCCTTGCACACCAAAGTGTGGCAGGATCAGCACGGCAATAGCAGGGGCTGCAAAGTTAGAAGCACCAGCCGAGAGGTTGTACACCGAAATAGCGGCACCCTTATGCTCTGGCTCTAAGGTGGTCATGATTGGGGTCACGGCCACGAAGGCACCAACGAACCAGCCTAAAAGTACAGCTGGAATGCAGGACATAAAGAAGCTGTCTGGGAATGCATGTGGAATGAAGTAGAAGCTTAAGGTGGAGAAAGCCATACCTAAGCAGCCCATGTAGCGGATCACATTGATCCAGCCCATGATCTCATTCATGATGCCCCAGAAGACGTTGGAGAAGATGGTGACAGCAAAGAACACAGTCCAAATAAGCAGCCAGCGATCGATTGTCCAACCTAACTCATCCACGAACATCATTGGCATGATCACCGCAAAGCCGAACAGGGACAGGGTGTTGATCACACGGATAATGGCAGCATAGGTGATGTGAGGGTTACGGAAGAGCTTCACGGCAAAGAGCAGCTCGCCAAACTTTTCCTTGGCGCTGAGCTTGGATTTGTCAGAATTGCGCAGGTGCTTTAAACCAAAAATAGCAGTGCCAGCACCAGAGACAGCGAAGATCAGAGCTAACCACAGAGTACCGTATTCACCGATCATTGGAATGGTGATCGAAGGAATGAAGCTACCAACCACGCCAATACCGATCGAGTACACCGTCCAGAACCAACCTAAAGCAGGGCTGACCTGACGTGGGTTGACGTTTTGCACAATGGCAACCACGAACGAGTACAGGAAGAGTGGATAGGCAAGGCCACGTAAACCGTAGAAGATAATGATGAGGCCATAGTGAGCTTCGGCTAAACCAAAGTAGAGGAAGCAGACGTGGAATACTACCCACAAGATCGCACCGATACGCATAGCGCGACGCACAGTGATCAGCTCGGCGATCACACCTGAGCTCCAAGCCGAGATTGCAGCAGCTAAACCGTACACGGTAAAGACTAAGGAGGATTCAGACTTGCTGTAACCTAAGGTTGTAATGTATTGGGACAGGAAGGCCAGCTCGAAGCCGTCACCGGTCATAAACAGAGCAATAGCGATATAGCCTGCCAACAGAGGACGTGGTAAACCTAAAAAGGTTTGCACGATAGGCAGTTCCTTTGACGTGCTCATAAGATAATCCTTGCTGTTTTAGAGGGGATGAAACAGCGAAAAAAGTGCTAAAGAGTGTAAAAAGCGATGCCCTGCTTCCTACCCCGAGGAGTGAGCGATGGGGCACGTTGTTGGAGATCTAACGCGCTTAAAAGAAGCGCAGGGCATAGCTAAGAAGTAAAGCTTGCACACAAGCAAGCGGAGGCGATCTGGCTCTGGTGCAGCTAAGCGTTGCTGAGCGCTGTTAAGCACTGCTGAGCGCGGATCTGGTCTGATGCCAAGATATTTGGAGAAGCATCAGTCCTGAGCGATTGCACGGTCGAACAAAAGATTTTGGGGGAGTTGCCTATATGTCTGACCGTGATTGCACACTTGCCTCGCCTTATGCAGGCAGAGACGTAACTGGCTGAACCTTAGTGGGTCTTAGCAAAGCCCTGCACAAAGGCATAGCGCTCTTTTAAGTCCTTCAGGAAAGTAGCGCTGTTAGCCAGCTCACCGAACAGTAAAGCGGTAGAGGCATAGGCGGCTACTGGATCAGCAGCGCTGGTCACGCTATCGGCCCATTGCTGGTCAAAAGAGCTGTCTTGGTAAGCAAATGGAACCTTGCCATCCTTGAGGTAGAAGAGGAAGTTGAGGTACAGAGCTGGGATCAGCACTACACCGCTGGCGTCTACACCTAAGCGATAGCAATCGAATAAGGTTGGCTGCACAAAGGAGATCAGCTTGGAGAAGCTGTCTTGGCAAATACGCTGTAAGGTGTCGCGGATGTGGTCGTTCTTGAAGCGGTTTAATACCTCATCACGATAGGCCTCAACATCAATGCCATGGCCCTTGATGCAAGGGATCACCGAGTTGGTGACATAGTTGTAAGTGAGCTGATAGAGCTCTGGGTCACGAGCGCACTCAAAGACGAAGTTGTAGCCCTTGATCACACCTAAGAGAGCTAAGCAGGTGTGAGAAGCATTGAGGATACGCAGCTTGGCATCTTCGTAGGCCATCACCGAATCCACCATCTGTACACCAGCCTTCTCTAAAGGAGGACGCACAGTCTTGAACTTGTCTTCGATCACCCACTGGAAGAAGGCCTCAGACATGACAGGTACACAGTCATCAATACCAGCTAACTTCTTGATCTCAGCGCTTAAATCAGAGGCTGGACGTGGGGTAATACGATCCACCATGGTGTTAGGGCAGGTGGTGTGCTCTTGCATGAACTTGAGCACGTCTTGCTGTCCAGTCAGAGTTAAGAACTCAGTGAGGCCGTGGGCAAACTTATCGCCATTCTCACGGACGTTATCGCAGCACAGTAAGGTCACATCGCCAGAGCCTTGCTCTAAACGAGCCTTGAGGATATGAGCGATCACACCATAAATGGTGGCGGTACCACCCTTTAAGTCAGTGGCAATGGCGTCTTGGTCTTGCTGTAACTTGAGGGTGTTGTCGAGATAGTAACCAGCCTCGGTCACAGTAAAGGAGATCACCTTGGTGTCAGCCTTGGCACCTTCAGCAATCAGCTCAGGTAAACCTGGGGCATAAGGCACAACCTTGGAAAGGGACTTGATGGTGAAGAACTTGCGCTCGCCCTCAGGAGAAACGGTCTCTAAGGTGTAGTGCAGGTTTTGCTTGAGCAGACCTTGGACAGTGGCCTCAGCATCATCACGGATGTTGCCAGCCTCAAAGTGCCAATCTTGCAGGCCTTGCTCTAAAAGTTGGTTAAAGGCATAAGCCTGATGGGCGCGGTGGAAAGAACCTAGACCTAAGTGCAACCAAATGTTAGCCATAACAGCCTCTCAAAAAACAATCCAAACGGTGCTCATAACGATGCTTGAGTCACCGTATGCAAAAGAACTCAGCCCAACATTAACAAGTAAAAACAGGGATCACCACAGCGCAAAACTAAGTGGACGGGGAGGGCTGAGCTCCGAGCCTTTAACGCAGCAGGAATCTTTTTCACAAAACTTATTAGTAAGTCTTATGTATAAGTTGCATTATAAAGTTCTTTGCTGAGAAAAAAGTTAGCTAGATCACACTTTAGAAAAGCCGTATATATGGGACGGAAGTGAAAACGGCGGCAAGTGGCTCCACGTCTAGCTTTGAGGCCAAAAAAATTTTTTGAAAAATTTTTTTTGCTGGGAAAGACAGTTAAGCACCAAGGGGGAGCAAGAGGCAGCAAAAGCCCTTAGGATAGGGGACAGTGGCGTAAGGTGATGCTTCTTGATGCTTAGTCTTCGCTCTAGAGAAAGATGCTGGTGCGGTGGCAGGTGCCGTCAGGGAAGGGTGAAAAATTATCGGTTGGCATGTTGCCCAGAAAGCAGCTGGGGCGCAGCTAAAATTGCGCTGGTGGATTGGTGCGTGGCTTGGATGGGGTTGGTGTTGTTGTGCTGTATGTTTGGTGAGGGGTGGGATAGACTGATCTGGTTGGTTTGGGTAGCTGTACTACTGTGACTTTGCGCTTAAAGAGTAGCTGCCTTTGTCTTTAGAATCAGATGCCCCTTGGTTTAGATTTGCTGTGTTGGGCTTTTTTGCATGGCGCGTAGCATCTTAGCGCTATTTGCCTAGTCTTTTTCAGCTAGTTGCGCTATCCTAACCATGTTGAGCAAGAGCGATGGATGCAAGCTGCTATGCGAGGTTCAGCTTTGCTGCTGTTCTTTGAGTTTTGCTTGCCTTTGCTGTATCGCTTTTGCGGGATTGTGTGGTAGCTGCGGTTAACGCATTGGCCGCTTGCCGTTAGCGCTGGCCTCCTGCTTTTGCAGATGGTTGCGCGCTTGCCTCCAATAGGTGCTTTTAGGCACCGTTGGCACTTCACTGTGCTTGTAGACTCTTTGTTTCGTGGTGCCTGTGCTGCTTAGCAGTTAGCAGTTGAGTTGAGCTAAGCTGTGTAGCTGAGCTTGGCTTGCGGAGGCCTCTGAAAACAAACATAAGATACAGTTTAGTGTGCAGCGGTTCAGGACAAGTTAGAGGAACGTAATGCAGAACCAAGATTCGGTATACAGCCAAATCGGTGATCTGACCGAAGAGACTTTGCAAAAATTGGAAAAAAGCGGTCTGCGCATGACCGTGCAAAGACGTCACATTATCGATATCTTGACTAAAAGCCAATGTTCCTCGCCTAAAGAGTTGTGGTATGAGGCTCGTCAATATGTCCCTGATCTGGGCATTGCTACTGTCTATCGCCTCATTAACCGTTTAGAGCAGATCGGTGTACTGGCTAAAAACCGTAATTTGGGTATTAATCGTGTTCAGCCTAAGCTGGGCGTCATTTCTAATGCCCAAGGACAGGTGGTACGTCCACGGATGCCGCTACAATTGACCGAGCTGGTGCGTTTAGGTTTGATTTCCTGCGGTGTGATTGGCAACAACAATAAGATTGAGCTCTCTTTAGTAGGAGAGAATATCAATGTTGTGATCCGTTCTTAAGCTTAGAGCTGCGTTGTTTCAGTTCTGTGAGATAAGGCGTCGGTGCTTGCGCTACAGCTTGTAGCGTACCCCCTCATGTTGCATGCCTACCTTGGTTTGTAGGGTAGTAGCTGCTGTGTCGCAGCTGTGTGCTGCAGCTGGCTGCAACATGTGGTTTCGGCTTCGTGTGCCTTCTTCTGCCATCCGATTCTATGGATGGTGCGCGGATGTGAAATCCGTTAAAAGTGTTGCTTTTCTTGTGATTAAGACCTAAGAGCTACGTCCCTTAGGTCTTTTGTCACGTCTTGAGTTTTAGGGGCTTGATCTTCAGTGCCTGAGCAAAAGCTCTTGGCATTTTGGTCGTTTAGGTCACTTTCGGCCCGTTAAGGCCACAGCGGCCCCAAATTGCACTGTTTTTCAAACAAGTGCATACCAAATCTTGGAGGATTTTTGGATGGATTTAGAAAAACCAAGCCCGCTTTCTGCCTTAGATGCGTCCCCAGAGCCAGTGCCTGCTAAAACTAGTGGGATCGCAGAATCAGGTGAGACTTATTTAGAGACCATTCTGCTGATTAAAGAGCGTACCCAGAGTGGTTTAGTCCGTGCTGTGGATATCGCTAACGAGCTGTGCTTTTCTAAACCTAGTGTGTCGCGTGCTTTAGGCCAGCTCCGTGAAAAGGGCTTGATCAATATCGAGCAATCTGGCGCTATTGTCTTTACCCCAGAGGGCCTTGCCTATGCTCAAGAGGTCTTCAAGCGTCATCGTGTACTTACTTATTTCCTGCGCTACGTTTTAAAGGTTCCAGCCGCTCAGGCAGAGCACGATGCTTGCCGTATTGAGCATGTGATCTCCTCTGTCACCATGCAGCACATCATTGAGTATCTGGAAACTAATAATATGCTGCCTGATGATTTCAACCATAGCAAAAAGTCTTAGGCTGTAGCCCTGTCAGCGCAGCGTAGTGCTGTGTAGAGGCCTTGCCAGCGCCATAGCTGGCAGGTGGCCTTGTTGTTTAGCTTTGCTTGCGGCTTTCGTCTTGTCTTGGCCAGCCACACTACTTTTCTCTAACAAGGCCTTTGGGCGTTGTTAGTGGCGGGGGATCAGCATCGAGGCATGGAAGTCTTGGTTGCTGGTGTGCTTGCGCGCTTGCTTAATGTAATCAAGCTCAGCACTTAGCTCATTGAGCTCTTCTCCTTCACTATCGCCACTATCGCCCGTATCCTCATCACCTGCCTGTCCTTGCTTCTTCCCTCTCTTTTGGGCCATTTGTCGCCGTACTGCGGCAATGAGGCTAAACATGTGCTCCAAATACACGGCCACTAAGATCTGATTGGTGCTTTGGATCGCCTGTAAGGCCTCATCTCCATCTATCGCTTGCTGCTCAGGATTAGATCTGGCCTCTTGCAAAATGCTAAGAGAGCCCATACGACGATGTGATTGCATCAGAAGCTCAAACAGCTTGGCCCCTAATCCCAGCTGTAAGAGCAGCGAAGGCTGCAACTGTCCGCTGATACTAAGTGCTAAGCTCTGACTTAAGGCTCGTGCTTGCTGCACACTTTGGGCTTGTTGTTGGCCCAAAAGGGAGAGATCAGGTATTCCTTGGCCCTGTAAGTTTCCTCTGCTATCAAACATAGAAGGACTAGCATTGGTAGTCCCTGTGGTCAGTGGCGCGTAAGGGGCGCTTAGACTATTTACAGAGCCTTTACCACTGTGGCTGCCCTGTAGATGCGGGGCTAGTGGGGCGGGCGCTGGAGCAAATGATGGTAGAGTTGGGGTACTGCCCAGTGCCCCTATATTTTCCATTGCAACTGGACTAACGGTAGTGACACTGCCCAGAGCTTGGCTAAAAGTACTGCCATTACCAATAGAGGCTAACAATTGCTCGTGCTGTTGCGCCTGTTGCTGCGCCAGATCAGCTTGGGCTTGCAGAGCCGCATCTTGCTGCATGGTATCTGTGGTCTGCTGTGTGGTGCTGGTGCTAGCAGCAGAGTTAATGGCGTTAGTTTTGAGCCCGTGGCTTAGAGCGTGCTCTAAGGTGCTAAGGCTTAGCGCGGCAGCGGTAGATTGAGCTTTACGCTCAGCGGCAGCGGCTTTGGCGGCAGCTTCTTGCTGGGCCCGTGGCGAGACTGCAGCAGTGGCCTGCATCAGCGTGTGAGCAGTTTGTATGGTGTTCTGCACCTGAATAGCTTGGGCTGTTTTGGCTTGCACTATTTCCTGCATAGCCGCGACTGGACGAACTGGGTTTACAGCTGCGTTTGCAGTTTTGCTTGCATCTGGACTTGACTTAGAGTCGGCAGGATTTGGCCGTGGTACTGGTGGCAGTTCAGGGGTGATCGGGTGCGGGCGCTCTAAAGCCCCGATCGCAGCAATAGGCGAAACCATAGCACCTCCTATGATGAGAGGCAGGAACGGAAGGAAGAAAAAGCTTTTTTCATGGAGAAAAAAGCAATAAGTGCACCGCACTGGGGGTGCGGCATCCTGCAAGCTTCTCAGCTTGATCGAGCAGAGCAAAGCTGTGGCATGCCATGCAGGTTGTAGTCTTGGGGGTTGGTTGGGCCCTATTTCGGTGCGTGCTTTGTCTTAAATGGCTTTTGTTTGGGCTTAGGATTGGGATCACGCCGTTACTATATGCCTATGCCTCAAATTGAGGCACAGCGCCCAATAAAAAAGCGCTTCTTTGTAGGGTGGGTCTAAGCTTGACAACTTTCGGCGAAAACGCTGAAAATAGCGCTATTCGCACTTTTTCTGGGCATTTTCCTTTAGTTTGCGTTGCTCAAAACGCGCGCCGTCTTAGTGCAAACTGGCCAGTTATAGCGCCAGCTGTAGCTTTTGTGCTCATGGTTGAGCTTACAGTTTGTGGCCAGAGAGCCCAAAAAGTGTTTTGTAGTTTTTGCTGCAAGGACTACGGCTTTAAGTGTTGCCCGTCTGTCCTTAGTTTCCTCTCTTGCTTTTTCTCCTTTGAGGTCTAGCCCTTAAGGCACTAAGTCTAAACCTCAATTTTTGTCGCCTCTTTGCTCTCTCTATCTTTTTTGTGAGAAGGTGAGTGGTACTGTTTGAGAAAGATGAGAGATGCAGTTTTGTGTGGAGTAGCTTTTTTTATGCGAGTCTTAAAATTTGGTGGAACCTCGGTGGCTAATGCACAGCGCTTTGTCAATGTGTCTGAGATTGCGATTAATACAGCCATACAAGTTCAGACCGCATTAGTTCTGTCTGCTCCTGCCGGTGTGACCAATATCCTCGTGTCTATGGTCAAGAGTGCCTTGGCCGGTAGCGACTGCAAGAGTGAATTTGCCGCTTTAGATCAGATTATTCGTCCTCTGATCTCTTCCTTAGGCCAGCAGTACCCTCAGTTTGACGCCGCTAAGGTCATGGCTTATTACGAGGAGACTGTAGAGGCTCTGCAGCGTCGCGTCCAAGGTATTTCCCTCTTAGGCTCTTGCCCTGACGAGGTTGCCGCCTTTATTGAGTGCCGTGGTGAGGCTTTATCCATTGCTACTATGGCAGAGCTCTTAAAGGCTCGTGCCCACCAAGTACAGGTGATCGATCCTGTAGAGATCTTAGTGTGCGATGGCCGTCCATTAGAGTCTTCCGTGGACATTGAGGCCTCGACTGAGCGTTTCAATCGCGTGCAATTAAATCCTGATGCCATTGTGCTGATGTCAGGCTTCTGCGGTGGTAATCGTCAAGGTCAGCTGGTACTGTTAGGTCGCAATGGCTCTGATTACTCCGCTGCTTGCTTAGCTGCTATTTCTAAGGCTCAATGCTGCGAGATCTGGACTGATGTGGATGGCGTATATAGCTGCGACCCACGTGCTGTGCCTGATGCTGTGCTCTTACGTCGTATGTCCTACAAAGAGGCCATGGAGCTCTCTTATTTTGGTGCTAAGGTGCTGCATCCACGTACCATTGCGCCAATTGCTCAATACCGTATTCCATGCCTCATTAAGAGCACTTTAAACCCACAGGGTGAAGGTACCTTAATTTCAGAAGAGACCGATCGCTCGCTCATCACCAAGGGTATTTCCGACTTAAAGAACGTTTCGATGATCAACGTGTCTGGCCCAGGCATGAAGGGTATGGTCGGTATGGCAGGTCGTCTCTTTACCTGCATTTCACGCGCTAACGTTTCTATCGTGCTTATCACTCAGTCTTCATCTGAGTATTCGATCTCCTTCTGTGTGCACTCTGAGGATGCTTATTTAGCTCGTCACGCCATTGAAGAAGAGTTTGCCTTAGAGTTAGCAGCTCACATCTTAGATCCACTGGAGATCCAAGATCGTAAGGCCATTATTTCGGTGGTCGGTGAAGGTATGCGTACCGCTAAGGGCGTCAGCTCTAAGTTCTTCCGTGCTTTAGCTCAAGCCAATATTAACGTTAATGCTATTGCTCAAGGCAGCTCCGAGCGCTCCATTTCGGCAGTTATTGATCAAGCTAAGGTTTCTGAGGCTATCTTCTCGTGCCACACCGCTTTCTTTAGTGGTCGCCAGCTGATCGACCTGATCTTAGTGGGTGTAGGTGGTGTTGGTAAGGCTCTGCTCAAGCAGATCGAAAGACAAAAGGCAGAGTTACAGCAGCGTAACGGTATCGAGCTGCGTGTCATTTGCGTGGCCAATTCCCGTACCTTTGTTAAGGATCCATTAGGTCTGCAAGTAGACAAGATCCCAGAGCTGTTAACCAACAGCGTTAACGGTCAGTTCACCATTGAAGAGGCCAAGCGTTTAGTGGACGACTCTCACTTAGTCAATCCTGTCTTTGTGGACTGCACTTCAAGTGAGGATTGGGCTTTATCCTACATCGAGCTGATGCAGGCTGGTTACCATGTAGTGACCCCAAATAAGAAAGCCAATACCAGCTCTTATGAGTACTACAAGGGTTTACGTCAGATTGCTCGTAATTGCCATCGTAAGTTCTACTACGAGGCTACGGTAGGTGCCGGTTTACCTGTGATCAACACCCTGCAAAATCTTTTGGCAGCAGGCGATCGCTTAATTGAGTTTAACGGCATTATGTCGGGCACTCTCTCTTACATCTTTGGCTTAGTCGATGAGGGTAAGACCTTGTCTGAGGCTACCCGCGACGCTTACGAGCGTGGCTACAGTGAGCCAAATCCACGCGATGATTTAGAGGGTATGGATGTCGCACGTAAGCTGCTGATCCTTGCTCGTGAGTGCGGTTATAAGCTCAACTTAGAAGATATTGAGCGTGAGTATCCTGTGGATGCCAAGTACTTAGAGGGTGAGACTGCACAAGAGGTATTGGAAAACTTAAAGCACGCTGATGAGGAGTTTGGCCGTCGCGTAGCTGAAGCCAAGGCACAAGGAAAGGTCTTACGCTATGTGGCTACCATTAAGGACGGTGGTAAGTGCACTTGCGGCATTAAAGCCGTGGGCCCAGAGGATCCATTATTTAAGGTGGTCGGCGGTGAGAATGCACTGTCCTTTACCTCGGCTTACTATCAGCCAATCCCACTGGTGATCCGTGGTTATGGTGCCGGTACCGAAGTGACCGCCGCTGGTGTGATCTCTGATATCTTGCGCTTACAAAACTGGACTCGTGAGGCTTAATCCAGCAAGTTCATCTGTAAGTTAATTATTGCTTCTTGGTACTAGCGCTAGCGCTTAGCTCCTAGCGCTAATACAGGAGGCAATAGTGCCTTAGTCCATTCTAGCCACCAAGCCCCCTCATGCACCGCCTCTTTAGACCAAGGATTGTGTCCGAGGTCAGATATAGCTTTGTTTTTTGAGTTTTGCGGTGTAGTGGTGGCTTTTTCAGGATTTTCTGTTTTAAATGACGACGAATGTTGCCTATAAGGCCTACGCTCCAGCTTCTTCAGCTAACCTCTCTGTGGGCTTTGATTTACTGGGCATTGCCGTGCGACCAATTGATGGCTCGCCTTTAGGTGATTTTGTGACTGCACGTGAGCTGCGTCCAGAGGAAGTGGGCCAGATCGACGGTAAAGTCACCCTCCTAAACAGCGGTCGCTTTGTGAATAAGCTGCCTTTAAACCCTAAAGAGAACATTGTTTACGATGCCTATGTGCTCTATGAGCAGTATTTAGCTCAGCGTGGTTTAAAAGCTAAGCGTCTGGAGCTGAAGCTGGAAAAGAACTTACCAGTGTGCTCCGGTCTAGGCTCTTCGGCCTCTTCAGTAGTAGCAGCCGTGCAGGCTATCGATGCGGCTCATGATAACTTCTTTGGCCAAGAAGGCTGTCTGGAGATGATGGGTAAGCTGGAAGGTAAGATCTCCGGCTCGATCCACTATGACAACGTGGCTCCTTGCTACTTTGGTGGCATGCAGTTCATCATCAATGAAAATGGCCGCATCAGCGAGAGCATCCCTTATTTCGATAATTGGTATTGGGTACTGTGCTTCCCAGGCATTAAGGTGTCCACCGCTGAGGCCCGTGCTATTCTGCCAGCACAATATCTGCGTCAAGATGTGATCACCTATGGCCGTCGTATTGGTGCCTTTATGCACGCTTGCCATGTGCATGATGAGGGCTTAGCTAGCGCCTGCTTAGTAGATGTGATCGCTGAGCCATATCGTGCTGCTTTAATCCCTGGTTTTGCTGAGGCACGTCTCTTTGGTCAGGCCTTAAGCGCTATGGCCACTGGTATTTCTGGATCGGGATCTACCATTTTCTCGATCTTTACTGATTTACATGCCGCTCAGAAGATGAAAGAGTACTTAGAGCGCTCTTTTATCGCTAACGAAGACGGTTTCTGCCATATCTGCAAGGTGGATCCACACGGAGCCACGGTGGAGACCATCACGCTCGCCCCATAGTCTGCACAGGCAGTGCAGCTTCACAGCTAGGCTGTGGAGCTGCTTGGGGTGTAGTTTTTCTTTTGTGAGGAAGGTTTTTCGTGGAACTGGTTAATTTAAAAGATAGCTCCGAGCGTGTGTCTTTTGCCCAAGCCGTCAAGCAGGGCATTGGTAAGCACCAAGGTCTCTTCTTTATGGAGAAAGTGGAGCCATTTAGCGCCGCTGAGGTGGAGTCGCTGCTGAATATGGGTTTAGTTGAGCGCTCCCAAAAGATCCTGCGCCACTTAATTGGCCCAGATGAGCTGCCTCAATTAGAGAGCATTGTGGCTGACGCCTTTAATTTTGATGTCAAACTGGCACCAGCTGATGATAAGACCTATTGCTTACAGCTGTTCTTAGGCCCAACTCTGGCCTTTAAGGACTTTGGTGCACGTTTCATGGCTCGTGTGCTTTCGTCCATTATTGGCGATAGTAAGTGCACCATCTTAACGGCTACCTCTGGTGACACTGGTGCCGCTGTGGCCGCTGCTTTCTATCAGCAGCCTAAGATCAACGTGGTAGTGCTCTACCCTCAGGGCATGATCTCTCCACTGCAAGAGAGCTTAATTGCTACCTTAGGTGAGAATATTCACGCTGTTGAGGTTAAGGCTCCATTTGATAGCTGCCAAGACTTAGTTAAGACTGCTTTTGATGACCAAGAGCTGCGCACTGAAGTGGGCTTAAATAGCGCTAATTCTATTAACATTAGCCGTTTACTGGCTCAGGTCTGCTATTACTTTGAGGCTGTAGCTCAGCTGCCTGCTGAGAAGCGTGAGCATGTGGTGTTCTCAGTACCATGCGGTAATTTCGGCAACATCACTGCTGGTCTGATTGCTAAGGCCTTAGGCTTAAAAGCACGTTTTGTGATCGCTTGTAATGCCAATGACACGGTACCACGTTACTTACAAAGCGGTAATTGGGAGCCTCATAAGACTATTGCTACCATCTCCAATGCTATGGACATCAGCCGTCCAAACAATTGGCCACGTGTTGAGGCTCTGTGCAAGATGATGGGCTGGTCGTTGCAAGACTTTGATTTTGGCTCGGTAGACGATGAGACCACACGTGAGAACATGCGTGCTCTCTATCAAAAGACTGGCTATATCAATGAGCCTCACGCTGCTGTGGCTCATAAGGTGTTATGCGATCACTTAAAGGATGGTGAGGTAGGCATTTTCTTAGGCACTGCTCATCCTGCTAAGTTTAAGGAAGAGGTGGATCAGACTTTAGGCTTAGAGCTGCCATTACCTAAAGCTCTGGCTGATCGCTGCCAGCTGCCATTGCAGAAGAAGGTGTTAGAGCCTGATTTTGCTACCTTAAAGAGCTACATGCTCGACGACTTAAAGTTGTAGTCATCCCAGCTAACTTTAGCTGGAGCAGCTTATAAGCTTTTATCCGAAGCCCTTATATGCCATAAAGTTTTGGCCCTAAGGGCTTTGTTGTCTCTTGCAGGTACTGCTGTTAGAAACGCAGGGTATATACGCGCTCTAGAGGTGGCTGCACCTCAGCGTGCAGGTCACGCGCAGCATGCCAGCCCCAGTTGAGATCGTAGAGGATGCCACGACCAACGTCGATCACATCACAGGCTTGTAGCTGCAAGGCGGTCTCAGCTTGGAAGGCATTGGTGATCATGCCGACACCGCATGTATAGTAAGTACTAGGACTGTGTGACTTATTAAATGACCCAATAATCACACTTTAATGCCATGTTCCATGTGGAGTATAACGGTTTACTATGTGCTAAAGATCTAGCACCGGTCATTTTCAACCTATATATCCACATGGTTTAT
>DXEV01000007.1 GCA_019114785.1 Candidatus Anaerobiospirillum pullistercoris | reverse complement strand
TCGGCTTTTTCGCGGAAAACAGTGCATTTTTAGAAAGCGCCAAATAGAACCACGGAGGACGGCAATTCCTCATTTGCCTTAACAAGCAGAGAGCCCCTTGCCGAAACACGATGAATATCTTAATGGCACTATCACAAAAAGAAGTTACTGGTGCAGAAGTCTATGCCGTAACTCTAACCCAAGAACTCCTCAATCGAGGCCATAAGGTGGTCATTGTCTCGGACACCCTTACCACCCCTACTGATGCGCCTTTTATTCCTCTGGCCTTTAATCAACGCTCACTAGGCTCCCGCCTGCAGCACGTGAAGACCTTACTCAAGATCATCCGTGAATACGACATCCAAGTAGTACACGCTCACTCCAGAGCCTCATCTTGGAGCTGTGCCTTAGCCTGCAAGATCGCCCATATTCCTCTCATCACCTCTACTCATGGTCGCCAACCAGTTCACTTCTCACGCAAGCTGATCAAGGGTTTTGGCCAATATAGCATTTGCGTCTGTGAGAACATCCAAAAGCAGATCACCCGTGACTTAGGCTTTGCCCCAGAGCGTACTCTACTGCTACGCAACATGGTAGACCCAAGTACCTTTACCTTTAATCCACCAAGAGAGCGTAGCGAGGAAGAAGAGGCACAAAACACTGTTGTCATTTCTCTGATTGGTCGTCTCTCTGGGCCTAAAGGTGATGTGGCCTATGAGGTCTTAAAAGCCTTAAGCCCATACGAGCACCTCAAATTAAGAATCATTGGTGGTAAGGACATACCAGAGCGCTTTACGCCTTTTAGCCAACTGTCCAACGTGGAGTTTTTAGGCTACCAGCGTGACATCCCTGCTTTTATTCGCAGCTCTGATGTAATCATTGGTGCGGGTCGCGTGGGCATTGAGGCCATTTTAAGTGGACGTCCTGTGATCGCTATTGGTGAAGCCTTAGACGAAGGTGTGGTCACCACCAAGTCTTTACCTGCTGCGTTAAGCTCAAACTTTGGTGACATCAATGACGTTAAGGTCACACGCTTTGATTTTGCTCACCTTTATGAGCATGTGCAGGCTGCTATGACTTTATCCCGTGATGCAGAGCAATTACAGCAGCTGCGCACCTTAGTGGCTCAAGAGTTTAATCTTGACTCTATTGTTACCTCCATTGAAAAGCTCTATGCCAAGACCTACGTGCAGTACCGCCATTATGAAGTGCCAGTGATCATGTACCATCGCGTGGTTAAGGATGAAAGCGAGGCAGGCATCCACGGTACTTATGTCACCGCTGAAAAATTCCGTGCTCACCTGCAATACCTCAAGGATCAAGGCTATCAAACCATAACCTTTGAGGATTTACGCGATAATCGCTACAAACAACGCTTTGATCGCGGCAATAAGTGGGTGGTACTGACCTTTGACGATGGCTATGTGGACAACTACACCACCGCTTTTCCTATACTCAAGGAGTTTGGCTTTAAGGCCGTGATCTTCTTAGTCTCGGATCGTAAGTACAACAGCTGGGATGCAGATGTAACGCCACCACAAAAACAAGAAAGGCGTTTTGAGCTGATGCCTCCAGAGATGGTCAAGGAAATGATTGCATACGGCATCGAATTTGGAGCCCATACCCTTGATCACCCACATCTCGATCAGCTTGAGCCAGAAGAGGCTCGCCGCGAAATTGTGGAAAGCAAACGCCAGCTGGAAGAGCTCTATCAGCGTCCTTTTAAGACCTTTGCCTATCCTTACGGCGGCTTAAACGAAGAGGTCAAAGCAATCGTCAAGGATGCAGGTTTTGACTTTGCTGTGGCCACTGACTCTGGAGATGTCACCCTAGATCACGACCTCTTCCAGATCCGCCGCATCGCAATTTTCCCAGGCAATAGCATGCACACCTTTAAGCGTAAGGCCTCGGGCTACTACAACTTCATCAAGATCCGCCGCGAGCAGCGCGCCGCCGCCAAAGCCGCTGCCAAAGCAGCCTCACGTTAACAGCGCCCGCCCCTGCGAAGCGGAGGCTCTCGCTACTGCGCTGCAGTAGCTCAAGCCAACTGGATTGAGTCTTGCGCGCCTCCTGCTTGGTTGGGGCATGGTCAATTAGGCTATGATCTCCGAGCTTAGCTTGCACCGTAGGACGTTGTTATTGCCATAGTGGGGATATGTTGTGATTATTTTGATAACTGGAGCCTCGCACACTGGCAAGACCCTGTTAGCGCAAAGGTTGTTGGAGCAATACCATTTCCCGTATTTGTCACTGG
This sequence comes from Candidatus Anaerobiospirillum pullistercoris, assembly GCA_019114785.1. Lineage (GTDB taxonomy): Bacteria > Pseudomonadota > Gammaproteobacteria > Enterobacterales > Succinivibrionaceae > Anaerobiospirillum > Anaerobiospirillum pullistercoris. The sequence goes on along the minus strand of DXEV01000007.1, from coordinate 2,916 downwards.
ATCATCTGAAGATGGGGCTCATTCGCAGTGGATCCACCCAGCTTACACCTCTGAGCTCAGATAAGGCGTTAACTGAGTACTTGTGGCCCATTGCGCGGGAAATGATCAAGACGGTGCTGGAAAACCGGCAAAACCTAATTGTGGAAGGATGTTACATACCATTGTCTTGGGCCCAAGATTTTTCCGCTGAGTACCGTCAGGACATGCGCTGCTATTGCTTGGTGCTAAGTGAGCGCTATATAAGAGCGCACTTTAATGACATTGTGCGCTTTGCTCATGTAATCGAGTCACGTCTCAGCGATAAATGCAGTTTGGAGCAGGTGCTCGCCGATAACGCGCACTACCATGCCCAAGCGCAAGCTCATGGCATTCCGTGCATAGTGATTGATGAGACCTACGAGATTGATTTGGACGCATTGTACCTTGAGCATAGTCATTGAGGCGTTACATGTTTTTCGGGCGTGACTCTTCTTCAGAGCAGCCTTGAGCAGCGTACCGCCGCCAATAGCTGCGCGTAGCTGCGCTATGCTGATGGCACTTGCCCAGCCCGTGGCTGCGACGCCCCTCCACAGCGGTAAACCAGCGCTATCAGCTAAGCCAGAGAGATCTCTACGACGACCACAGCGGTGCCTCTGATGGCACAGACTGCACCGACAATTACTACGCCCGCCCCAAAGCTTCAACTTGTTGAGTTTTTTATAAGGGTTTATAATTTAGTTTCGTAAACGAAAGTTTTTATAAACCCTTACCAAAAGGTCTGTATATGCTCTCAGTTAGCCAAGCGGCGCAACGCCTACAAGTATCAGAGCAATGGGTCAGGAAGCTCTTACGTACTTCCCAATTACAAGGTACCAGAGTAGGAAAAACGTGGGTCATAGAAGATGACGCTGTTACTCAATTTGCTCAACAGCAAATGCCACTGTTTACAGCCTGCACAGACACATCTTCACAACAGGTACTACCTGCTACTTCCACAAACGACCAACAACCAGCAAATTCGGCAGATCATCAATTCTTAGCCATGTCATTCTTCTCTGGGGCTATGGGATTAGATCTGGGGCTAGAACAAGCGGGGATCAATGTTGTCTTGGCCTGTGACAGCGACAAAACCTGCCGTGCCACTATCCACGCCAACCGCCCAAATATTCCTATCATAGGAGATATTTGCTCATACAACGTGCAACAGTTAAGAGAAATTGCTGGCATAAGAGCTAATGACACTATCGATCTAATAGTGGGTGGTCCACCTTGTCAGGCTTTTTCCACCGCCGGAGCTCGTAAAGGTTTTAGCGATCAACGAGGAAACGTCTTCCTCTACTACATCGAGCTTCTTTTACAGCTCCAGCCCCGATATATCGTTTTGGAGAACGTCAGAGGCTTACTGTCTGCGTCCTTATTACCAGCAAGCCTCACTAACGATCTACCTGAGCCAGCAAAGACCCTACTTAGCACCAAAGGAGGAGCTTTACTCTACATAGTTGAGCGCTTGCGTCAAGGTGGCTACCAAGTCAGCTTTAACCTCTACAACGCAGCAAACTATGGTGTTCCGCAAATCAGAGAGCGTGTGGTGATGCTCTGCAATCGAGAAGGCCCTAAAATCCCTTACCTCAACCCGACCAATACATCTGATAATGGGTTTAACCTAAAGCCTTGGCACACTTTACGTGACGCCTTAAAAGGCTTACCTCATAGCCCTTGTGATCACCTAGAGTTCCCTCCAGAGCGTTTGCGCTTTTACAAGTTGCTCAAAGAAGGCCAGTATTGGAGAAATCTGCCAGAGGACTTGCAAAAAGAGGCTATGGGCAAAAGCTACTACTTAGGCGGCGGCAAAACAGGCTTTTATCGGCGCTTAGCTTGGGACAAGCCTTCATGCACGCTTGTGACCTCTCCAACTATGCCAGCCACTGATATCTGCCATCCTACAGAAAATCGTCCACTCTCTTTGCAAGAGTACAGACGTATTCAGATGTTTCCAGATGACTGGAAGCTATGTGGTAACTTAACTGCGCAATACAAACAGGTGGGAAATGCAGTCCCTGTGGGCCTAGGTAAAGTGATCGGTGAAACAATTTTGGCCCATAGCAAAGGACAGCTCACCGAGCCACCTCGCGGTTTTCCGTTTTCACGCTACAAGCTGACTGATGATGTCAGCTGGGAAATTGCTACCCGCAAGAAACTGGGATTACATGATGGAGAGCTGTTAAGCTCCCGCCCTGAAATTCAGGATGCTGTACGCATTGCAGGGTAGCAAGCTGTTCTTTTAGCACGCACAGGCTCATTACAGCAACGACATCTCAAAACTTGGTCTGTGCCATAACTTTCATCTTGAGCTCTTGCATTTGCTGAGCAACAAAAGCACGAAAAGCCTCTTCATTCAGCTGTAACCTCAATGCTGACATTTGGTCAGGCAGCGGAAACTGATCCCAGTTATAGCGCTCGTAGGTAACGTATCACAAAATTACTGATCCAATAGATTGGATTAATCTGTTGCTTATACAATGCCGCATATTGAGTAGTTCCATTTAGAACTTTCTTGCGGCAATTGCGCATCTATCGGCGCTTTGTAGGTCACATTAATTTTCGACCTGTGCGGTCGGAAAAGTTTGATTTTATTAAGCTGCATAGCTGCATAAACGTCATATTGTTGACATTAATAACTTGTAATCTTCTATAGCGTTACTGGGCACTGACAGTACAGGCGTTCTAAATGAGGCATAGCTCTTGCATATGGCTTTAACAAGCCAACATGGTTTCTTTTAATCATACACATCACTAGTTTTTTGTATGTATGTATAGCGAAACAAAAGATTTTTGCACCAACTATTAAAACTAGTGAAGGTTTATAGGAGATGTATGTGAGTTAAGGCAAATTTGGTGCACTGGCTGTTAGGGAGTAGCGACTTATGACCGAAGTTA
>DXEV01000006.1 GCA_019114785.1 Candidatus Anaerobiospirillum pullistercoris | reverse complement strand
GTGTACGCTACGCTGTGCGCGCTGTGCGCGGCGACGCTGTCCTGAAGCTTAATGGCCCCATGTGCCCATGGGCCCATGGGCCCATGGGCCCATGTGCTTGTTTTAGTGATATATACCAATACGATGAATATATCACTACAGTTGGGCCAATATATTGTAATTTATAACAGCTTATTATTTGCTAATTGGATATTTATTATGAGCACCAAATCTCCTACCAATCAACAATTACTGGCTCACAATATGAGCATCTTCCCTGACTTGCTGGGACGTCGTCTCCTTGTGAAATATTCGTGGAATGAGTTACTAGCCAAACTCGACTCACAGCAAGTTAACTTTAACGAGCGCTATGACCATGAGCTCGGAAGTCAGTTAGTGAGCACAGGTATTAATCATGTTGCTAGCTTCCATTTCTGCCAGCTGGTAATCTTCTATGCCCTTATGCAGGGCTATCACAACGGACGCATTTTAAATCACAAAAGCAGTCTGTTTACCGCACAACAACACATGGCTAACTTTATCAAAGATCGCCTCGATACCTTAAGTGCTGCCTTAGAGCAAAACAATAAAGAGCCTTTACCAGCCGATCTCGATATGAATTATATTCAGGAGATGCTGTGGGATAATGATCTGATACCTGTATCTGATCTGCAGCTGCAAATTCTCAAGATGATCATGGAAGAAGGCGTGAAGAAGTTTGACTACGATCATCAGTACTATATATCTGCCGCCAGCCTGTTCTTCTATAAGGACTTTAAGTTTGGTGAAGATCTACCTTATGCCTTATCAGGTTCATTGATCTCCAACCATCTCCGTCTGTTGCTGCCACAGGTGTATTTAACCTTACGCGAGCTCACTTATTACTATCCTAATGATTGCTATCTACTCTACTTGTGTGCTCAGGCTTCTATCTTTTTGGGCTATGACCAGAGCGCTTTATCCTATCTGCGCGCATTAATTAATTGTTATACCAAGACTGGTGACTTTCCTTTAGAGAGTAATGATTCCGCTAGTTTAGTCCATAATTTTTATAACCTGATGTCTCTTTCTTTACAATTAAACACTATGGACAAAGGTGGTTACAACAACAGAAACTTTTTTATTCGTCCTGCATGTGTAGATTACTCAAGCGATAATTTTGATGAATATGATCCATCCTCCTTGGATGAGGATAGCGATGGTATGGATCATGTTGATAATGAAGAGCTATTTAATCACGTCTTTGATGTTTTACATAAAAGCGGTATAAGTAGCGAGGAAATACTTAAACATTATGGCTCTATCCAAGATAAAGTAGCGGAATTTGGGGAGCAGTATAGAAAAAGAATTGCTGGATTTGAGCTCGACACTTTATCACGTCATTTGCAATATGTCGCCGATATAGATGCCCAGAATTTGAGTGCAGCTCTGCTTAATGCCAAGCAAGCAGAAGCTCAGTCTATTGCAGTTTTAAGCCAAGCCTTATTGCAAGGTAAGGGTGATACTGACGATAACAAGCCATTGTCTGCTATGATGCTGAAAAACATCGTTAGCACAACTCGTGCTAACGTAGCAGAGCGTGGTGTCGCCGCAATCTCAGATCTCAACGGTGCTTCTGTACAAGATATTTACGCTCAGACCAAAGGAAAGGGCGGTAAAAACAGTGCTAGCCTAAAAAAATATGAGAAAAAGCTAAGTGCAGCTATACAAAGAGAAGCTTTCTCGTATCATTTCAAAGAGCGTGATGCAAGTAACTCTCAGCACACTAGCTCTTTTGTGGAGCAGAGACGAGCTGATAGCGCTAAGCTGCAAGCACGCTACCAAGAGGCTATGAGCTATCTTTCCCAAGATGGTGAGAAGCTGCTACAGGAATTTGCTGAAGACCCTTGGGCGCTGAGCACTGACGGTCAAGGACTGAGCCCTTACGGTAACACTATCTATGTGAGTTACGACCAATATAGTAAGCAGCAGGAAATGCAGCGTTATTTCCTGCAAAACTGCAATTTCTCGCAAACCCGTCCATTTAGTACTTTGTACAAGCAATCCTCAAGAGATCTAGTCTCACTGAAGTTTTTATTTTCTGCCCAAGACTGCACTAATTGGCAGGAAGATGTGTTAGACATCGATTACGACCTGCCTACTGATGAAAAGCCTACATTCATTAACCCTGTGCTCACTGCTGGCGTTGATCTTAACATTAACGCTGAAGATCGAGAGGATTTCTTATCTTCTATCGGCAATTTATATGATTGGATAAAAGCCGCCAAAATGAAGGGCGATTATGACATTTACAGTGACATAATGGCCATACCATTGCAGGAGTTTATCATCCGTTGTAATAAGAATTACAGCATGCTACCAATGCCAGAAGTGGAATTGCAGATGATGCAGGGGCCGGTGTTTGGTTTGGAGACCCTGTACGCTCAGTATCAACAGCAACACGCACCAGAGCACTCTGGTAGCAGTCAAACTGCTGCAGAGCCTGCTGATGCAGAGTATGCTGACGCAGCCGCAGAGTATGATCCGAGCGCAAAATTCGACGCAGCAGTTAAAGCTGTAGAAAAAGCAGCAAATGATTACTACTCCAAAACTGCTGATGCCATGATCAATGATATACATCAATTGAAGGAAACAGCAGGCGATCCTTATTTTGATGATATTCTGAAGGTAACTGACATACATAAATTTATTCGTCAGCTGATAAAAGCTCAAGGACAGGAGTCCTTAGATCATGCTTTTTCTGAGCAGGCTGAGCTCATGTTGCAGTTGTCGCACTCGCTATATCTCTTCAACCATGAGATCAAGGTACCTTTCCTTGAGCACTTGCTGCACTTACCAAAAAAATGGGCACATTTTAGTGGCGAGTTTGCTCAAGCCTTACAGTCCTTTAGCTCGCGCATGAGTAATCCTATGTGGCAAGGCTTACAAGCCCAGTTCAGCTTAGGCTTTGAGCATATGGCCACCTCGTTCTTTTACGAGCTGCTCTACACTCCATTCCTGACTAAGTTCAAAAAGCCAGAGTTTAATGGCTATAGTCCTATTGATGTGGACTATGTGCGCATGGTGGATCAGAGCAAGAGCTATCCGCTGTGGTCATTTGGTGATGACGGCGCTCATGAGCTCTATCTCTTCTCGCACTTGCAGGCCTTAGAGCCACCTGTGCAGTCTTGGGTCTTGCGTTACGTACAGGACTTTATCCGTAACAACCAAAAGAGCATGCCGGATCTGCACTTGAAGAGCGATCCGCTGCTGACAGTGCAAGATAGCTTATTGGCTGGCTCTTTGTCCTTTGATCTCAACGGGCTCCAGCTCTTTGTGGGCTCACATCTTAGTGCCGAGCAAGAGGCTCTATTGGATAAGTATGCCCAAAAGGACAGATACTTTAAGGAGCGCTATTGGGACAATGCGGCTGCACAATGGGATAACTTTAGCAATAGCACTAACGCTAAGTGTCGTGCTGAGGTGCTCGCTTTTGGTAAGCAAGCCTTAGATCTCTTTGCTGGTGGCGAGTTAGCTTTTAACTTTGATGACTCTATCCAAAAGTGTATGGTCGCTTTTGCCGAGCAACCACAGCTACAGCGTAATGCGCAGAGTCACTATCAGGTGATGCAGAAGTACCCACGTTTAACGCTGGTGGTCTATGGACCAAATCTCCGCGCCCTTGAGGATGAGTTCCATCTGCAAAACCACATTCGCCATTACCTGCAAGCCTTAGTGGGCCCAGCTTATTTCTTCTATTTTGTAAAAGAGATCTATTACATCTCGCTACCTGAGGCTTGGGCTGCCTTCCGCAGTATGAGTCTGCCTTTCCTGACAGTAGAGGCTTCTTTAGATAAAGACGCTTTTAACACCATGCAGCAAGCGGCCCAGCGCGATCTCAAGCGCTTAACTCATGCTCAGCGCCAGCTGCAACAAAGGATCAATACGGAGGCCACTACCGCTGCTAACAATGCTCGTAAGTTTGGCGGTGGAGTTGGCGAGCGTCAGGAGAATTGGGCTCAGTTCCATACCAAACACTTCTTTGTTTATCTGCCTCTTAATCAGTGGCCAGAGCTGGTGCGCTGCATCAAGCCACAGGACATGTTATTGGATGATGTGTACTACCCTGTAGCCTACACCTCCTCGATCCAATGCAATGTGCATAAGATCGTGGAGACTATGAGCAACTCTAAGGGCCGTAAGCTCTTAATGTCCTTTGTCGAAGGCAATAAGAATAAGGGCGGTAACAAGAACAAGAAAAAGAAGAATAAGGCCAAGAGCAAGGCTCCGGAGTCTTTGGCCGTTATGAACCGCTCTTTTGTCGATGGCTCTGACGAAGACTTTAAGTGGCATCAGCGCTTCTACTTATGGGGTGGCAGTAACGAAGGCCTGAGCGCAGGCGCTAATGCTAATGTAAGCGCAACAGATATGGCTAACGTGGCGGATCGCTCTGATGTGATCTGTGGTGTAAGTACTTGCTATGCCTTATCCCGTCAGCTGAGCTCGGAGCTGCTCTACCCAGGCTCACTGGGCAATAGCGAGTACCTGCAAGCTTTAGGTATTAAAGCGCAAGCTCTGGTGTTAAATGGCAATGATGCTGAGTTGGAAGCAGAGCGCGACAGCGATACCTTTAAGCTGCTGCCACAAAAGCTGCTCTTGCTGGCCCAAGGCCTTGAGGAGTACATCTCGCAGCATGCGCCATATTCGGTGAGCGTGATCGGTTATGCCTACGGTAGTGAGAATAGCTACATTGACCTGATCTTCTGGGATCAAGTTAAAGGCTATAAGGCCGTAGCCAAGTACATGCAGGCCCAAAAGATAATGCAGGTACAGCATTGCTTCCTGCAAAACATGTAGGCTCGTAACCGCATAGCGGTTAATCGCAGCGCGGCTACCAGCCGCTGTTGCAGCGCCCGCCCCTGACAGCCCCCATCTATGATGTGCTTAGACTGAGCTTAGCTCAGTCCTAGCCTTCACTTGGCATAGAAAGACTAGGCCGAGAACAGTGGGGAGCTGTCGCCATTTGAGCTATGTCGCCACCTGTGCGCTCTTCTTTGTTAATTTTGCGATCACGGGCAAGTATTAGCTCTATGTCCTAGGGCAATTTTTGCAAAGTGTGATTGATGCTCACTTTCCCATCTAAACGCACATGCTATGCTAATTTCGCTTGCAGGTGCCAAGCAAGGTAGCCCTTAACCCCTAAGGGTAGCAGCGTTAACAGGGAGGAGATGTATGGCGCGTAAAGGAGGGGGTAAAGATAACTTAGAGCAGGATTTTGCAGCCCTGCTGGCTAAGCATCAAATTAAGACCCTAGCAGATCTCGACGCTTACTTTAGTTCAGCCAAGCCAGGGCAGTCACCAGAGCCGGACTATGATCCGGATGACGAGGACGATGAAGACGATCTTGATCTAGAAAACGAGGCAAGTACGGCTCAAGCTGCTCCTGATGAGCAGGAGGCTGCACCAACTAAAACGAAACGAGCCACTACAGCCAAGCGCACTCGCAGTACTACCAAAAAAGATACAGCTTCTGACTCTGACGATGCTCCTGCTTCGCCTAAACGCTCAAGTGCACGTGCACGCGCGAACACTAGCGCTAGTGCTAGCACAAGCACAAGTCGGTCAAAAACCGTTGCTTCTCTGGCTAAAGCTACAGCTGCCCGCCAGAAAAAGGCATCAGCAGATCCCCAAGAGCCAGCTGACTCTTCTGAGGCAGAGACCACTACACCAAAGCGCCGTTATTCCCGTACTAAAGCTGTGCTTTCTCTTGAGGATATGGCCAAAATTGGTGTACCACCTGAGCCTCCAACAGATCCAAGCTCTGCAAACCAACAGGCTAAAGCTAAAGGGGCTGTAACCGCGCGCACGCGTCGTACCGCAAAGACCAGTAAGTCTACTGACTCTGAGGAATAGGAGATCCGCTACAAGCACAAGAGCTTGCTCCCTCTAAAGCAAAAACCCCAGCCTTCTGACTGGGGTTCGTGCTATTAACCACATCTCTTTTCAGCTAAACTATCCCGCCTAATAGCCTGAGCTCATTAAGTTGCCCATTGCCTGCTCTTATGATCAGAGAACAGGTCTGAGAACAGGTTAGTCTTTGTCCCCTTCCCCTCTGCTCCTAAGGAGATCTCTTATGCCTCGGACTCGTTTAGGCAAGTGGTTAGCACAAGGTGCAGCGCAAACAACAGCTTCACCACAGCAAGCTACTCTGTCACGACCTAAGAGTACCGTCCCAAGTCTGAGAAAGCATAAGAGCAAAAAAGCAGCACCTCGAGGCCGTGCTGTAGCTTTAGCGCGAGCTGCGCAGCAAGTGCAACAAGCACCGCAAGTGCAGCCAGTACTGCAAGCGTCCGTAGCAGTCACTACAGACACTCTTAGTCCTACTGCCGCGCAGTCTCCTGTAGAACAAGCTGTAACCACAAACCTAAATACATACACGTCCCCCTTAGATCGTCAGCAGACCTTAGGTCTAAGTGCAGGGTTAGTGGAGCTGCTCTTACCTCTACGCTCACTGTGGCTGGTAGTGTTACTGTTACGCCTACAAGGTCAAGGCAAAAGTCGCCAGCTCTGGGAGCTTTTTGTGCCTGTGTTGGGTCAAGTACATAGTACTGACCATAACGGCCCTTTGTTTTTAGAAGCAGCAGCCGCCTATGTGCAGATGCTGAGTCATTCCGTACTCTCAGCACCAACAGATACGGTTAAAGCAGCCACAGCTAGTACCGGCTTAAATGCTGGCAGTACAGGCATGGATAGCGCTAGTGCTAGCCCTGCTAACACTGCTAGCAGAGCTAGCGTACAGGCTGAGAGCCTAGACAATGACAACTGCGTAGCCAAAGGGGCAACACACGCGACTGCATACAGTGACTGGGGCTGCGCAGCGCTGCTGAGCTCTCCTGCGCGTAACATCCAGTGGGAAAAACAGCTTATGCACTACGTGCAGCTGGCTGTAGGTCATGACCAACAGAGCTTTAGGGCCTGTGCCTTATTGGCCATCCTAGCAACGCTTACTGCACAGCCTCATGCTGCTTACTATCGCCATAAAGCCTTAGAGCTGTATCAGCGCCAAGATCTCAGTACCGAGGGCTTATTCAGCTATTTACACCAGTCCCGTCTTAAAAACGGAGGCCGTAGCGATGTTTTGCTTAATCGCTGGTTTTTACAAGAGTTAAATGCTCTAGCTGTACAGCAATGGGGTGTAGAGTTGGTGTCTTTGCCTCTGGTGCCAATGGTGCCAAGCTACGCTAACGCCAGCACTAACGCTAGTGCTAGCCTTAGCACTAATGCTAGACCTCTGTCTAAAGGTTATAACGCAAGTAACAGCGCCCGCCCCAACCACCACTCCCGTTCCTCGGCAGCTCTGTCACCGGTAGAGATAGCTTTACAGCTTAGTGCTTTATATCAGCAGCAGTGGCAAGCCTTAGGTAAAGGCCTAAGACAGGAGCTAGGGAGTAGTAATATCCCTGTTACTAGCCAGCAGCTATGCGCTGTTATCAGTAGCTCTTACGAGCTCTTATTCTCTGTAGTACGAGCTCTAGAGGACTATGCAGGACAAAAGGTGTTAGCTAATGCCATATCCGCTGCCTCTAATGAGCACTCTACTGTGGCCGTCAAAGCAGTCTTAGAGGAAACTGACGCTAGTGCAAAGCAAGTTACCCCAATAGACAACAGTGGCCATACCTACTCGATAGACAGTGCTTATGACTTATCTCTGAGTATTACCGCAGCGCAACACGAATCACTGCCAGAGTCGTCCAAGCATCCTGAGATCACCGCACTGCCTGTTAAACCGCACCTCGCTATGCTGGGGGAACAGGTCTGTCTTGATGAGCAGGGTACAGCTAGCAGTGCTCTCAATGCTACTGGTGCTACTAGTAAAGCACATGTAGCAGATCCGCAAAATGCCAACAGACTGCAGCCTATACCAACCTCTAGCACTAATGGCCTTTTAAGCGGCAGTAGTGACTATGGCTTTTTTACAGAGTCTTCTCCATATGCACAAAGCTCAGGGGCGGGCGCTGGTAAAGCCGGTAATGAAGCAGCTGTAGCGACAAAAGAAACGGCCATGGCTCTGCCTGACGCTGAAGCTAGAAATAGCACTGGCCTCGGCACTAGCGTTAGCGCTAGCACTATTACTGCGCTTACTGCTGCTATAGCAAAAACAAACGGCTCTGACTCAAATCAGGGCGTTGTACACGATGGCTCTCAGCAGAGTAGGGTGGTAACAGTACAGGACTTCGGTCTTGGTGTACTAGAGCATTTAGAAGCTGAGAATGGAGTGGCACCGTCTAGCTTTAGACAGCGCCTGTACCTCTGGGCACAAAAGTTGGCAGCGCTTGGGGGAATGACAGCCTTAAGCACTAACGAGCGCTATGCGGCTTTACGGTTCTTACTAACTCCGCATAGAGACACAGAGCAAAGATCTACGGTAGTTACTTCGGCTACACCTGCACCAGTACCAACAAAAGAAGAGCGCTGGCGCTGGGATCTGCAAGTGGTTCGTTTTACGGCCTCGCCTCTCAGTGTGTCTGCTATGCCAAAACCAGTTGCAGAGTTAAAAACAGGTCAGCTATTTCAGGACTTAGCTGTTACCGCTAAGCCAAGTCTTATAAAGACCAATGAGCAGTCTAGTTGCTCGCTGCTATTTGGTTCCGTGGGTACAGCAGCACCTGTCGCTGATAGCGCTGATAGCACCCATGGTTGCCATGACCAGAGTAATACTTGGGTACAAGTAAGATGTGCTCTCAGTCTTTTACCGCAAGATCCCTTATCTCTCTTAGAGGTTTATCAGCAACTGATCAACTTAAACCCTTATTGGCAGCAGTGGGGGCTAGATCTATTCTTTATGTGGCGTTGTGAGCCCGAAAGCGACTTTGGGTCTGACCACCATGTGACGGAAAAAGCAGAGACCCCAACGAACCCAACTAACATTAGCAGTTCCGACCGCACCAGAGTAAATGGCCTAAAAGGTCTTTCCTTAGCGGAGCAAGGTTCGCAGCATCAGCGTCAGTGTCAGCATCAGGATCCAGAGTTCTTAAGCGCGCAAGCATACAGTACATCAGTCTACTATGCTGAGGATGCTCTGGTGGCAGCACAAGGCGCTCAGAATCCTTTGTGGGATCAGGTTGATACAGCTCTACTGCGCAGCACGCGCACTGGAGACTCATCTTGGATTCAGGACAATAGCCAGCTCTGTGGTGAGCTGGTGCTATTGCTCTTACCACGTCGTAGCTTCTCTTACTCTTACCCTGATCCACCACCAGCTCCTATGAAGCTTTTACAGCTCTGGGAGGGAGTAGGTAGTGCAGCTTATGGTAAGAGTGCCACTCTCGGTGCTAGTAGCTCTAACAGTGCAGAAGGTAAATATGCCTCTTCACAGGCTCTGGAGAATAGTTTGGAGCTTGGATCTCATGGTGCTTCGTCTTACTCATCAGCTGCGCACCCAAGAGATGAACAGCATGAGGTGTCTAGCAGTAACAGCAGTGCTGTACTTAAGCAGGAGCAGGCACAGGGACAGGGACAAGTCTGCCCTCACGTGGGTACTGACCCTATCCAAGGCAGTGCCTTATTAGACCAAGGTGGCCTAAAGTTATGGCAGTGGTATCAGCAAAACATATCAAGTAAGAGCAAGCGTCGTCTCAGCAGTTATGAAAACTTAGTACGCTGGGGTTCTCAGTTTGATGCAGTAGTCTATGCGCCTCATATAGCTGAGCTCTGGCAACAACACGCAGCACGTGAAGCCCGTGGCCGCTCTAGTGAAACTGCTATACCCGACAGCTATGCGCAAAACCTCGTGCGCACGCAACTATGTCTAACGCTAGGTCTAGGCTTTGTCCGCTATGCCTTAGCGTCGGTACAAGTTTGCCTAGATGAAAGTGATTTTAGAACGCAGACCCGAGGTCTATATGGGATCCAATACTATGCGCCACCAGAGCCAAATAAAGCCCAAAGCATACGTATGTCTGCAACAGCACCGGTAGCTTCAGTGTCCTCAGAGGCTTCAGTAGCATCAGCAGCAGATAGAGGGACATCTAAAGGTGCTCAATGTACTGAAATTTACACCAATGCAGCGGTATCTGCGCTCAAAAAGCTCTGCCCACAGCTACCTTGGCAGCCATGCTCACAGCTTAAGCATTTGTCCTTACAGCAACCGCTGTGTCTATCGCTAGGACAACTGCAAGCCCTCATGGTAGATAGCTCCCTGCAACAAGACTACTCTTTAAAGCGCTGGCGTGAGCGTACCTATATCTACAGTTACCGTGAGCGCTTAAGCAAGAGGCCGCTTAGTTCCTATGACGGTAACTTCCCTTTGCGCACGGATGTCTTCTTAGGCTGCACCAACTGCCGTGCTCTGGTAGAGGAATACTATAAGGCTCGTATTAGACGTTTGCACCATGCACGTCCTCTGACCCTCGAGATGAAAGCCTTAGAATGCTTGGGTGTCACTGCAGGCTTTGTGTACTGTCAGGTGCACCCTTTACCATCTTTACCTCCTTTACCACCTTTACCAAGAGCAGGTGCAGGTGCAGCTCAGTGCGCAGCTGATACTACAGAGCTTAACAGTATCGAGAGTAAAGACTTAGCCCCATGTTTAGAGCCAGAAAAGAGCCTCGAGCTGCACAGAGTACGGTGCTCACCACGTTCGGAGCATGATCTTGCGTCAGTAGACAAAGAGCTAAGTGCAGTGCATCTCAGTACAGATCGCCCTGATGGACAAAATCTCAGTATATCTGTACCTGACTTCTCGTTAGATGTGCTCCAGCGCTTACAGCAGCTACAGCAAGTTCTGCGTGCAGAGCTAGCTCTTATTGGCTCCGAGCAAGCACAAGCCCAAGCACATTCAGTGTCCAAGACAGTGATGGTTGATACTGATGCTGTTTTGCCTGTGGCTCAGCTGATCGGTTATGCCCTAGGCACCAGCTATCTGTACTTAGACTTTGTACTGTATGACCGTATGTGCTTGGAGCAGGCTATAAAACGCCTTAATGACTCAGGCAAACTCCAAGCATTAGGCTTAGGTAAGCTGCACTATCACAGCTTTTATCGCGAGGGGACTCTTTAGTAGTACTTTTCATCCAAAGGAGAGAAGTCTGTGCTCCTGATGTCCCTTTTGGATCCCATATGGGTCATTATGGGCCATGTTGGTAAAAGCCAACTACAGAGAAGACGTTGGGAGGGTGTAGATGAAGGAAAGACGCTGCTCACCATAACGAGAGCAGCAACAACTGAAACAGAAAAGGGGCGGGCGCTGAGCAAAATAAGCCTGTGGCTTATGGCTCAGCTGCAGGTGGAACAAACGAGCTTGGCGCTACTGCGGTGTTGGCCCAAATGATATTGTTGAGCTTGCGGTTAGCCCAGCAAATGTCCCAAAGAATATCGTTTAGGTCTAATAGCCATTGGGTTAACAGCTTCACCTCTTGGCAAGATACACCAAGCTGTTTACAGCGGCTCTGGGCTTGAGGTGACTCAAAGCCTTCCTGCTCACAATATCGACACAGGCAATAAAGACGATCGGTGTCAAACAAAAACAAGATCTCAGGTGCTGGGCCAATGCGCTCGTGGATCAAATGGATCAGGTCGGAATCTAAGGGGAGCTTGCACTCGATCTGAAATCTCAGCTCAGGCAGCTCCTCGTTTTCGGGCTCGGGTAAAGGTTTGTTATTCACAAAAAATCAGCGCAGAGAGGATCAAGCGCTGCCTCCTTACTTAGTCGTTGTTTGGGCAATATGCTCTGCCTATTTGGGAAAATGGCCGAACAAGACTGAGCAAGTAATGCTGAACTAGAGCTGATCCTTTGTAGAGAGATTGCGAGCTGCTTACAGCACGGGCAAATCGTTGCGATCTGCATGACAGATTTAATCCTCAATTAGGGACAGAGCTCAGCACAGAAAAATGGCAGTATCCTTCCAAGTGGGCAAAGCTTGGGCGGGCGCTGCCATAGAAGTTAATTACTTGCTCTACTGTCATACTAGGTGTTTGGCCGCTTTTGGCTAAAATATTTTTATGGCCATGAATTTTTGTCACTGAATTAGGGCTATGCAGGCGTGGCAGGCATTAGTCATTATTGTGGGCGAAAAGCAGGGGTAACGATCACAAGGTAAAGTCACGTGGTTGCTGAGGGCGCAATATGGGAATGGGTCGATTGTGCTTAGCGCTATCGGACTGACGACGGACGTCGGTCTTCCTGTGCATGCAGCTTATTCAGAGCAAAGTTGCTGTAAGGTTGCTGTTATAGCAAGAGGAATAGGGCAGTGGGATAGAGCGATATTAGTGATGGTGGTGGTGCTGGCGCTGGCTATTGTCACCTAAGGCATGCTGGGGCAATAGGATGGCCAAAACCCCAGCTATAGGAAAAGAACAGCAAAGGAGAAATGTAGGCTGTTCGAGATGCTCTAAAAAGCTCAGAGAAGGGAGATATGCGCAGGCTTAAGGCCTAAAGCTAAAACATGACGCTATCTTCTTCGTCGTCATAATGCGGAAAAGCCAAAATCCCCTCAAAGGCTAATACCTCCATGAGGCGCTCAAAGGAGGCTTTAGCGCTGGCATATTGCTCCGATGTTGTTGGTAGCGTAGCAAAGAGCTCGCTGGCAGTACGTCTTAACGCTTCCAGCTGTCTTAAGGCGATCACTGTATCGTCATCGTCAGGCAACTGCGCTACGCTGGTTTGCATTAACGCAGCAAAGCCCTCTAAAGCTTGCTCATAAGTGAGTTGTCCTTTACCACCAGCACGGCAATAGTCTTGGAACATAGCGGAGTACTTCTCAAGGCCTTGTGGTCTTGCAAGACTCTGCAATGCAAACTTGAGGCGACGAAGCAGCACAGGGTAGCTTTCTGCCCACGACTCAGGATCGTCCCAGAAGTTGAGCTGATCAAGCTCTCCCATGACGTCCTCATAAGCTGCCATAAAGGCTTGGTGGGCAGGGGCGGGCGCTGCTGAAGCTGGCGTAGAGTTCTTTGTCTTTTCCAGCTCTAAGAGCAAGTCACGTAAGGTGTGCAGCAATGTTTCTGGAGCCACATGAGGTAGCTTCTTTAGCGTCTGTTCCGCCTGCTTAACAGCAGAATGATGCTGGTTAATTAAGGCCTGTATTTCTGGTGGCAGCTGCTCGCTCATTTTTTCTTCCTCAAGGCGGTTAGCGGTTGCTCCCGCTAATGATCGCTTGCCGTTGATCACCGCAGGGAGCCTCTAGATCTTAGGACAAGAGAAGCCGCTTGTTAAGATGTGCGAGTTTGGTCAAAATGGCAGACTGCCATAAAATCCTAAATAAGCCTTGTAAAACACATTGCTCTTAGCTGTCCTCAAGTTAAGAGCCAATATAGGCAACTGGGCTTTTTAGGAGTTTTTGCCATGACTACCCCCAAAGATTTGGCAGTGCGCACGGATACTGGTGTATCTACATATAGCGCAGCATTGACACGTTATTCGTCCAGCACCTTGGAGCCAATGGCTCTACCACCTGATGCTCCAAACACGTATTTTGCGGAGCTCCAATGTGAGCCTAAGGACAATCCAGTTCCTCACCACTGTATCTCAGCCAAGGCTCAAGTTTTGCCCCTTGCGTCTCTTGCCTGTCTTAAGACTAACGCCAGATCTAAGGCACAGCCTCAGCTGTTTGTGCCTGTAGGCAAAGCTACAGCAGCTAAAACTAAGACTACCCCAGCTGTTGATTCCGCGTCAGCTGAGAGCCATGCATTATCTGCTGTTTCGTCTCAGACAGTAATGGCCAAAGGTGCTACAGCAGGGCGATCGGCTGTACCAAGCGCCAGCGGTACAGTTGCCGCCGCCACTTCCTTACCTGATGTTAAAAAAATTGCTACTGCCTCAAAGTCCCCATCAGTACTAGAACCACGAGCTAAAACAGCGACAGCCACACAGCCTGCACCTAATTCGCCTCTTGTTTCGGTACAGTCAGCTGCACTTTCTTCAACACCCGTTAACACTGCAACTCAAGCGCGCACGGCACCAGTATTTGCTTCCACCCTAGAAGTTGACAAGCCTCTTACGGTGGCAAAGCCTCATGCCTCTAAGCCACGCTCAGCGATCGTCACTGATACTACTTGTCAGAGCTTAACGACTCGCTTTGAACGCCACACTTTATTTAAGCAGCACCAGCAAGAGATCCTTAAGATCTTTACGCCGTTTGCTAAGCCTTTACCGGAGCTATCACCTCAGCTAGGAAACACCATTAGCCTGCAAAACGTCATGCGGGATCGCTACAAGATCTTTGCGAAAAAGAACTTACCTCAGCCCGACAGTCAGATGGAGTCTCGTGTACAAGCTTGGATTGATCTTGATCGCGCTGGCTATCTGCACGCCTTTGACTACGATTACATGGGGCCAGCAAAGATAGAGGATAATGCTACTGAGGGCTCTGATACGACTTGCACACCAAGCCTTGCTGGCAGCACTGCTGGTAGCAATGCTGGCAGCACTGATACGCAGCATGCAGTTAAGACTTCTGAGCCCTCTGGGCTTGCAGCGCTTGCGCAAAATAGACCCTGCAATCAGGCTAACTGTGAGCAAAGAGAACCCCTCTTTAAGCAAGAGATGCAAAGCTTTCAGCCTTACCGCTATTTCTACGGCTTTATATCTCCGGCCATTCTTGCCTTATTGCATGAAGGCTATCAGTATCTGGACTACTGTGGCACCAGTCAGAAGATCTCGTATAAAGGCCAAGAAATAGGACTGATCAGAAAGCCCAAGGATCTCAGCGAGCTCAAGAGCAACTTCGTGTTTTTGCGCAAACGTTTAGGGATCTCGCAGCACGAGCTGAGTCTGATCCTCTTTTGTCGGCAGTGCATGATTGCGAACTGGGAAAGTCCCTTTAACCAGCAATGGTTCCCTGATCACTTATTACCGTTCCTGACCGAGATCTTCTTTTGTCACCCCACCTTCTTAGATCGCAGGAATTATGACTTTTACATGCTCAATCACGAGAAAATAGTGGTAAGTCGTAATAATAATAATGGTAAGCCCATTTCGTTGACATGTAAGCCAATGAGAAGCACAAATTTGGTCAACAACCTGAGCTTCTTAATGTGCTATCGCAACATGTCGTGGGCGGATCTATGTGCTGCTTCCGGCTTTAGTGGAGAAATGCTGCTTCGCTGGCGATATGATCCGATCATGCAAATGGATCAGGCTATTTGCTGGCGTTTAGCTTCGGTTTTACGGTGCCCAATGCAGTTTTTGACCTTTAATCAAAGGAAGCGGAAGATGTCACTGCGCTTTTTTGATGTAGAGCAGCATCCTATTAGTCAGCTCATCAGTAATAACCGTATCCACAATCGAAATTATCCCCCACGTATGATTGTGACCAATAGCCTCTAGCCAAGCACTGCAAGCGCCTGTGTTCTCTGAACAAGGGCATTCAGCTGATAGGGCTGGAAGCTAAAGGGATTAGCGTTAGTTATCGAGCAGCCTCAAAATCGCGTGGCTGCTGGCTACATTAGCCTAGTCCCAATCATACTTGACGGCCGAGTAGTGCTAGAGCCGTAGACTAAGCAATGTGCTGGGAGCGGTACTGCTGTGGGGTGCAGCCCACTTCTTTCTTGAAGAGTCGGCTCAGGTGGTGTGGGTACTGCAGTCCTAGCTCAAAGGCGATCTCGCTAATGTTCTTGCTGCTGCCTATCAGCTGCTCTTTAGCGCGAGCGATCACCTGCTTATGGATGTAATCACGTACAGAAAAGCCGGTTTCGTTCTTGATCAGATCGCCAAAGTAGTTGGCAGAAAAGTGCAATTGCTCTGCGCACCATGCCACCGTTGGTAGGCCATGGATTTCCGGCTGCTCTGAGCTGAAGTAGCTTTGCATTAAGCGCTCAAAACGAGAAAGCACGTCATGGTTAAGGGGCTGACGGGTTTGGAATTGACGTGCGTAGAAGCGCTGGCAGTGCTTCAGAATCGTTTCCAGCAAAGCCAAGAGAATGTCGTGGCTAAAGTCATCTCCGCTGGTATCGAGCTCAGTGCCAAAATCCTGCATTAAGCGCAAGATCAGCTCACGCTCACGATCGCTCATATGCAATGCCTCATTGCTGCTATAGGCAAAGAAATGGTAATCGCTGATCTCCTCTGCTAACTTGCTGCCTGCTAAAAATTCTGGGCTAAACAGTAAAGCCATCCCCTCGGGGTTTTTAGTGATCTTGTTATCGTCGATACCAGCAATCTGACCTAGCGCGATAAACATAATGGTGCCCGCCTCATAGTCATATTGGCTGCGACCATAAGTGATCGGGCCATAGACATGAGGCTTGTAGAAGATCCCATAGAAGCCAAAACGACTGCGGTGATGCTTTAGCTGCACTAAACGTGAAAAATCTACCAGTGCTGCTTGAGGCTGCAACTGTGCCTGTCTTTGCGGAAATTGAGAGGCACAGTGAGGGCCTAAGTACTCAAGATACGATTGGATGGTGTTGAGATCATCTATCGGAGAAGCAACAGCAAGATTGTCAGTCATAAGAAGGCTCCATAAAAGTGCAGCAAAGAGCAACCAGAGAAAGCAGCGGCGGGATCACTGCTTTGGGTGTAGGAAAAGCGATCTGAATTACCCCCTTATTTTAACGCACCCGAAATCATCAGAATCGCAGGGATGTGCTTTGCACCGAATCTAACCGTAATTTTGGTTAATTTTGCCGTGATGGTGGTATGGCTCAAAAGCCTGATCAGCCCTAATCTAGAGATAAAGCATTACGGAGATCACTGGCAGCTGCTATGACCACTGGCTGTACAGTTCCTGTCTACTGTTGCAGTCAGTGCTGCTCTAGTAAGACATTGGTGTTTCCTTGGCAGCAGGCTAACGCTAGCACGCTGAACCACACTGTACTCTAATCAGCGGCCAGCACCAATAGCAGTGAGAAATAGTCGCTTTATCTCTTTTACATGAGACAGCTCAAGGTTTTGCGCGGTCAGGTACGGTGAGACCGGTAAGGCATCAGCAGTTATGACCTGAACAGCAGGACCCGCCATAGGGCCTCGGAACAAGCAATATAACTCTTTTGGGAGCAAAGGCCTTTATGGCCTTTGGGGTAGTGGTCTACCAAGGCATGGTAGTGAGATCCATGCTGGTTATAGACTCTTTCTTTGGGTGGAGCTAAGCCCTACAAGCTTTTAGGCTTGGGGGTTAATCGGGAGAAGTACTGTGCTCAACCAAATGTTGATCTTTGGCCTACTGATTGTGGTAGGCGTTATTGTGCGAAAAAAGGATCATTAACCCACAGAATTTGGGACAGATCTCCTCTATTCTGGTGGACTATGCGATCCCTTCCATGATCCTGTCCAGTATCACAGGCGATGGCCCGCACCTCAGTAATTCGGAATTAGTGACTGTCTTTGGCGCAGTGGCATTGACCATGGCTTTAATGCTCATGGTGCAAGCTGGTACACATGTACGCAGAGCTGGCATACAGAGCGTACCGCATGGCGTGATGGCGTGACTCACGTCAGCTGTCTGTATGAGCTATCCGCAAGACAGCATAAGGCTGGCTATTACACAGCAACAAAAAAGCCTAAGCAAGAGCACTCCCGATCTCAAGAGAAGACCAGAGAACGTGCTGAGCTTAGGCTTTTTTGTTTTCTTGCTCCTAAAGAGCAATAGAGCCTGTATTAGCTGAGGCACAAGCCATGACTGAGCCGTGCAGCTGGCGACAGTTGTTTACGCCTCTGTGCCCACTGGCTATGCTAGGCCTTTGGCTCAATCACAAAGACTCCGTCTTGGAAGTGGAAATAGTCAGGAACAAAGAGCAAGTCTGAATACAGGCCTTGGGTGTTGTCTTTGAGCTGATCAAACAATCTGTTTAAGTCTGCCACAGTTTGAGGGATCAGGGTCACTTGGTTTGGCGTGCGTGTGATGCAGTAGGCCTGATAGTGGTACTTCTCGATCCAGTCGACGTAGTAGTTACACTCACCGCGCAGCTTCAGTAAGGTTGGCGCAAATTCCGTCATGATTGCTGGACGCCATCCGGCCGCAAAGAGCTTCTGCGCACCGTTCCATACCTTTTGCTCATGGCCTTCGGTATCGATGATGATGAAATCAGGCCATTCCTCTGGAGCGCGCTCAGCATAGAGACGGTCTAAGGTTTCGGTGGTAATAGTGACCTTATGCGAGCGATCAAAGTCATGATCGCTTTCTGTGAACTGCAGTGCATTGCCACCAGCGTTGTGCTCGTTAATGAAGAGATCACTTTGTCCGACGCTATCGGAGATAGCGCAAGGATACAGAGTCACTTGCTCGTTAAGAGCGTTGATCTTGAGATTTTGCGTGAGGATCTCTAGTGTCTTTGGTGTTGGCTCAAAGGCATCGATAGTGATTTTTGGAGAGAGCTTTCCTACAAGCAGACAGTACCAACCGATATTAGCGCCGATATTGGCCACTTTTAAGCCTTGTTGGTAGCGAGCCGAGGCCAGCATTTGCTGCAAAACGGTCAGGGCAATGTGAGACTCGTTTGGTTCCCATGCGCCGGTTTGGTTAATAGATTGAGAGATATAGATATCTTCGGTTTGGTTGCTGTAAACGCGCATGGCAAAAGGAGCACAAGGTGGCATATTGGCCACAGCAAAGGAGTGACTCTCGTCCTTCACGCAAACTAAATAGAACGTGGTTGCAGTCACAACTTGAGGATAGGCGTTAATGGCATTTTGCACCTCCTGCTGACTCTTAAAGGCTCCAGACTTAACGCGCTGCATAAAACTTGGTGCAAGGTGTAGTTGGGTACGCAGTAGTTTAAAGTTGATAGCAGATTGCTCTAAGGCCTCGAGCACGACAGCCATACGCTCATCTTGAGCCCAAGATAATCCTGTTAATGGATCTTTGTGCTCTTGTCTTTGCTGACGGTCAAAGAAGACCCAAGTCGTGGCGTTTAAAGAGCGCTGTTTGAGTGGATCTGCAATGCGTTGCTCGCTCAGTGGATTGGCGCAGCGTATTTCAATTAAGGCACCATCACAGCATATGCGATAGAGCTCCGTGAGGATAGCCAGTAAGTTCTTTTGAGGATCGGCCTCATTTCCCATGTATTCCAAGGCATAGACAAAGCGGGCAGCACAGAGGCTGTTGTCCTTTAGGACGGATAATCCATCACCGTTGACATCATCATACCCCCCCCACTTGACAAATCAGATTTTTTGTTATTTCCTTGATTATAAGCGGTTTTTGGGGCAAAGATGTCGTGATAGGTGGTATAGCCTTCGAGCTGAAAACGCTCACTGCCAAAGTTAACTTTTTGCAGCTTGGCACCTAAGTCCACTGGCTGCACGCTAAAAGAAGTTGAGCTCAAGATGAGTCTCCTGATCAAAGATAAAGCAAAGGATTAAGTAGGGAGTAGGGCAAGATCAGCCCTTAGATTCCATCAGAGAAGTAATAGCGCAGAAAGCAGGTGCCATATGGCTTCTGCCACAGAAGCCTTGCTATCAGCCAATCTCAAGCTACTGATCCATGCTACTGATCCTTGCTAAGACACTGCACCGAGGGCAATGTGGCCCGCACGAGACGTCACCTGAGCTCAGGAAATCCGTAGCTCACGACACTCTATGTCTGAGAGTGCAATGATGCGCTAAAGCAAGCTCCTGCTGGTATTTACCTGTCCAGTTAGGCTGCAATTGCCTGTTTTTCTGCGTTTGCCTAAACGCCAAGGATCTTAAAGCCATGTTTGGCAGGTAGCAAGATCATTATGTCTTAGAATAAAACCATGAAAGGCAATCATGGTTGGCTCTATATAAATCGATGGAGGAAAACGGTATAATCTGACGGCTTGTTTTGTAGGAATGAAAGATGAGTAATCAAGTTCTGACTGCT
>DXEV01000071.1 GCA_019114785.1 Candidatus Anaerobiospirillum pullistercoris | reverse complement strand
TTGCGTTAACGACTGAACAAAAGCAGAATCATAAGGTTCAGTAGTGATAAGAAACCGCCTTGGTACCGAAAACGGTATGCCGGGTGGTGTGAGAGCTGGCTGCTAGAAGAACTAGCAGCAGCTACTCGATTTTAGAGCATGGGATTTCGTGGTTTAGCCATACCCGACCATGTTCTTCATTTAGAGGAGATGTTTTTATGGCAGCAGCAAGAAGTAGCGCCAGCAGCGCAGGAGATAAAAGCACCTTACGAATGGTGCTTTTCTTTGCGTGTATTCTGGCGTGCATTGGCTGTATGTACTTATTGATCGACTTTCAGACCGGACTCAAACCAAAGTTAAGTGGGGAGTTGATTTTAGGTCAAGTCGATACCGTCTCCTACCATCACCAAGATGCGCCATTGCGTAATTTCCTCTTTGAGTATTTTGGACTGCTGTCTTATTTGCTCGCAGCCATGATCGTCTATGTTGGTTATTTTGTGTGCTTAAAACCAACAGACATCTGGCACATTGATTTTTATAAGACCAGCCTGCGCATCCTTGGCTTTAACTTCCTATTCTTAGGCGGTGCAGCTCTCCTCTCGCGCTATTCCGATCTGATTAATACTGGTGCCGGTGGTCTTTTAGGCGACATGTTAAACATGTTCTGTGACCTGTTTTTGCCTCATGTGGTCAGTGTTTTCATCTTTGCTTTTCTGGCTTTTAGCGGTCTGACTTTCCTGTTAGGTAGCAGCCCAAATCGCGTCTTTGAGCGCGTGGGTGCAGGCTTCTTTAAGGTCGTACCATCAAAATCAGAGCAGAACAAAGCCAAGTCTGCTAAAGCAACTAAAGCAGCCAAGAGCCAACCTGACGCTGACGCAGCAGCTACCGCTGCAGCAGGCGCTGCCTCTGTAGCAGCCGCAGCACCTGCACTTGCCAGTGCTACAGAGCAAGAGCAAGGCATGGCTCCATCTGAGTCCATGGGTGCTATGGGCTCTATGGAAGCACCAAACGCAGCTGCTCCAGAGCTTTCTGTAGCAGAGCCTATGGCTAACAATGGCCCTGTCAACGATTTCTTTGCCCAAGCACAACAAGGTATGGTCGGAGCTCTAGCTCCTGAGCCTGCTTTTGTTGGGGCTACAGCTACCTCTGATAACAGAGATCCACGTGCTGTTTATGAGGCAGATAACGCCTATGCCGCAGACGCTGCGTATGCAGCTGATAACTCTGCTGCCAATATTGCAGCTGAAGGCTTCGGTGCTAATGGCCCAGCCTTAGGCGGTGGTGATCCTTCTATTCTGCAACCTATTGATCCACGTAATCCTGTGTCTTTACCTGCTGAGCATCAGGAGCAATATGAGGATCAGGCCAAACCTTACCATAGACGTGATTTAGAGCATGAAGCAGTCTTAGATGGCCTCAATGCAGCCGAGCAACAGCCATATGAGCCTTATGCTCCATACCCAGAGGACGTGCCAACAGGCATGTCTCAGGAGATGGTGGGCTCAGAGCAAGCTGCGCACACTTCGTTTGCTGAGCAAGCTGCTCAGACCGAGCAAGACGACGTCTCTGCATATGAGCCTGCACTGCAAGAGCAACAAGCCCAAATGGCCGCAGATCCATCGCTGGCACCATTTGCCAATAACCAGCTCTATGCTTCACAAGCTGTAGCAGAACCAATGTATGGTAATGAGTTAGAACAGGTGCCATCACCTGATGTAGCTCCAATGCCATCAATGCCACATCTGCAGGGCGCTCAAGAACCACAATCTCCTGAGCCTTATAGCCCATATGCAGCTTATCAAGCACAGCAAGCCCATGCACAAGCACAGCAAGCATTACAGCAATATGGGGATCTGTCCCAGAGTGGAGACAACTCTGCCGGTGTAAATGAGCACAGCATGCAGGGTGAAATGGATGCACCATTGGCTCCAGTGCAGGGTGCCACTTTAGACGACATTCCAAGTGTAGCTTTAGATCCAGCTACATCGGCGGCTTTAGCTGTTAACGCTGCTAGTGGGGTAGGTTTAGACGAGTCTGCCAGCGAGGCTGCTACAGTTAAACAATATACTGAGGTCACGCAAGAGTCGCGGCATGAGGCTGAGGTTAGCCCATATGGCTATGGTACTTATGCTGAGCAATTTGTCGGTCGTAAGCTCTACCCATTTAATGATGGTACTCAAGAGCAAGCCGGTGCCACTGACGCTGTCTCAACTGCACTAGAGTCGGATAACACTGTCACTCAAGACGGCGCATCGGAGTCCGTGGCAGCAGTAGCAGGTGTGGCTGAGGCTCCAGCTGCTGAACCAAAGGATGACGGTGAGGTGCACACCATTGTGCAGCGCGTTGATCCTGAGGTCTTTGCAGCACAGCTTGCTGCCCAAAAGAAGGCCCGTGAAGAGGCTGCAAAGGCTGAATTAGAGCGCCTCGAGAAGGAAAAAGCCGCCAAGGCCGAAGAGGAGGCTAAAGCCAAAGCTGAAGAGGAAGCTAAATCCAAAGCTGAAGAGGAAGCTAAGGCTAAAGAGGAGGCAGAGGCTGATGCGGCAGCGCAAGAGTCAGCTGAGAGTGCGCTTGCCGAGCAAGACCAAGCTGAGTCCGATGATAGTGAAGAAGATGAGGAGCCGATCTATGCTGGCACCTATGCTTCGCACTTAAAGCAACAAAAGTCAGCTACAGAAAAGACTGAGTCTAAGCAGGAGCCTGATACCGCTGAATCTGATGATGAGGACGAGGATGAGGATGATGAGGACGATGGCCCTAAGTACATCACTCCAGGTGCCCCTGCTAAGCCAAAGAAAGTAAAGAAGAATAAGAAAAAGCAGGTAGCCGAAACAGCTGAGGACGAAGCAGAGTCTGAAGAGACTGAGGGTGAAGCTGCTCCTCGTACCATTATTCAGGATACCCGTAAGGAATTTGAAGCTGCTCAAGAGCGCGCCAAAGCTGAAGCCGAGGCCAAAGCCAAGG
>DXEV01000070.1 GCA_019114785.1 Candidatus Anaerobiospirillum pullistercoris | reverse complement strand
TTTGCGCCAATGCCTAGATCTCACGATCGAGACGGATCTAAACGCTTATTTACAGCAGCATCATGCTCATATAGTGCTCACCTACCATGGTTTACCACAGAGCTACATTAAAGACGGTGAGCCTTATGTCGACGAGTGTAAAGCCACCACCTCAGCTTTAATGGCAGCTTTGCATCTTAAAGCTGAGCATTGCTCGGTGGCCTATCAGAGCAAGATGGGCCCAATGCCGTGGTTACAGCCCTATCTTGAGGACACAGTAGAGCAGCTCTTAAAGGAGCATGTACAGCACCTGATTGTGCTGTCTCCAACCTTTACTTTGGACTGTCTGGAAACCCTCTATGACATTAACATCAAGCTCAGAGAGCTCTTCTTAAGCAAAGGTGGTGAAAAGTTCACCTATGTCCCTGCCTTAAACGACAACGCAGGACACGTGACCCTGCTTTCGCAGCTAGTGGCTACTGCTCCAGCCTTGGGCTAAGCCTCAACCAAAGGCTAAGCCTTAGACTTAGGTTTAGCCTTGCCCCAAATTAACACAAAAGCTCTGTGCTTCAGCCTTTGCCTGCTTCCTCTGATAGTATATCCTGCGTCTAATGCTGCTATTCTTTCGGAGGAAGTATGAGCCTTAGCGTGCTGTTATCTTTTTCCATAACATCCCTGATCCTTGCGGCCGCCCCAGGGCCTGACAATATCTTTGTCCTGACGCAGAGCGCCCTGTATGGCGTGCGTAAGGGCATATTAGTGATCGTAGGGCTCTCTATTGGCATCGTGATCCAAACCATGTGCATGATTGTGGGGATCACGGCCTTTATCACAGCTGTCCCTATTCTCATGCTCTTGCTCAAGATCGCAGGTGCCTGCTATTTAGGCTACTTAGCCTTTATGGCCATTAAACATTCCCGCTCAGTCGCTCACATTGACCTAAACTCCACGCCCTCCAAAGAGCAAGCTAAGCTCACCCCTTACCGCCTGATCCGCCGTGGGGTGATCATGAACATCACCAACCCAAAGGTGCAGCTCTTCTTCCTCTCATTCTTTCCCCAATTCCTACCAGAGGGCATTAAAGGCTGGGAGCTTATGGGCTATATGGCACTCTTAGGGCTGATCTTTGCGCTGGCCACCGTGGTGGTCTTCTGTGCTGTTGCTATCTTCTCTGGTTCTTTAGCCGCGCAATTTAAGTCCGTCAAATTTAATCTCTGCCTAAACTACAGCGCTGCGCTGATCTTTATTGCCCTTGCAGTCTATACCTTAGCCTCGGCCTTTGAGTAGGTTGCGTTTCTGCCCTCAAGGTAGCCACAGGGCCGCAGGGCCATGCCCTGCGCGGGGCCGTGCCCTGCTACGCAGGCGCGTGGCGCGCACGCGCTACGTTGCGCGAATGCGCTATGCGGCGCGGATGTGCGACACTGGCAGCGCCACATTAGTGGCAGCAGCGCTAGTTGCGGAGCTGCTCACGCTCGGCATTGGAGAGGTAGGAGAGACGACGCCCGTCACGCATGGACACTGGACGGCCCTTACGTTTTTCCAAATAGGCCTTGAGCTGGGTGTAATTGGCCTGACGCTGTTCATCCTTGGAGCACTGCATACGCACATCAGCGCGCTCAATACAGCTATTTAAAGTGTCATGAGGCACTTCACCTAAAGTGGCACAACCGAAGCCCACAAAGAGCGGCATGATGTCAGGGATGGCATTGTGTTGCTGCACATAAGCACGCAGCTTCTGCACGATCTCAGCAATCTCCTCGGCCTTACAACGTGGCACAATCACCAAAAACTCATCTCCGGCCAAGCGCATGATGTCACAATTTCTGGTGATCACCGTGGTTAAGACTTCGGTCACGGTCAACAGCAAGATGTCACCATCGGCATGGCCTAAGACGTCATTAGTGATCTTTAGTCCGGTGACATCAGCGTAAATGACAGACAGCGGACGCATCATTGGATCCTGCCACATTGGCATATGATGCTGGAAGAAGCTGCGATTCTTTAAGCCAGTGAGGGTGTCTGTGTACAGCAGCTGCTTAATGTTCTCGAAGTTATCTTGAATCAAGTTGATATCCGAGAACGAGCCGATCAGCTGTAGAGCCTGACCTCTCTCATCACGATTTAAGACTAAGCCGCGTCCAACAGCCCAAATGTAATGGCCGTTCTTGTGCCGCATGCGCACACAAAACTCAAAGCTATCGCCATAATCAGGGCTGCTTAAGATATGACGCTCTATATCCAAGATCTCACGATCGTCAGGGTGTACCAGATAGCTGAGCTCTTCTACCGTCTGTGGCATTTCATCTTCCTCATACCCCAAAAAGTAAGTATAGGAATCAGAAAAACGCAGCTCGTTGGTGCACGGGTCAAAAGAAAAGAAGCTATCTCCAGCTATTTCATGGCTTAAGAAATCGGCATAGGAGCTAAAGATAGAGCTTAAGCTACCGGTGGCATAGCGCACACGTCCATCAGGAAAACGCGATAGCACCGAGCCTTGGATCACAAAGCTCTCACCCTGATAAGGGCCTGATACCATTTCCACGTCTTCAAAAATGATATTGCCGGTCTCGCGTGAATGCATTACCCGATAGAAGCGCTCTTTATTTTTCCATGACAGACGCGACAGTACAGCATCCTCACGGAGCCATTCACTACCGCTTCTGTGCTCTTGGTATTGGTCTTGATCAAGGCCTTGCTGGGCATCGGCGGCAAAACCAAAGAACTCGAAACTCACAGCATCCAACAAAAAGAGCCGCTCCTGACCATCGTAGATCCAAGTACCCATTGCCAGTTCAGGAACTTTGGTCGAAGCAGCCAGATCGGCTTGGGGTCTTAACTCATCAGCTCTCATGCCTGCTCCTCAAAATGACGCCCTTTCTTCCTACGACTGACGGCTGCCGCTGTATCTGCCGCTTTGGCATCTTGCATATTAGTGGTAAAGACCAGCTCCCCGTTTAAACGCAGTTCATTAAGATGACGCTCATCATATCCCAACAAGGTGATCTTATTGTGTCCAGCTGAGATATCCTCAATCTGATAGTTGTCTCTTGGGCTGAACACACGTTGCGCCTTAACACGCTTAAAGGTAGAGCTATCGCTCGTGTAATCACTGAGCTGTCCTTGCACCACGTACAGCTGATTACGGGCACGCTCTAAGGCCAGATCTGCATCATAGGCCATATTAGTGACTGCACACACCGAGCTTAAGACGGATTCATCAGCGTTGTTGCGCTCAAGATAGGTTAAGCCACTGCCTTGCATTTCACGCTCTAAGCCAAGCACTTGCAGCGCAGCATTAGCATTTTGCTCGCCTTGAGGCTGCAATCTCTTGGTTTCCATTACCCACGAGGCAAAGGTCGCCCGCAATAGAGCCTCACGCTCAGAATGTCGAGCTCCGCGCTGGGCCATAACTAAAGCAGCTAAATGCTCCACCTCCTGTGCAGCTTCACTGGTATGACCGCGCTCTGTACCCTTACGATAGGCCAATAGAGCCTCAATAGCAGAGCGATAGGCCATATTGGCTCGCGTGGAGATAATAAAAGTCTGCTGCACAGATTGCCCAATAGGCCACTCGCTATGCGGAGGCATAGAGGTAGCAGGCTCAGCCTGCATCAGCGGAATTGGCTCTGGCTGCTCAGGTTGCTCTGGCTGCTGTTTTTCTGACAGCTCTGGCGGAGCTGGATGCTCTGGCTGCTGCTGACTCTGCTCATGATTGGCAGCCATATCTCCACCGTACAGCACAGGATCAGCCACAAGAGAATTGAAGCCGACTAAGCCCTCCAAAATACGCGTGGAATTTAAGTCCTCAGCAATGATGGTAGGGTTTTGTGCATACGCCACCTCAGCTGCCAGCACGCGCTCATCCAGATCTGACAGTGGTACCAAGTCATGCTCTTTTTGGATACAAGGGGCAATTGGTAAGAGCTGTCCTTCGACCTCCAGAGGTGGAGTACTTGGAGTACTTTGCGTCTGACGCATGCGGATCTTGCCGATCGACGGCATAGACTTGAGCGGACGATAGGCCGAAGAATACGGACACGACAGATCGCCTTGCTGCATCATGCCGAAATCAGCCAAAGGAGAATGCAAGCCCTCTTTAAAAGCCAGTTCCATGGTTCTAAAGAGCTCTTCTTCCTCCAAAGATCCCAGAGGGTGCAGTGCCGAGAAATTAGTCTCCATGGAGCTAATCCATTCAGGCACTTTAGCCCCAGATCCACCCTGCTGCCGTAAAGCTGCAGCACACAAAGAAGTAACAAAGACCGACGAAGTCACCGCTACTGCACGTGGCACATAGGTATCACTGTTCCCCTTGAAATTAGGCTCAGGGGTATAACCAGTATTCTGCACCACTGCTAGGTTACGATCTTCATCTCCGAGCACCGTATCCAAAATACCTTTAAGCTCGAGGTTAACCTGCGTGAGATCAGTAGTGTTGCCACTACTATGACGCATCGCGCTATGTTGTGGGATCGTTACTGTAGGTGTAGCTAAAGCAGCACGTACCGCAGCCTTACGATGAGCTATATGCTTTGCATGCAGGGCCGCCGTGAGCGCATCTTGCTCCTTGCTCTTGATCTTGGCCTTGCCATTACCCTTGGTTGTAGCAGTGGCCTTAGCTGCCTTGGCAGTAGACTCAACCTCAGCAGCCTTATTGCTGTCATTGCTTGATAGCGTATTGCCCTTATCAGCCTTCTCCGGCTCAGCATCATTGTGAGCTTGGCGCTCAATATAATCTAAGGTGCGGTTATCGTTAAAATCGACCTTTTGCCCCGTGATCTCTTCGATATAAGCCCGTAAATGACGGTAAATACGATCACGGTGCTGTGACTTGTAAACCTGCAAGCGCATATCGGCACGAGCCTCACAACGCAAGAAGGTATCACCATCAGGGATCTCATTTAAAGTAGCAATACCAAAACCAAAGTACACTGGCAGTGGGTACTCTTGGTTTAAATTAGCGCGCTCTAAATCAGCTGCAAACTTATCAATAAAGGACTGGCACTGCTCAGTACTGCAATTTGGGAAGATCAGTAAAAACTCATCACCCGAAAAACGCACCACCTCATGATCTAAGTAGATCTCATCACGCAATACGTGAGCGGCTAAGCGCACTAAGTCATCGCCATGCGCATGTCCCAAGTAATCGTTAACGACCTTAAGGCCAGAGATATCCACATACACTAAAGTCAGCGGCTGGCTTTCCTCCAGCGTAAAGTACTTGTAGCGCGTGTTGAGGTAGAGACGGTTGTGCAGTCCGGTCAATGGATCTTGGTAAATAGAGCGCTTGAGACGCTCAAAGTTGGAGCGCACCACATCGATATTGGTGGTAGTACCAATAATACGTAACGCTTTAGCCTCGCGATCACGCTCTACCACTAAAGCCCGATCAATACACCAGATGTAATAACCACCAGTGTGCTTGAGACGATATACACACTCAAAATAATCACCAGTATGTGGATGCTGACACACTTCATGCTGGCGCTTAAACAGTAAGAGATCCTCGGGATGCACTAAATCACGCTCAAAGTCCTCTAGTGTCTGTGGTAACTCATTGTTATCACTTAAACCTAAAAGCTCAGCATAGGCATAGCCATAGTGCATGCGCCCTTGACTCATGTCGATGTCAAAAGATGAAGAGTTGTGCTTGATCTTGGCGACACTAGCCCAGAAAGGGGCGCGCAGCTGCGAGAAATATCCAGAGAGCACCAGACCAATACCGGTATCATCACGCTGGACTACCGAGGCCGTCATGTAGAGGTGCTCACCTTGATGCACACCTTGCTTGATCCGCACAGGAAGAAAGACCTGATCGCCGTGATCACGGCCAAAGAGCACAGCAAAGAGACCATCTTCTTCATCCTGAAATTCGAGCTGTGATTTGATGAAAGACTCAGGGATCCAATCACTGGTATAGGTAATACCTAAAAGACGACAGCTACCCTCGTCCAATAAAAAGCGATCCGTGCCATAGTCGTACACGAAATAGCACGGCATATAGCCACCACGGTAGTGAAAAGGGTTGTGCGCAGTGTCTTTTGCGGTCGGTGCGGCCACAGCAGCAGCTGTCGTAGCTGACGCCACTGCCGAGCCCGCTGCTGTTACAGCGCCCGCTCCTGCCTCATGCTGTGATGTATGCTGCGCATAAGGATCAGACTTGCCAGCTGTCCTAGAGGCTGATCCCGTTTGAGATGCTTTAGGCAGAGCAACGCCCTCAGCGGCCAAAAAGGCAGCGGCAGATTGAGCGGCAGCACTAGGCTTGTCGTCTTTAAATGGTGCTTCATAGCCATAGCGACTACTCACCACATTGAGAGTCACCTGTGACGGTTCGAGCACATCCAGTGCTCTTTGCACCGAAGCCTCAGGGCTTATGGTCTCCTCTACAATCTCATCAGAGTCAGAACCATACATGTCATTGAGGGCTTCAGCGGCCTCTTGCTCTTGCAATAAGGTCATGACTTGCTCAGGGTCATAAGGCGATACGCCTTGAGGCACTGGGCCATCATACTTAAAGGCATGTGCAGGTAGAGAGCAAAGGGTCTTAGCTACAGCATGATTAAAATCTGAAAGATCAGCACTGAACTGATTTTGCGCTAAACGTGCTCTTTGCTCGGCTTTAGCCTCAGCTTGGGCAGGATCAAGATCAGCATTAAAGTCATTATTGAGCTGCCCCTCACTGTCAGCTCTCCCGCCTGCGCTTTGCTCAGAACCTAAGCTTGCACCAGCACCTGCACCAACCTCTACCTCTCCTGCCTCTTGAGCCGAGCTATCAGCAGCAGACATCTCATCAGCCTGCTTTGCTTCCGCATTTAAATCCCCAGAGGCATGATCCACAATCAGGCCATCAGCGCTGGCATCCTCAACGGCTTCAACGCCTTCAGCAGCACTACCACCAAGGGCATCAGCCTCATCTGGACTAGTGATTGCTCTTACAGCAACACTATTTCCCAGTCCTGCTAATAAAGCCCCTAAGGCATCTTCTCCTGAGGACAGATCTGCGCTTGTATCACTGGCATCGTCAACAGCAGTGGTATCACCTGTGACCTCAATACCGGTGTTACCTGAGTCCACAGAAAAGCTGAGATCAGGACTATCTGGGTACGAAGCATGTGCTGTAGCCGTATCAATAGCAGTAGCCGTATCTACATTAGATTGCCACTCTTGGTGCATGGTCTGCTGCCGCTGCTCAAAACTGTAGCGGTTCTGCTTCTCGGCCTCTTCTTGCTCCACCTGATCCATTAGAGCTTGTTGTTGCTGCTCACGCTCACGAGCTTGAGACAGCATGATACGTAACCGCTCTTGGTGCGACCATGGGGTATGGCAGGATTTATCTGGATCTGTTACAGACATGAGGGCCTTTGGCACTATACCTTGGTCTGTAGCACCTGTAGTTGGGTTGGCGTTATGAGCTCCATCGTCTTGCATCAGAGTTTGAGGTTGTTGAGGCACAGTTGTCCCAGCAGCTACTGAAGCAGCAGCCACTTGATGTTTATCTTTCTCCTGATCCTGCAATTTGTGCTCAGGTGCAATCTGTACCTTTTGCATACCTCAAAAATCACTTAGCTCTCATGCCGCTTTATCAGCAGCCACGCATCCAATTACGATCAAACTCAATATACCCAAACGCTTAAAGGTTACGAAAACAAAAGTGATTTTGCAGACCCCAAAAGGAGCAGCTAACACCAGCTCTCAAATCAGCTAGTACCCCTGTCATCGTCAGCGCAATTTTGCGCAAGTGAGTTTTCCCAATTTTTACCATATTTGGTTATAGCTAGGATTATAGCGTGTGCCATGAGAACGGAAAAGCGCAAACGCACTGACATAGCTCAAAAATGCTGTATCTTGCACAAAAACAAATCAATCTCTGTTCTCTATCTGGGGATCTATGCCCCAAGAATGATCTCACATGACTGTTTTAGCCCTCATATTTCTGCGATAATTGGGGCATATTTCGCATTCATCTCGGCTTGAGAGCTAATGATCATGGAAAAGTTCTTTTTTGGTGTCGCCCTCGTGGCAATGGTGGGCGTGCACTATCTCACCGACAATATCACCTACTCGATTGGCACCTTTGCCGGTCTATACACCATTCTGCTTTGCATCAGCTTTGCTCTGAAATCACGCAACAAATAGCAGATAGCAGATAGTTCTGTTCTGCCTCAGTGCCCCAAACACACAGGCTCATGACCTGCAAGTTGTGCTTTTCCCAGAGCAGCATCACGCGCGACTCCAACACCCCATGCTCTTTAGCCTAAAAGCCTACGCAGCGCAGTGCAGCGCAGCGCTGCGCAACACAGCTAGGCTTGACTTAGCCCAGCCCTGCTTTTTGCCCCAATCTCACTGCACCCTAAGATTTCTGCGCTAAAATAGGCCTGTTTCCTTGGGAAGTGCTATGTTTAGCCTCAGCAGGTTTGGGCAGTACCCATGCCATACCCTACTGACTACTGCCTAATGCACGACCCCTCGTCCACTTGGACGTCCTCTCGGACTTTTTCCTGCTTTCTTTATTGCCTATGCTCGCCAAGATCCTTGATTTTGCCCCTGCTATTGCTTTCTTTATCTCTTACCGACTCTCATCAGATCTAGTGCTGGCCACCGGAGTCATTATCGCTTGCTGTGTTCTATCCTTTATCCTGCAATACATCCTGTGGCATAAGACTTCACGCCTGCAAGTGTTTTTAACCGTAGCAGTGCTGCTCTTTGGTATTCCTACTATCCTGCTTAACGATCCCGTGATCATTAAGTGGAAAGTTACCGTCGTTAATCTGATCCTCGCCTTGGCCCTCTTTGTCTGCCAGTTTGTGCTGCGGCGTAATCCTTTCTCTTACCTTTTTGGTAAGGAGATCCCTTTACCTGATCACATCTGGGCCAAGCTGGCCTCCAGCTTTATGTGCTACTTCGTAGTGGCAGCAGGTCTCAATGTCATTATCGCTTTCTACCTGCCAATGCTCTTTGGCATCGACGAAAAGAGCGCCGATTCCTTGTGGGTGGACTATAAGACCTTTGGCAATGCCATCTTAAACTTTGTGTTTGCCATGGGCACCATCATGTACCTGTGGTGGCGTTATCCAGAGGCACGTGAAGCCTTTACCCAGATCGAGCAAGACAAACTCAAGGCCAAAGATCAGCAATAAGAGCAGCGCACAGCCGCAATACCGCGCGCCCCGCATAGCCCCAGCAGCAGCTCTAATGCTGCTGCTTGCGCTTTAGCGGTACAGCTTGCGCTGACACACCCCAACAGCCACATGCTCTTGGTACCAATTGCCCCTCATTTTCCATCAGTAGCTGTAACATGTTACCGGTAACAGTGTCAAAAAGTAGCAACAGTTATTGCTTTTCCCCGCTTTAGATCTTAACTTTCTAATGTTGACTACACGTATAGCCAACAACCGGCCCAGATCCTCTCTTTGCCTCTCATCCTGCATTTTTCTGTCTTGCCTTTGTTCTACAAAGAGCGCCGCCTAAGTAGCTAGTGGTGACTTAAGCCTAAGCTATACGCCCAAAGCTGGACTCAGCTCGGCTTGTCAGCTTGTAGCCGCATTGCATGAGCTTTACTCGCTTAATAATGCAAGCTCAGAAAGTCTCAGGATAGTTAGGCCTCAGTACATTGCAGCTAGGAGCAGGATCGTTTCAGGCTGGTTTTCTTTTTTCCTTGCATTACTTTGCGTCTGTCTTGTTTTTGTACGGCCGAGGCCACAGCATTCACTGCTATTGTTTTTGCTTTGCGTTGAGACTTTTGGTGCTGCCGCCGTCTGCGTTTTGCGCCACATCATTACGTCATGAGGAGACTTGTCTATGCCAGATATGAACTACGGCAACATCAAATATGCCATTATCCCCGTCGCAGGTTTAGGTACGCGTTTACTCCCTGCCACCAAGGCTATTCCTAAGGAAATGCTACCGCTGGTGGATCGCCCTCTGATCCAATTTGTGGTCAACGAAGCTGTTGCCGCCGGTATCAAAAACATTGTGCTGGTAACACACTCCTCAAAGAACGCAATCGAAAACCACTTTGATACTTCCTTTGAGCTTGAGGCTACCTTAGAAAAGCGTGTTAAGCGCCAATTACTCTCTGAAGTACAAAACATTATCCCTAAAGACGTCACCATCATGCACGTGCGTCAAGGCGAGGCCAAAGGCTTAGCACACGCCATTATGTGTGCCTATCCAATCGTGGGAAAGAATCCTTTTGCCGTGTTGTTGCCTGACATGATCATCGACAACCATCGCTCCGACCTGCAAAGCGAAAACCTCGCCGCCATGGTCAAGATCTTTGAAGAAACTGGCACTTCTCAGATCATGGTCGAGCGCGTACCTCACGAGAATGTGATCTCTTACGGTATTGTGGATATCTCGGGCAAACAGCTGCAACCAGGTGAGAGTGCCCCAATCCGCTCTATTGTGGAAAAGCCACCAGTGATGGAAGCCCCATCGGACTATGCAGTAGTAGGCCGTTACGTGCTGCCAGCTGAGATCTGGCCTTTGTTTAAGCGCACTCCATTAGGTGCGGGTGGTGAGTTCCAGCTCACAGATACCATTGACCTGTTAATGCACATTGAGAGCGTTAACGCCTATAACATCGTCGGCTGCAGCCACGATTGCGGCAATAAGCTGGGCTACGCTAAGACCTTTATCCAAATGGCTATGCGCCACCCAGACATTGGCCAAGACATCATCAAATTCATGCAGGATGAGCTCTATCCTCAATCCACACAAAACTAAGCTCTTGCGCCCCGCATGCGCAGCACGCAGCGCGCAGCACGCGCCATAGCCTTGTACGCTACGCGCACAGCTTGTGTGCCACGTGCAGGGCATTGCACGAGGTGCAGTACCCTGCATGGGGTACTGAGCCCTGAATAGGGTACTGTGCCCTGCACGGAGTGCTGACAGTTCAGCAAGATGCGAGACTTGTCTTTGTGATAAGATCAGGGCTCTAGACTGAGCTCTGCTGAAAGCGACATATCAGCAATAATGCGCTTGAGCTCAAGCTCGATGGATTGGGGATCAGATTCGGATTTTTGGACTTGCATTGAGGTTAATAT
Organism: Candidatus Anaerobiospirillum pullistercoris; assembly: GCA_019114785.1. GTDB lineage: Bacteria > Pseudomonadota > Gammaproteobacteria > Enterobacterales > Succinivibrionaceae > Anaerobiospirillum > Anaerobiospirillum pullistercoris. Next base: position 16,929 of record DXEV01000070.1, on the reverse strand, counting down.
GCCTAACTCACCACGTGTGCTAGAGGAAGCCTCTACGCAGCTGCCAGAGGCTCTGCATGAGCTCTTGGCCCTGCTTCCTGCTGATGAACAGCAAGCTTTAGAAAAAGTTTGGACGCTTCATCGCACGGTCGTCAACACGCAACAACAATTGCAAGCACAGCAAGGGCAAAGCTCCTTACATGAGTTAGTGCCACCGCTCAATGCCTTTAACGGTTTAAGTGCCAGCTCCAAAGTAGCCAAGCTGCTGCCTCAGATCTTTACTGGTTATTCCTATGTGGGCTTGCAGACCATTATTGGTGGCTTGTCTTTAGACTCGCGCTTCCGCCCTGATGATATCTACACTCAGCAGATGCAAAGCATGCCTCCTGAGGCCATGTTGCTGTCACCAAACAGCTGTCTGCGTAGTATCTTCCACTTAGGCACAGCCAATGTCCGTACCGACTTCAACCGCAAGCTGATCGCATCTTTCCCTGAGGACACCAGCTACATTGCGGCTGTTACCCTCTTGCAAGCTCCTGTAGCTTTTGCGCCTGGCGTCACACCAGGTGCGGTTGCCCCACGTACCAGCGCTGCAGCCAGTGCCGCCAATAATCCTGAGCTTGAAGCCTCGGGCTCTGCCAACTCACCACGTGTAGGCACTAACAGCGATGCTGCCTCTTGTGAAGTTCGCAGTGACGATCCGGCTCTCTATTTCATCCCTACTATCTTTGTGCTCACCTCCGAAGGCTACTTTGTTACCACTGTTACCTTAGAGGCCATGCCACACCCATATCTGCGCTTTGGTGATAACCTCACCATGCAAGATCTCAGTGCCGAGGCTTATGCCCAAACCCTCGAGCTGGAAGAGCAATTAGACGCAGCTGTGTTCTTAGCCTTAGAAGAGATCGGCATTAAGCGTCAGCAAGTGGAACTGTGCCCATCTTATGAGCTCACTATTCCACCAAATCACCAAGATCTCTTTAGCATCCAGCTCCATAAGCTAGCCCACACCGGCGTCGATTTCACCGCCGCTATTCCTTCGGACTTTGCTTTAAGCTGGGTCTTACAGCCAACCTTACTGTCACAATTACTACGTGCCGGTACTGCCTCTAAATTCGATCCAAACTACCTCACTGCCGCATGGCCACTACCACTGCAAGACAACAGTGTGCCTGATAGCGACAGCGATGCCCCTGTGGATGTCAGCGCCACCGCCGTAGCTCCATTGCCTGACTTTTCGGCTCCACCAAGCCTGAACTTACAACGCGTGTGGAGTCGCTTAGGTGCTTACGAACAAGAGTTCAACTTAGCTGCGCTCTACAACAAAAATGGCCATTGTGTCCTCAAGGACATCTTTAACCTCAACCTGATCCTCGATACGCCTCACAAGGGCACTTCTCCTCTGTATTGGCTCTATATGTCTTTACCTCAGGAAACATATGCCCAAGAGGTGGAGCGTATTCGTGCTGATGTCGAGCACTGCCTTGCTGGTGAAAGCTACTTTAGAATGAGCGAAGCTCAGCGTAATCTGCGCAAGAGCTTGATCAGCCCACAATACACGGTAGATGAGCTAGCTCTCCAGCGCCATGTACTGCAAAAGCTGGGTACTATTGAGGTAACAAATGTCCTGCGTCCTATCGCTCAATGGCAAGAAATTAAGGGCACCATCCGCCACTTAATGGCCAGAATGCGTGTGTACTTAAACACCCGTATCAATTGGCAACCTCAAGTGCGTCCATTTACTCTGACCCGTTTCTACGACGGCGAGTCCCGTCGTGCTGGTATGGAGATCGATGGTCGTAGCCTGCTGTGCCAGCTCTACCCCGATCACTTCGACTTTGAGGATTTTACCTACAGCTTTGATCTGCCAGAGCAACAGCGCTGCTATACCGAAGCCCAAACTGAATCATGGCGTGCTCTCTATAGCGGCTGTCTGCCTCTGCAATCGCCAACTGGGCATAACATCTACCTCAATGAGAACCTGATGCACGGTGCCATCTTTGTCTTAGGCTTAGTACTGGCAGAGCAACACCATGCCCAACAGCGCTTAAAGGATCTGATTGCTACGGTCAACCATGCTACCCATGGTCTCAGCACGCTAATCGCTAAAGAGCAATTTGCCACTTGCCCTTACGCTCTGCACCAAGAGCTGCACGAGCTGCTGGGCATGCTGCACAAGTTGCAACAGCGTCACAATCAGCTGATTGCTATGACCCACTGCAATATTCCTTATCTGCCTGATTTCTTGGCTATTTTAGACAGTGCTGAGAGCAAGGAAGCCCTGAGAGCCCACCACGACCATACAGAGCTCTGCCTGTGGACTCTGGGATTATTGGGTCTCAATCTGAAGACCATTGCCACCTGCACCAAGCCAGCCGAGGCCGCTGCCGAGGTCAAAGGCGCATAGCACAGCACAACACAACACAGCCTCTGTGCTGTCTGCTCCGCAGTGCAAGTCACTGCACCGCAACTCAAGCTCTATTGGTTGCCAAAAAAAGGCAGCCAATAGGCTGCCCGCCAGCAGCGTCCAAGACGCAACTCCCATCCCTTTTCACCACTACCCTCAAATGCTTGCTAAGCCCCATTTGGCCACAAACAACACTTCTTTCCTTACAAACACAAATTAGTCTGCACCATAAGGCAGCAATAAAGCGTAATCGCGGGGCTATGGCCTGTTTTCGCGGCATTCTTAAGCCTTAGTGCTATTATGGGCGCAAATTTGGGAGCAGCTCACATTGTGCGTTAACGCCGTGCGTTAACAACGTGCGCTCACCCCAAGCTTGTTTCACTCCGTCCCCAAAGGAGGATCTAATGGTGTCATCACCTCAGCATAAGCTGGCGCAATCCCCAAACCTGCAGCCACAGCACACCAGCCCTGCAACAGATGCAGGGTCTCTTGATCAGGCGCGCTATGCGGCTATGTTTAAACAGCTGGATGCCGAGGCCCTTTACACCCTACTTGCTGCCCTCCTCATCACCTTAGTATTTTGGCTAGCAATTTATCTGACTCACGAGAGCAGTGTCAGCTTCTGGCACATGCCACTGTGGTTTGTCTTAAGCTGCCTTGGTGGATATGTCCTCTCGGTGGTAGTAGTCGTGGTCTTAGTAAAGTGCTTCCTCAAGGACATGCCTTTGCACCTACCACGATACGCCAAGGATGCTGACGCCACTGACAAAGCCTCCTCGGCTGCTACAGACTTCAATAACGACACGACCGCCACAGCGCAAGCACAAGCTGTAGCTTCAGCTTCTTCTAAGCAGGAGTCTTAGCCATGCAGCAGATCTTACCGCTGGTACCTATTGCCATCTTTTTTGTCGTCCTGCTTCTTGTGGGTTACGTCTATTCCTATCGGGCCAATCGTGCACTGCACTTTAAAAAAGAGTACTTCTTAGGCTCGCAAAACCTAGGTGGTATCGTCCTCGCTATGACCTTAGTGGCCACCTACGGTTCGGTCTCTTCTTTTATCTCTGGCCCTGGTGTCGCTTGGAACTTAGGTTTAGGCTGGGTAGTGTTTGCCGCCCCTCAGATCATTACGGCTTTCTTGATCCTTGGAGTTTTAGCCAAGCGCATGACCATTTTGACCCATCGCTTGGACAGCCTGACGGTCATTGATCTTTTATATGAGCGCTTTCACTCCAAAGTGATCTCTTTGCTCTTAGCCATCATGCTGATCGTCTTCTTCCTTGCCATGATTGTGGGCCAATTTATCGGTGGAGCTCAGATCTTTGCTGGCCTGACGGGGATCGACTACAGCTTTGGTCTTGTGACCTTTGCCCTCGTCACCGTCCTCTACTCCTCTGGCGGCTTCCGCGCTGTAGCCATCACTGACACCATCTGCGCAATCTTAATGCTGACAGGCATGGTGCTCTTAGGCTATGTGATCTTAAATGAAGGCGGTGGCCTGACGCAGGTTATGGACACTATTGCTGCCATCAATATCGACTCCAATACCGGCGTTAGCCGCAATCTCGAGTTCGATGCCGGTGGCGCTCTGCCTCTCAGCCTCTTATTTTCCACGTGGATCTTAGTAGGCTTTGCCACCATGGGATTGCCACAATCGCTGGTGCGCTGCATGACTTATAAGTCCAGCCATGAGCTCCATAAGTCCATGATCATCGCCACTGTAGTATGTGGCGCTTTAATGATTGGCATGACCATGTTGGGAGTGTTGGCCCGTGCGGTGATCACTGAACTGCCAAAGGGTGGCACCGATGCCATTATTCCTACTTTGATTGCTACTAAGATGCACCCGCTGGTTGCTGGTCTAACCATTTTAGGCCCATTGGCCGCTACCATGAGCACCGTCAGCTCGCTGTTAATTGCCGCCGCCAGTGCCGTGATCCGTGACCTGCTCAAGGCCTTACAGCGCGACCACAGCCGCGCCCCTGCTGCGCCTGCGGCTCCAGCCGCAGCTGGCGCTGCTAAAGCAGACGACAGCAGCTTAGTCCAAGAGGCCACCCGCATTGACCTCAGCTACCACGAGAAGATCATTATTAAAGGCTCAACCTTGCTCATGGGTGTGATCGCCATTGCTTTAGCCATCTATCCACCTGATATCGTGGTCTGGGTCAACCTCTTTGCCTTTGGTGGTTTAGAGAGCTCTTTTTTATGGCCAGTGCTATTAGGCTTGTTTTGGCCTAAATTTAACCCAAGCGGCGTGCTCTTTAGTATTGTGGCCTCACTCAGCACCTATACCATTTGCATGATTTTTAAGATCTCACTGTTATCGTGCCATGCCATTGTGCCTGCACTCTTAGCCGGTCTGATCGGAGCCATTGTTGGCACCTACTTAGGCGCTAAGCTCTGGGGCCAAAAGCTAGATCCACAAACTCATGCTATTTTCTTCCCACATCGTCCATACCGTGCCTAGAGCCGAGGATCTTCCGCTGCAACCAGCTCAAAGGCGCATCTGCCTGTTGCCCCGCTGGTTGCGAGGCAGTTGTGGCTTGTGAGCCAGCTGGCTGCGCTATCGCGGCCGCAGGCTGCGGTGCAGCCGCTGGTTGCGGTGCTGGTACCGGTACTGCTGCATTGGCGGCTGCAATCGCCGCCTTGGCCATTGGATCTGGGGCACTAAGCGACGCGGAGGTCGCATTTGGGGCCGGAGTGGTGCACTGCTCCAGCTGCACATGCAGCGCTAAGGTACGCTCCCGCTTGAGCTTGTCGAAATGCACTACGATCTCGCCCAAATCCTCATGTAGCTCGCGTACTGTGCCCGCACCTAAGATCTTGTGAAAAACCCGATCCCCCACCTGCCATTTACTGGACTTTTGACCTGACTCTTTGTCTTTGTCTAAATCAGAGCCTGCAAAGACATTCTCGTTGAGCAGCGCCCTACCGCCACTTTCTTGCATCTGGGCTAGCAGCTCGGCAATGTCACACTGCAAACGCTGCTGCTGGGCTTTGATCTGCGCTAAGCTCTGGCCACTGAGAGCACAGGTGCCGACTTCGAGATAATCCCCCTCCTCCAGCTCAAAGAGAAAACGAGACGGTACTCGTGCCTGCTTTTGCTTGCCTGCACTGTCGTTACTAGCACCATTGGTAATGCCACCAGCTTCACTCAAAAACAGCTGCTTCTGCGCACGGGTCATAGCCACGTACATGAGACGACGCTCTTCGGCTACGCTTTGCTCATTAATGGCCTTTTTGGTTGGGAAGACGCCCTCATTGAGGCCTAACACAAAGACATAATCAAACTCTAAGCCCTTTGCATTGTGAATGGTCATAAGACGCACCGCACCAGCGGAGGCATTACGCTCTTCATCGCCGTTAATGAGCACAATATTATTGAGGAAATCGGCCAAATTAACGCTATCGTCTTGGCTTTGCAGGAAAAAGGCTAACTGATTCTTTAGCGTAGCAATGTTCTCTAAGCGCTCACTCTCACCACTGCTTTTAACAAACTCTTCGTAGCCAGAACCATTGAGCAATAGCTCCAGATCGTACAGCGGATCCTGCAAAGGGGTGGCATGCAGCGAGCTCATGAGATCCACAAAGTCACCCACAGTGGTGCGCTGGAACAAAAAGCTATCATCACGATGGCGCTGCAAAGCGGCAAAAAGCGAACAGCGCTCTTGTTTAGCTAAGGCCTCCAAGTGCTCAATACGCTTTGCGCCAAAACGTCGTGGTGGCACATTGATCACACGGCGGAAAGCCATATCATCGTCTAGGTTAAGGCGCAGGCGGATATAAGCCAAAACATCACGGATCTCTTTACGATCAAAGAAGCGCACATCTCCGCTCACCACATAGCGGATCCCTGCCTTGTTGAGCTCAGTCTCTAAGATAGCCGCTTGGTGGTTGGCACGATATAACACCGCAATCGAACCATGAACTTGCTGTTGCAAGCGCATAATGCAGTCAGTGACGAGCTCTGCCTCCTGATAAATGGAGCCGGTATGTAGCACCACAGGGCGCATATCAGCCCCAGCTGCCAGAGCTGCAGCTGCCTCTGCATCTAAATTCGCTACCGCTTGCTGTGCAGCAGTGGTCGCATTTAAGGTGGCAGCGCCCGCCCCCGTCTGGCCAGACCATGCTTGGCCAGCCCCTGACAGTGCCATACTGCCCGATGGGCCCGTGGCCCCACCAAAGGTGGTGCTTGTGGCGGCGCTCACAGTGCCGCCTACGGTGCCCACAGGCACAGTACTTGAGCTCGGCGCGGACACAGGGGCATCATGATAGTAAGACTGAGCTGTAATGGCGGCTCGCACTTGTGCAGCATCACGTTTGCGTCTAAAGCGTGGATCTGGCACGGTAATCATATCTGCAGGGCCGATATCGGTACGCATCGCCTGCAAAGGACGGCGGGCCTCATCAAGATTGTGGCTGATCACATGGTAAGCAGCCTTTAGGATCGGATCAGTCGAGCGGTAATTCTTGGTTAAGAACAGACGCTGAGCCTCATTACCTTGTTCGCTGTGATTGGCAACAAAGTCGTTAAAGAACTCCACCCGTGCCCCACGAAAGGAGTAAATGGTCTGATCAGGATCGCCCACCACAAAGAGATTGCCCTGCTCAGCGGCTAAAAGCTCCACCAGCTCATATTGGTATTTGTCGATATCTTGGAATTCATCCACGAGGATGTAATCAAAGCGCTTTTGCCAACGCGCTAAAACCTCTGGGTAGCGCCGCAAGATATAGAGAGTAAAGAGAATGAGGTCATCAAAGTCTAAGGTAAACGTGGTGCGCTGGCTAAAGAGATAGCGCCAAAACACACGGGAACTGATCTCAGCTGCAGCTTCGCTTCGATCCAACAAAGCACTACTGTCAGCAGCGATCAGGTCTTGGACATAGTCGCTGTTGGACTTAATAGTGTCGATAGCTGCCCAAGCTTGAGGTAAGGTCAGATCGCGACCATCGATCTTGAGGGTTTTGAGGATGGTGCGCAGCATGGCCTTTACGTCATCAACATCGTTAATGACGAAGGTAGCAGGCCAGCCTAAGACCGCGATCTCTTCGCGTAAGAAACGGGCGCAGAAACCGTGGAAAGTAGTGATAAAAGGATTGCCCACCAGATCGCCACACAGCTGACGCACGCGAGCGCTCATTTCATTGGCTGCTTTGTTGGTAAAGGTAACAGCCCAAACTGCGCGTGGCGCAATGCCAAAATCACGAATCAAATAGGCATAACGATGGGTTAAGGTGCGAGTTTTGCCCGTACCAGCACCGGCGTGCAGGCAAATATAGCCCTCAGTCTGCATCACAGCTTCTTGCTGCTCAGCATTGAGAGTGGATAGCAGATCTCCGCTTTCGCTCATGGGGGCACCTCAAGTCCAAACCTTAGAAAACAACCAAGAACTCACTCAGCTCTATTGAGCTGTAAGCCCTGATTTTAGCGCACCCCACACCCTATTAGTACCACCGCAACAACTTAACTATCTTCTAGGCCGTCTATGACTGGCAGCCAAAGGAGGCACAAGTCGTAAAGAAAAGTGGCAAGAGAAAAGGGAAATAGATAGGATCGAAGAGGAAAAGAAAGAAGGAAAAGATGAGAGACGTGCACCGCGTGGCAGGCCAAGAGATGGGGCAAAGAATCGACCGCTCGACACTGCACCTGCATCGCTCTGTGTGAAGCACAGACTGCGCAGCGCTGCCATGTTGGCATCTGGCTAGCAGCCGCCATCTATGCGGCTGAAACTGCCATGCGCGCCGTGTGAGCAGAAACGACTTTGCACACGGCGCAGCGGTGAACTCTAAATCTTTGCAGGAAAACAGGAACTAAGCATTAGCGTTCTTAAAGAACCTCAAAGCCTTACGCAGCTTTTGCAGCTCGTCGTTAGCCTGTCCCATAGCATCAATCTGGTTCTGAGCATCATTGCTCATATTAGTGGTGGCACCACTTACCTTCTGCATATTGTTAGAGATCTCAGAAGTTGCAGTGGTCTGCTCTTCAGCGGCTGTAGCAATCTGCGTGATCTGACCGGTCACATTAGTCACACGCGAGCTCACATCATCCAGAATAGTCATGATGTTATGAGCAGCCTCTGCGATTGCATCCATCTCGCTCACCGAAGAAGCAATAGCATCAGTGGCAACCTTAGCCTCTGATTGCACGGTCTTAATCATGTCGGAGATCTCTTTGGTCGAGTCAGTAGTACGGCTAGCTAAGGCACGCACTTCATCAGCAACCACAGCAAAGCCACGACCTGCTTCACCAGCACGAGCAGCCTCAATAGCAGCATTTAAAGCCAGCAGATTGGTTTGAGCGGCGATCTCATCAATGGTGCTCACAATAGAACCGATCTTATTGGTCTGCTGAGCTAAGGTCTCAACCTTGGCGGCATTGTCCTTAGTCTGCTCAGCTTGCTGACGAATATTTTCGACCGTGCTCTGCACTTGGGTCACGCTGTTGGCAGTCATGTCTTGGCACTCGTTAGCACCAGCAGCGGCAGTCTCACAGTTACGAGCAATATCCGAAGTAGTAGACACCATCTCATCTGATGCAGCGGCCACTGCTACAGACTGAGTTTGCACATCAGCAGAGGAAGTAGAGATCTCTTGCGAGAGTTGGTGCAGGTTGGTCATTTCACCCTGCAGACGATCACAGGCAGAATTAACGGTGGTTAAAACGCCATTAATGGAAGAGCGCATCGTCTCCAGCATACGGCCACACTCACCAAACTCATCCTTGGTATTAGTCTTTAAGACCTTGCTGAAGTCACCTTGAGACAGAGCACGTAAGCAATCCACCTGCTTGCCTAAGCTGCGGCTCATGTAGTTGGACAGAGTAACAGCGCAGAATAAGGCAAATACAATCGAGAACACAGCCAAAGCAGATGACATGTATACAGCAGTTGGATCAGCGCTTTCCTTAGCCATCATAGTGCTGTACTGAGCTTGCAGACTCACCACTTTCGAGCAGTCTCCAATCGCTCTCATAGCATGAGTGTGCACCTCAATCAGATAGAGCTCCAGGGCCTCTTCGATACTAGTCTCTCCATCAATGGCCTGAGTGATTCTTGGACGCAGAGCTTCTACAGCTTGCAGGAATTTCTGCACATCGGCACGGATCTGCAAGACTGTATCGCGATACTCAGGAATCATCTCTGCCACATGAGGATTGATCGACTCAGGAGTCAATTCCTTCACAATATTGTTCATGTTTTGCACAGCTGTTGGAGCCTGGGCGCGTAAGCTTTGGAAAGGAACCGAATTATCTTGATCATTGAGTCCTGACAAGAACAAAGTATCAGTCGCAATAATCGTGTGCTGGAATCTCAGCGTGCGTTTCATTGAAACATCGGACAGACTCTCGATATCAACGGCTACGGATTGGACATTGTAAATAGAGATAATAGCGGTCAGCGTTACAACTGCATTGAGCACAATCACCACAATGAAACAGCTCAACAGCTTCGCTTTGGTACTAAGATCGAAGAATGCCTTGAACACAGGAGATCACCTCAAAGATTGTTTGACTAGAAGCAAGTGCTGGCTTGTTCCTCATGTCTAAGAATCCACACTCACTTCTGCTGCTCAGCGTTAGGACAGACAGATCCTAAATTACACACTGTCCACGGGGCTTCGCAGCCTCAAATTTCCTTAATTTTGCTGAAGCCTATATTGGGCCAACTTTTACGCACATAATGCACAACAAATTTTGTTACTCGCCAGCTTTGGCTAGCAAATAAGCCGCATAGCCGCATAGCAAAGCCATCTGGAGCAAAGTGTAGTAACACTTTTGGTGCAAAAGCTAGATATTGTTAACCCAGCGCACCTTGCCACCTCTTTGACGTCCTTAATCTGACGGTATATAGACACCATAGAGGGTGAAGAGTGCAGGCTTGGTGCTGGTGAAGCGGCATGCCTATATGAAAACCGCTTCCCCAAAATAATTCTTGGCTCAAGCCAAGAACTTAAGCTTAAGCCGAAGGGCCAGAGACCTGTGGCCTGTGGCCTCTGGGCGCAAGACCTACTTAACCTTTGGGCCGTCAGAGATCTTGCTGAAATCGAAGAGATTGCGATCGAGCAAGTGCGATGGCACTACGTTCTTGAGTGCCTTAAAGATAATGTCAGGACGCTTTGGTTGCTCCTTTTCCCACTTGCGGATCATCTTTAGCATGGCTGCACGCTCTTCGTTCTCTCCGTAACCACACAATCCCTTTGGTAACAGCTCATACTGCTTGAGCTTGGCTAAGGTCGTGAGATCACTCTCGCGACAATAGGCCAGAGGACGGATCACCGTTAAATCATCGGTGTCAGTGCGCAGGATTGGTGGCATGGTCTTCATGATGCCGGAATAAAACAGATTTAAGAAAAAGGTCGCCAGAATATCATCACGATGATGACCTAAAGCCAGCTTGTTAGCTCCGATCTCTCGTGCTGCTGTATAGAGGAAACCACGACGCATACGCGAGCAAATGGAGCACAAGCGCTGCTCTGGCCCCACCTTGGCCTTAGCGATCTCGTAGACAGGGCGTTGCAGGATAAAGTAATCAAGACCAACACGATCTAAGTGCCGCTTGACCATACCCTCTGGGGTACCAGGAAAACCTGGGTCAATATGGACGGGAATGAGCGTAAAAGGAATAGGAGCCGAGCGCTTAATCGAGAGCAGCAGATCCAGCATGGCATAGGAGTCTTTACCACCGGAAATGCAGACCATAATTCGATCATTGGGCTCAATCATACCGTAGTCACCAATGGCATGACCGACCTTACGACGCAAACGCTTAAAGAGCTTATCTGCCTTATATTTGGCTTCCTTATCGGCTATGTTGAAGTAAGGACTGACCTGACGCCCATAGGCATCAGCCTTTGCCGATAGCTCGGTATCGTTGCGCACCGTTAACCTCCGCGCTGCTAAACCTTTAGTCCAAAGTCCCCAGTGCCTGTAAACCAGTACTGTAAGACCGCCTGTCTTTCTCTGTTTTTATATGGCATAAAGACCATCATAAGAAAAACCGCCGCATTCTAACACAAAACAGACTCACAAAATGCGCTTACAAAAGCCTCTTTTGCCAAAAAATCACCTCACTTGTCCACCAGTGCAAAAGCGTTTTTGCTCAAAGTACTAAATTTGAGCTTTTGTGCATATTTTTCTGGCTTCACAGGTGGCACAGACATCCAATTCCATGCAACTTTGCAAAAATTGTCCGTAAACCTAGCCACAAAACAAAACCGCCCTCAGCAAACAGGCATCCTGTCCTCACAATCCAGCCCCTAAAACGCCCCTACTTTGGCTTATTTACGCCATTTATGGGCAATATCACTGGATAACAATGGACAGACTGTTAGCCGTAAAGCCAAAAGGATCCAAGACCTCACCCGTCTTACAAAGCAATATTGACAGCCAGATTCCACGCTACCATGCACCATTCCCCCTGCATCTTTGCCTCAGAGGAAATGACCACAACACAGCACCAACTTGCATAGATACTGGCCACAAAAGACAAAAGGGAGCTGTTATAAATTAACCAATGCACCAATTTGGACAGAACAAATAGGGCTTGGAGGAGTTAGAGGAAAATACCCTGCTTTTGCAGCCTTAGCCACCTCTAACTGACCCGACACTAATACAGCTTTATTTGTTTCGCCCTTATAGGTCTTAGGAACTACGGTTCTGTCATCCTTAATGGCTTGATACCGCCTTGCGTTATACGCCATTACGGCCAAATCACACTCTCCTTGAATACAGGTCGTAGACTTGGAGGTAGGCTTAAAGGACAGATTGTGCTTCATTGCAGCATATGCGTGCTCAACACGAACACGCATATGAGAGCGCTTGTTGTTTTCAGCTACATCCTCAATCGTCAAAGAGTGTTTTCCATAAGCTCTCTTGATGAATACAGCATTAAAACCCTGCTGAGACAAGGCCTCTTCATAGCTATCCCCACAATAACCTGAGTCGGCGTAGAGCTTAAACATTGGCTCCGGCGCTAACTGGCTTAATGCTATCAGTTTAGTCACATCATGTTCGTTAGCGGGAGTAAAGATATCAGCGAGTATCATTTTGGTCGTAAAATCGGAGAGAGTGTGCAGCTTAAAGCCGAAAAAACGCTCATTACGTTTTTTAGCCCAGCGCGCGTCCAAGTTTTTCTGACAGCTCACGCTACGCGGCCATAGACTTTCGATTTCTTCTACATGTCCGGCCTTAACAGCTGCATAGAGGTGCTTAGGTAAGTGAGTAACAGGAACGGTGATAAAAGAAGCATCTATTAGCCCAACTTGCTCGGGCTTATAGTGCTCCTCATCTTTTCCTGCTGTATGGAATGACACCATGTGCAGCAGGTAATTGACTATTTTGATTTAAAGGATGATCATGAGAGGAGGCGTTTCAAAAAATGCAAACCATATCCATAGCTTTAATGATCTCTGACAACGACAAGAGCCAAGATGTTGCCAAGCAACAACATTTTGATGAGATCAATACTCAGCTTGGCTGTCAGATCGTTTCTATTCCTCTTACCACCGATCAGAGCATTCCTACTACTTCTGACCATGTCCCTCTCTTCAACTCCTTAGATCAAGTTGTCACCAACTGGGATTACTGCGATCAAGATGTAAATACGATTCTGGACTCTATCCTCTCCACGATTGCATCTAGCCACTTCCCTGATACTTCCTTGGACTCAGCTCATATCCCTGAGGGGTACCGAAAAGCATATGTTTGTGCTCAAAGCATTAATGGCGAAGTTCGTAAGCTCCCTATTCTGATCTCGAAAGATATCCACACCAACCCACATACGACGATACGCTCACGTGAGTTGGTTGCTCTTTGCTTACAACAGCAGACCCATGGCCTTTCCTTCAACAAGAGCTCACAAGAAATTAGCACAATATGCAGGCAAAAAGTCCATATTGCGCCAGCTACCCTGCATGACCTATTTGACGCAAAAGGCGATCAGATCCGTGCAGAGCAAGATGCCCAGCGCAAGCAAATATTCGCTGAGCATGGCTTTACAGGGAGCTGTTATAAATTAACCAGCGGCTTAAAATGCACCTTTCTGAGGTAGTCTAAAACCGCTCTCTTATGGCTGTTGCTCTGTTTTATCAGTGCACCAAAATTTAATTTATAACAGCTCCCTACAGAATCAGGTAAGCCTGTTGATGTAGAGGCGACAAAGAAGGAATTACACATAGGCGAAAAGCCAGCCCATATGAACTATACCAAACTTGCGATGGTCGTGAGAGATTTCAACCACAAGCAAGAAGAACTCTATGCGTCCAATGCCGGTGCTGATCGCAACCCTGCTTGTCCCCCCAAAGTCAAAAGCCTAGCCTTTAACGAAACCTTAGAGTGCTCCCCAGAGACTGATGTAACAATTCGTATCGACGAGGTGGGTGTCCATAAACAAACTCCTACTAGGGTTTATGGCCCTAAAAAGAGACGTGTTTCCAAAGCCTCGCGGCCAATTAGTTCACATGCCCGTCGCAAGGAAAAGAAGTTCGCTAAACAGCGTGTAAAAGCGCGACAAAACAGGCGTGTCGCTTTTGCTGCAAAGTGTACGGCCAGCTATGCTGAGAAGTTACCTATGGTTCAGACGACAGTAATCACCGTAGATTGGGCACATGAGCACAGATTTTGTCTCACCGGCCCAAGTGTTGATGAGGGCATGAAAAGCCTTGTGGCGTTCTTACTCAAGAACCATCTACTGTCTCACCACTTAGTATTCATCACTGATGGGGCTCGTATACTTAAGACCAAGATCGAGGAATACTTTGGGTACTGTAGCTACCAGCACAACATGGATTGGTATCACGTAGAACACTACGTTGCTCCATTAGTGCGTTTATGTGTTACTGGTTCCAAGGATGAAAAGAATGAGGCCGTGAAACAGGTACTGACATATCTGTGGTTTTACGACCTTAATGGGGCCAAGCGCTTTATCAAAGCGCATAAGAGGCCTCATGCAGCGGCCAACAACTACTTAGATAGAGCTATCAGTTACATAGAGCGTAAAGCTTACGCTTTAAGCTGCTTTGCTCTACGTAATGAGCTCCATCTTCCTAACTCCAGTAGTTTGGTCGAGAAGTACAACGACTTAGTGGTAGCTGAGCGCCAGAAGCACTCTGTTGCTAGCTGGTCACAGCTTGGTAGCAACACTGAGGCTATCTTTAAGTGTGCTGACATCAATGATCAACTATGGAGCTTCTGCACCGCAAACGAGCAAATTGAATGGTTTAAGGTATGTTAGTCATGGCTAACTTGACAAAATGTACGGTTCATTTTGCTACACCAGCCCTTACTAAGACTAGCTTTCAGCCCTTAAAAATACTGTACATACAGCAGGCATCTTTTTGCGGAGGCTCTAAAAAAAGCAGCCCCATAAGTTACGAAGAACTTAGTAGCCTTGGCTTTGCATTCGGCAAGTATGCCATCGTGAGCTAAAAGCTCGATGTACTTACGGATGGTAGAAAGCTTGGGGAAATGGAGCTGCTCAAGACGCTCCATACGTTGTTGACCTGCTAACCAGTCCAACTGCTCACTCACAAATTGCTGCACGCTTAGATCCGACACGAGTACACGCGCTAATTTAGTGTTAGATAGCCCCAAGAAAGACCTAACTAAGAGGATAAGGAACATTAACACGGGGTTAGCAGGTTTTCGCCCTGCTCCCTTAGGGTTCGTTAACTGTTGGGCCTTTACTTGAGCTTTTGCCCAGCTATCCAGAATTGGGGCACTTTCATAGAGTAAGGCCAGAATAGCGTCGACGTTCTGATATAGCACTTGTGCCACACCTTGTTTTAGCTGACTTGGAGATAAGCTATGCTCCGCTTCTGGCAGACTAGCTATATATTGTGATGTTGGTCTCATATCTTGTTTTGGTGCCTAATAGGTTCAAGAGTATAATCACTATGAAGCATCCATAGCGGTGCTGGCATAGCAGTGCTGGTTTTTTCTTGTTGCTGTGGAGGTCGGTCTGATGAAAAAGCCAAAGTCCAGTCAAGCAAATGAGACAGCCTCTTCGCAGGTTGGGGATAGTGCTGTCCCTACTGAAAAGCCACAGACTACCAGCCAAAATACAGCTGAGGAGCAAACCAACAGCTCTCAGACTACCTCCGCACAAAGCTCTAAATCTAAGACTACTTCCAAAAATTCCGCGAAGAATAAAGATTTCTACACCCTCAGCAACCGCTGTGAGAACCACATAGATTTTGACCCAAAGGCCAAAGATCCAAGTCCTGAACCGCACACTAAACAGGTCGTGCGTACCAGCACTAATAATGTGCTATCTCAGCAAGATGCTGCCTGTGCTAGCGTCACAGCTCAAGTCGCTGTATCCAGAGAATGCTCACTGGTTCTTAGTAAATCCCCCTTATCCCAAGCGCTTAACAGGATTTATTTCCCTGCGGATGTGTCCGGAGCAGGGCACTCTTCTACTTACTACGTGTACTTTGAGCCTGCTTCCGCCAATCACAACCAGCGCCCAAGACTGCAAAAGTCAAATGGGCGACCTGAGTTTAATAAGCTCAATGATCAGCTGGCCTGCGTTAAGCTTCCGCTTAACGAAGAGAAGCTTAAGTCACTAAGCTCAGCTAACCAATCCACTCCCCCAAATCAGCCTTCATCCTCAAACTCAGAGCATCTCTCTCCTTTGAGAGCACTCCTTATTTCTGAAGAGCAGCTTGCTAAGTACCATTACGATGGCGTGATCTATATTTTGCCTTTGGACGTGATCTTTGCGATCAATCAATTTCACCAGATCCGTAGTCAGCTTGAAGTTGAGTTTAAGTCACGGCACAAAGGAGAGCAGCTATCCTTAGGCACTCTTTGGAATTATTTCTTTGACGAATATATCGTCCACGCCGCTGGTGACTGTGCTCGTAAAACCAAAGACAAGTACAGTAGTGGCAATTTTGCTAGCAACGATCCACAAATGGTGTTGGGACTCGGCTCCGTGTTACCTCGAGCTCCTCAGAGCGCGGAGATTTTAGATCGTCGTAGTTTTGATGCCTCTGCCTCGTCTTTTGTCTCCTTGTTGGATAATGGTAACGCTCTCTTAACTGACACCAAGCCAGTGAGTGCTATTTCTGCCGCCCAGAGACAGGAGCTATTAAAGCTAGTAGAAAAAGACTGCCTCATCCCATTATCACGTGGCACTAAAGAGAAGATAGCAACCCGACAGATGGCTATCTTGATTCATGGCTATCATAGCGATGATCAATGGGCTAATATCTACTTACAAACTCAGTTTACAAGCGGTCTCAAGGCTTTTGAGCGTGATCTTGATAACTGTCGTACTTTTCTTTTTGTGCCTAAGAATCCACCTGATGGCAAAGATACGGCGGAGTCGCTATCAGCTGACATCATGGATGTTGTGGCTCAGAGCTGCAATGCTTACATTGAGACTGATCTTGCTAAACGTCAACAGCTATTGCGAAGCTGTTTGCCATCATCCATCGGTATTATCATCAAGCTTGTCGCTCTCTATGGCTCATCGTCCGAGATGGGAGCTTTGCACGAGGAGCTGACACAAGCATCAGCTACTGCCAAAGAAATCAGTAAAGCT
>DXEV01000069.1 GCA_019114785.1 Candidatus Anaerobiospirillum pullistercoris | reverse complement strand
ATCGCTTTGAGGCTTCTGGTGTTCACTCATTGGTGAAGAAGCCTGCTGAGGGGCAAAATTATTTTGTTGTTTCATGCCCCTCATTTTACAGCAGATAAGCCTGCTACGAACTTTTGAACTCTAACACTAGCACCATGCTTAGGGTCTTTTGCCCTAAGCTGCGCAATGCAGCAGCTGTGTAGCTGCTGCTTGCAGTAGCCGCTACTGCGGCTTACTGTAGTCGCCGCTGCGGCGGCGCTAATTAAATTCGACGCGTAGGCTCTCAATATAGTGCTCGACAGTGGCTTGTAGCTGTTTTAGGTCTTTGAACTGAGTAGCCTGAATGGTTAGAGCGGGTCTGTAGAGCGTAGCATTAGGCTCCAGTGTGGCAATGGTTTGTAGGGTTTTTTCATTGGCTGGAGCTGAGTGCATCATGATCGGAATGATGTTTTTGCCTGAGAGATCGTACTTTTGTAAGAAGCTGTAGACGGCCATTGGCAAGTCATTCCTCCACACCGGATAGCACAAATAGATCGTCTCAAAGGCCTCGAGACTGAGCGGATTATCATCTGTGAGCTCAGGTAAGGCATGATCTCTGTCTTCTTGCAGCACGTAGGTGTAGAGATCTTTAATTTTGCGTGGGTAGTGAGTAGTGGTCACAATGTTGTAGACACGGCTACCAGTGGCCTCACGGATCAGGGCTGTAAGATAAGTCCCCGCTGGGATCATATTGCTAGGCTGCTCATAAGGCTCGCCTCCAATATTTTTCAATTGCTGTGGAGTAAGCAGGCTTTGTTTGGTGGGAATAGACGAGGCTCCAGAGAGTACATCCAGCTCCATTTCGTGAATGGTACGCAGCTCCTCTTCATTAGGGGATTGAGGGCTGACGGCAAAAAATACGATTAAGGCACGAGAGCTGAGAACAGGCGGCAAATTGTGATTGCTGTCTGTTGCAGTGTCTGCTGTAGCTGTGCCTTCTGTAGCAGTAGAGGCTGCCAGATCAGCTTGCGTGCTGTGGGTGGTAGTAGTTTCTGCAGAATGTTCTTGCTCGCTCTTGGTCACAGCAGTGTTAGTTGCCGACTGCTCGCCTGTATTAGCTGTAGTGGAGGCTTTGTTGCCATCAGCAGGGGTGGAGGCTATGTCAGTTTTTGCCGCTAAAGACACGCGTTTTTCTTTTAGCTGCTCATAGGTAACTTGCTCTTCGCTACTAAATAGCCAAAAAGGAGTAGTGCTCGCGATCAGTGCGGCAATGCCGAGAATGCCCCCAAATAGCTTGGATGTGAATGTTAAACGCATGATCTCTGACCGTATGAGCTTTGCCGTGCTCTGTGGTTTGTGCCCAAAGGCCAGTGTTGGCCCGTAACCTTAGGACTAAAGTCCTAGTTACAGCAATAGCACTTTTAGTGCCGTGTTAACTTTTAGGGCAAAGATGCTTGCTTTTAGCTGATCTAAGGCGCTGGTGCAGGAGTTGTTGGGCTATTTTGCTTGCCGCCTGCAGCGGTAGATTTTGCAGGGGCGGGCGCTGGTTCCATAGCAGCTGTAGCTGCGTTTGTAGCGTTGCCTGCATCTGCTGCAGCGGCAGCCGAGTCGGCTGCTGTGTCTGTCGACTTATCTTTTGCGGCCGCAGCATTGATCATCGTGTTATGACCAATTTGATGGCGTAATTTTGAGATCACGCTTAACTGGAGCCCATGTAACCATGCGCTGATAGCCTTGGTGCCTTTAGTTGGTACGTCCTGACGGTGCATTACGAGGCCATAATTGTAGAGCACTTCGGCATTTGGCTCTTGCTTATCAATCAGAGCAAAAGTCTTAAATGGTCGGCTGCCACCGTGCACACAGAAAGGCACGATCACCTTGCCCGAGAGATCAAAATGGGTAAAGAAGGTGTAGAGAGGCATTGGCAGGTCGTACCACCAAATTGGGTAGCCAATAAAGATCAGATCATAGAGCTCAGGATGAAACGTTGGCGTCATCATGATGCTAGGGCGGCTCTGCATATCGAACTCTTCTGAGGCCTCATAAATGAGCTCATCGTGATCTGTAGGGTAAGGACGCACACGTGAAATCATAAAGAGATCAGCATTGGTCTCGCGGCAGATCTGGCGTGCTAAGTACTCCACTAAGCCACGACGTTGGTAGTCGCTGTCATAGATCACTGAGGCACCAGTGAGCTCATCCACATCAGTGCTTTCGTGAGGCAAATGCTCAGGGTAGCTAAAGAACACCACCGCAATATTGACAGGGCAAGGTGGATTGATGGTCTCTTCAGTGCCGTTACTGTCATTGGTATCAGCTGCGGCTGTTTCTTGTTGGTCTTGAGGCAGAGTTGAGACTACAGGCTTACTGATGCGGTTGCCAAAGGCATCACGATATGGCTTTTGCTCAGGTGGTTTGATGAGCGAAGAGTGACCATTCTCTTGGCTAGTCTCTGGGCCTGCTACCGAGCTCTGACTTGTGCCGAGTTCTGGGGCTAAGTCTGGGCTTTGCTTTTGGGTAGAAGTTTGCGTTAGATCCGAGATCGAGCCGACAGGTTCTAACTCAGGGGCGTTGTGCAGATCTGAGCTTAAACGCAAGCGTTCGATGTCAGAGGCAAGTGTGTTTTGTTCCTTAGTGGCCGCGAGAGCGTCTGCGTTCTTGCTGCTGGTAGCTACAGTGGTAGCTGTGTTTGGGGAAGCAATAGCAGAGTTAGTTGTTCTCTCTTGAGTGGCGGTAACTTGTTCAGAGGTGTTGGCAGCAGGGTCAAGAGACATAGTGAGGGCCGCATAGCTAGGCGACAAAGCTCCACACCACGCTACGGTCACGAGCGTGAGGCTACTTAGAAATGAAGCAAGATGTGGATGGTGAAACATGTCTACAGCCTTAGACGCAAGAGCAATCACTATGGACAGAAGGGCTCTATGGACGGAAGGGCTCTTTCCTTGGTGTCCTCAAGGAGGATCAGGCTTGAGCTCAGTGTGCAGGTCACTTTTGAGGGCCTTAACCTCTCATAATAGCAAAAACTCTGCTAAACCGCATTTTTGAGCGTCATTTAGGGGGTATTAGCTCTGGCTTGTTTGCGGTACTTATTTAGTTAGGAGACTTGGCTGCAATGGGCATAGCAAAGCCAAACGCTTGTGTTTGAGCCTTTTAACCGTAATTTTGGTTAGTTTTCCCGTAATGGTGGTATGGCTGAATTGGGCCCAAACTCCTAATCTGTGACTATAGATTTCCTCCATGCCATGTTTGTCTTTTTTGCTTGCTGTGACTGTGGCGTGGGTGGATAGAGCTCGGTTCTTTTTGTCCTCAAATGCCTAGGGAGTAGTGTCATGAGCGAGATTGAGTTTGCCCCTATTTCTCATGATAGCGTCACTTTTGAGCGAGAGTCAGTGCTGCGTGCACTGTGCTCTAAGCTCCCTTTGGTATTAGAGCGCAGCGTTTCTGATCAGGTGTCGTGGTGTTCAGGTCAGATCGAGGTGTTGCGTGTAACCTCGTCCCCAGAGTCCTCAGCTAAGATTGCCAAAAGAAAGTTGTCTGTGGTTTTGGTGCTTTCTGCTGCGTCACCGCTCTCTGCGGAATCTGTGAGCCCTGACTTTTTCATTGTTGGTGCAAGCTCCTGTTCCATGACTAAAGAGCTGAGACGTGCTCTATCCCAAGCTTCAGCAACCCATCCTTGCTATATGCTGACGGTCAGTCTCAACCCTGAATTACTGCAAGAAGTCGTAAGTCAGGTGCCTCATGAGGTCGAGAAAGCTGCCAATATGCCAGTAGACTCATCTGTTACTGGTGACCAGAATCAGTGTAGTGGTAATCAGAACTGCCGTGCTACTCAAGCTGAGCTAATGACCTTAGAGCGCATGGTTGATCTGCACCTTCAAGGCATAGATTACGACCTCCCTTTCTTACTTTTGCTTAAAGAGCTCTATTTCTTTGTTCTACTTGCACCACATGGCCATATCTTGCGCCAGCTGTTTTCTCATGGTGCCCCTGAGTACAAGATCGCGCAAGCTATCAGCTTTTTGCGCGCTAATTTGCGCTCAGACATCACGATGGAAAGCTTAGCTGCTGAGGTCTATATGGCCGTCCCAACTTTCTACAAGCACTTTAAGCAAATCACATCGTTATCCCCGCTCCAATATCTCAAGCGCTTGCGCCTATACGAAGCCCGTCGGCTCATGCTCACTGAGAGTCTGACCGCTGCCGCTGCCAGCTATGAGGTTGGTTACATGAGTGAGCAGCACTTTTCGCGTGATTATAAGAAGCTCTTCGGTCGTCCACCGCTGCAAGATCTCAAGCCAATATTTGCGGCCCATCTGTAGCTACGTTCCAACGGGGCTAGCCAAGCCCCTGAAAGCCTGCCTAGGCCATGCACGGTCTGCTAAGGTTTGCCCAGACCCTGTAAAGCCTGCCAAGGCCCAGCAAGGCCAGCCTAGGCCCTGTAAGACCTGCCAAGTTCTGCATGTCTGCCCAGTGTTGCTGTAAGGGCTTACAAGAGCTGAGAGATGCTTATTGCCCCTATGCCGATCTCTTGCCTTATCTTTCATCAGGGTCAATAATTTAAGGTATGCGTTAAGACTGTGCTGCTTTTAGTGCAAGCTTTGTAGCACTAAGTTTGAGCTAAGTTTTGCGCCTGTAAATTAGGTTTTATCCTTGCAATAGCAGAAATAGGCGTTAATGCGGCTATTTGCCCCTAAGCTGTTATTGCATCAGGTTTATGTGTGCTGGTGTGGACTATCACCTCACAGTCTTTAGGAGATTCTGGGGCTTAAGGTATGTTGCTTTTAGGCCTACCTTGTTGCATTTTTTGTTGGGATGGGTGTCTACGATGAGCGATCTTGGGCAAATTTCTAGTTTTGATAACAGTGATGTTAATAAGCTGCTCGCTGCACTCAGAACTAATCTCTGTCGCGCTATGCCGCAAGAGATGAAGGTCGAGCTGTGTGGTGGACACATCTTAATCTTTCGTTTTGAGCACGAGCATAAGTGCTCTAATGCCAGTATTTACAAGCCAATGATCACTTTTATGATCAATGGACAAAAGACCTCAGCTATAGGCGATAGCCAGTTTATCTACAACGCTGGCGACATCTTTATTTCTGGCGTCGATATCCCTGCTCAGTTCATGGTGAAAGATGTTTCTCACGAACAGCCTGGATTCTCTGTGTCTATTTATATTGATCCTGCTATGTTGCAGGAGATCATGAGTCAGTTACCTCCGCTAAATCAGCAGGAGCTGCTCAACAGTGAATTTAGTGCTAACTCTGACCGTGCTACAGCAGCCGAGATCTTGACCTTAAGTCGTATCGTTGATCTCTACACCAACGGTGTGAATTACGACTTCCCTTACTCGCTCTTGCTCAAGGAGCTCTACTTTTACGTGCTGACCGCTAAGCATGGTATGAGCTTGCGTAAGATCTTTACCAACGGTGCTCAAGACTACAAGATTGCTAAAGCCATCCACTATCTGCGTGAAAACTTCCGTGATGACGTGGCCATCGAGAACCTAGCTGGTATGGTCTATATGGCTGTACCGACTTTCTACAAGCACTTTAAGCAGGTAACAGCGATGTCGCCTTTGCAGTATCTCAAGCGTTTACGCCTGTATGAGGCTAAGCGTCTCATGATCTCTAATAGTCTGACAGCGGCTGCTGCCGGTTATGAGGTGGGGTACTCGAGTGAGCAGCACTTTTCGCGTGATTATAAGAAGCTGTTTGGTCGTCCACCGCTGCAAGACATTAAAGAAAGCACCTTTGTGCCTTATCACAATCCATTTACTGACGCTCCCGCTAATGTTGAGTTGCCTGTAAACAACGAAGAGACTGCCGCAATGATTCAGGCTTAGCCTGAGCCGTGTGCAGCGCAGCGCTGCTGAGCTGGCAGTGGCAGCTGCCTCTTCCCAAACAAAAAGCCCCGCTTCTGCGATCCTGTGATCGTGAGAGGTGGGGCTTTTTTGCTGTAAGGGCTGAGCTCTTGCTGTTTAGTTGATCTGTCCAAGCTGCTTGAGCACGTTGTCCATACGACTTCTCCATTTTTGGATGATTTCACATAGATGGGCATTTTCTTTCTTGTATTCCTCAAGCTCACGCTTCAGTGCCGCAATCTCCATATCCTTGCGATCAAAGTTACGAAACTTCTCGTTCATGCTTTCACTGAGATGGTCTGTTTTCGCGGCGATCTCATTGAGCTCTTGCAGTAACTCTAGTTCTCTTAAGCTTAATTGTTCGCGATTAGCCATAACGTCAATTCCTTGAGGCCACAAAGGATCAAGCAGTCGTTAGATTTCTCTTTTGCAGGGGAGAGCCTCTTTTAGAGCAGATTAATTTTGAGCACACGCAAACAGCGTACCGAGCGCAGGGGGACAGCATGCTGCTAGCATGTCGACAGCATACCACCTGCATGCCGACAGCATGTCACCCGCATGTCACCTACATACCGACAATAGTCGGGATGCAGGTGAAAGCCTAAAAGGCAGCTACTTGGCTGGCATGCCGATGCAGCAAGGCACCGTAAGTTGTGCACATGCCAGACTAGACCAGAGTACGTCAGCCAGATAGCTGGCTGGATACTCGTATCTATGTGAGCTTAGAGAATGTAGCGCGAGAGATCCTCGTCTTGCACGATGTCGCTTAAGTGATCGTCCACGTACTTGGCATCAATGGTGATGCTGGTGCCTGGATTATCTGGAGCCTCAAAGGAAATAGTGTCGAGCAACTTCTCCATTAAGGTATGCAGACGACGAGCACCGATGTTCTCGGTCTTTTCGTTGACCGCAAAAGCATCCTCAGCAATGCGCTTAATGGCATCGTCGGTAAAGGTGATCTTGACGCCTTCGGTGGCCAGTAAGTACTCATACTGCTTAGTCAGCGAAGCATGAGGTTCTTTTAAGATGCGGACAAAGTCATCAGCGGTTAAGGCCTTGAGCTCTACACGAATTGGCAGACGGCCTTGCAGCTCTGGGATCAGATCCGATGGCTTGGCGATCTGGAAGGCACCCGAGGCAATAAAGAGGATGTGATCGGTACGCACCATGCCGTACTTGGTGTTGATTTGGCAGCCTTCAATCAATGGCAGCAGGTCACGCTGCACACCTTGACGTGAGACTTCGCCACGGCCACTGGTGTTATCGCCACCGCAGATCTTGTCGATCTCGTCGATGAAGACAATACCTTGGTTCTCACAGAGACGAATGGCCTCAGCACGCAGATCTTCAACCTTGGTCAGCTTTTCGGCTTCTTCTTGGCAGAGTTCCTTAAAGGCATCCTTGATCTTCATCTTGCGCGTGATGCTACGGCTTTGATTTAAGGAATCAAAGATGGATTGCAGCTGGTTGCCCACATCCTCCATCGAGGAGCCACCACCGATAATGTTGAAGGCCTGTGGCTTTTCGGAGATGTTGATATCGATCTCACGATCATCAAGCTCGCCTTCACGCAGCTTCTTACGGAAGATTTGACGGGTATGATTGCCTGTCTTTTCTTCATCGCTGGCAGAAGGGTTTGGCAGTAAGGCATCTAAGATCCGCTCTTCAGCTGCCTCTTCAGCGCGGGTGCGGTTGGTCTTGTAGGCCTCTTCCTTGACCAGCTTCATGGAAACTTCCATGAGCTCACGGATGATGGAGTCTACTTCCTTGCCCACATAGCCCACTTCGGTGTACTTGGTTGCTTCGACCTTGATGAAAGGGGCTTTGGCTAAGGTGGCTAAACGACGAGCGATCTCGGTTTTACCGACACCAGTAGGGCCGATCATCAAGATGTTCTTTGGGAAGATCTCTTGACGGATCTTTGGATCTAATTGCATACGACGCCAG
The DNA here is from genome assembly GCA_019114785.1 of Candidatus Anaerobiospirillum pullistercoris. Taxonomy (GTDB): domain Bacteria; phylum Pseudomonadota; class Gammaproteobacteria; order Enterobacterales; family Succinivibrionaceae; genus Anaerobiospirillum; species Anaerobiospirillum pullistercoris. The sequence goes on along the minus strand of DXEV01000069.1, from coordinate 249 downwards.
CGGTTACGCATAGCAATGGCCACGGCACGCTTGGCTTCGTTTTGTCCAATGATGTGGCGATCAAGCTCGCTCACAATCTCTCTTGGGGTTAATTCAGACATGGTTGGTATCCGTCTTGGGGTGCTTGATTAAAGAGGGGCTAGTGTTAGAGCTCAAAAGTTCGTAGCCACTTTTCTAGGCCACATATAGCGACTCTAAGAAATACTCTGGCAACAAACCACTGACCTGATCAGTAAGAGCTCTGACACT
>DXEV01000068.1 GCA_019114785.1 Candidatus Anaerobiospirillum pullistercoris | reverse complement strand
ACAAACAAACAAACAAAGATAAGGTGCTAAATTTGGGATCCTTTAAACCGAGGCAGAGGCGCTTCTGCCCTACACCTCAATGTGCTAGACCTAAAGCTGCACTAATCGCGCTTACAGCTTAGAGATAGTGCACTCAACTTAACCTGCTCTCATGCTATACGCTGATGAGCTCTTCCTCACGGAAGATTTTTCCCAATTTCCTTTATCTTTTGCCTGCATTAGCGAGCACAACATTTTCATCCGAGTGGAGGGGAGATGGACATTCAAGATCAGAATACTGTTCTTATCGTGGATGACATCGAGATGAACCGCGAGATTCTCGACTGTATCTTCAACAAGGACTACAAGACCCCACAGTTCAATAACGGTCTTGATGCGTTCTTGTACACTAAAGATCACGCCGATGAGATTGTCGCTGTACTCTTAGACATCACCATGCCTATCATGGATGGTTATGGCTATCTAGAGCACATCCGCGAAAACAACCTCCTCAAGGGAGTACCGATCTTTTTGATCACTGCTGAGAACAAAGATCAGCAGCTGGATGCCTTTGAGTATCAGATCTCGGACATTATTGAGAAGCCATTTAATTCGGCTTTCCTCTATAAACGTGTCAATTCCCAGATCGAGCTGTTTAAGCTACATCGCTCTCTTGAGTATAAGAATCTACTGCAAGAGCGAGAAATCGCCCGCAAGAACAAAGAGTTCTCTGAGATCAACGTAAAGGTGATCTCAACGCTGGCTCTTTCCATTGAGTTCCGCTCTGGTGAGACCGGCAAACACGTGCTTTCGATCCGTAACATCACCTATCGTCTGTTGCAAAAGCTACGTGAGCTCAAGTTCCGCGAATGCGCCGATCTGACGGATGAAGATATCAACAATATCGCTTATGCCTCCATCCTGCACGATATTGGCAAGATCGCTATTCCTGATGCCATTTTGAACAAGCCAGGACGCCTGACACCTGAGGAGTTCAATATCATCAAGACCCACACCGTGCGTGGTGCCGAGCTGATCCAAAAGATTGGTGTCAACACTTCCACTATTCTGAACTACGCTTACGACATCTGTCTGCACCATCATGAGCGCTACGATGGTCGTGGCTACCCAGAGGGTTTAAAGGGAGAAGAACTGAGCATTTGGTCGCAGGTAGTGGGCCTTGCTGACGTCTATGATGCCTTAACTCAAGAGCGCTGCTACAAAAAGGCATTCTCTCATGAGGTGGCCTTAGAGATGATCTGCACCAATCAGTGCGGTACCTTTAATCCAGAGCTGTTGGAAGTCTTCAAGAACATCATTGGCGACATTGTGGCCACAGACATTCATCGCAGCATTCCAGCCTTAGCCCTCTAGCCCAGAGGGCTAGAGCCCACTGACGTGGCGCAAGCTCTAGTGTCCAGCTATGGCTGCCAGCTCTAGCCTCTTTGCTCTTTGCCCTGTTCCGTGGCATATGCCTCACCAAGTAGCAATAGCACATGTCATGCGAGCTAAAATATCAGCGATCAAGACATCCTTTCGCCTTTTTCCATCCACTAGCTTCAGAGCACAGGTAAATTTTTCCCTTTTTTGCTGTTTGTCGGTTAAAATAGCCCCGATTTTGCCTGCCGCAGCTCTCAAGCCTTTTGGCCTCGCGGCAGAGACACCTCCAGCTCTACAGTACGGGTTTTAGCCCCAAAACTAGGCTGTGAGCGACGCCATCCCCCGTTCCTCTCTTTTCTTTAGCACGTACTCACATAAGGACAATCCCAAAAGACACGCTGTCCAAAGTACACTTAAGCCCCTGCGCATGGGCGCAGCCATCGCCTCAAACCTCTATAACCCATACGATGGTGACCGTGGCTCTCTGTACCCCAAATGTGACGCCAAGTGCCAGCAAGCACAAGGTCTTATTTGCGGCGCAAACAAAGCGCTTGCAACGAGCGCTTGCCGCGCAGTACGCACAGCTAATGCACCAAGAAAAGAGCTCAAGGGGCATGGAATTGTTTGTGGCTTTTTCTCTTTTCTTAAGGAGAAACATAAATGCGTAACAAGACGCTAAAAGCTTGTTTAGGTGGCCTGTTCGGTGCTGCTTTGCTGAGCACCAGCTTGGGAGCATTTGCTGACGAGGAAAACAAGGTCAATATCTGGAATTGGAGCGACTACATCGGTGAAACTACCGTAGCCGACTTTGAGCGCGATACAGGGATCGACGCCAACCACGTCCTCTTTGATTCCAATGAGTTAGTGGAAGCCCGTATGCTCTCTGGTAGCTCCGGCTTCGACGTCGTCATGATGACCTCTTACTATGTGCCTCGCCTTGCTAAGGCTGGTGCTTTAGCTCCTTTTGATAAGAGCAAGATCCCTAATTACGATAAGCTCGACCCAAAGCGTATGGCCCTGTTAGCCACTGTGGATCCAGGTAACACCTATGCTATCCCTTACACCGAGATCTCTCTTGGTATTGGCTATAACACCAAAAAGATTGCTGAGATCTTTGGCCCTGACTACAAAGTCGATAGCTGGGATTTCCTCTTTAAGCCAGAAAACTCCGCTAAGCTCAAGCAATGCGGTATCGCGGTCTTAGACAGCCCAGTTGAGGTGATCTCTGCCGTGCAACACTATCTGCACAAGGATCCAAACTCAACCCACCGCATCGACTATGTGGATGCCCGCAACCTGCTCACAGCTTTAGCCCAAAACGTGTCTTACTTCCACTCGAGCCGCTATATTAATGATTTAGCCTCAGGTGAGATCTGCGCCGCTATTGGCTACTCGGGCGATATCTTACAAGCCCGTGATCGTGCTCGTATGGCCCAACGTGACTATGATATTGAATATGTCTTCCCTAAAGAGGGCAGTCTCTTATGGTTCGACTGCTGGGTCTTTACCAAAGATGCTAAGCATCCAGATAGTGCCCATGCTTGGATCAACTACCTCTTACAAGGCAGTGTGGCCTCTTCTATCTCAAACCAGATCCGTTACATCTTGCCAGTAACTGATGCTTTAGAGCAGCTCGATCCAGCCTTAAAGAGCAATCCAAGCATCAACTTAAGCCCAGAGCTGCTGCAAAAGGCTTACTTCCCACAAGCACCAAGTGCCCGCCTTTCTAAGGTGCACAACACTGTGTGGAATTATATGAAGCTGCACTCTACCAGCGAAGAAGAGAGTGCATGGCAATAGACAAGAGCGAGCAGCGCTAGACGTTGTGCTGCTTGCCAGCGCTAAGCGCTGCTAGCCTGCGCACACGACGTGAGCGCCGCGCTGAGCGCTGATAGCGCTCTGAGAGCAAAAAGCCCCTCACGGGGCCGAAAAAAGACATTGAGAGGGCTAAGCCTTGGGCTTGGCCCTTTCTGTTTGAGCGTCTCTAGCGCACGATCTTCATGGACACGAGGTAATCCATGGCCTTAACCGAGGCCTGCTCGTGCAAATAGATCAGACGCAAGTCATTGAGCTTGTAACGCTGTGCAATGGCACGGATGTTCTGGAAATTAACGTACTCCATGCTGTCACCAAGCACAATGAGGTCTTGGAGCACACGTAAGAAACGGCAACGTGGCTTGATCAGGTCTTGAGTGATACGGAAGACCTTGTCTGGACGATGAACCATCATGGCATCAAGACCATGGAACAGCACAAACTCAAAAATCAGATCGCGGCATGGCGCAAAGTAAGGATAGAGCTTACATACCGACTCAACGAAGATGGCCTTAGTCACCAAGCCCTTGAAGTACACCAGCAATTGGTCGCCATTTAAATTCATGGCGCGGCTGTAAAGCTCATATTGGATTGCGGCAATACCTAAGGCAATCAGGTTACGTGCTCCGTGACCACCGAAGTGCTTCACGATGTCTTCCATCGAGCGGAAAGAGAAGAACACGCTCTTGTCGATGCTCTTGGCCAAGAGGTTAAAGGTTTGCCACATCTTAAAAGACGAGCGCAGCAGCATATTGATCTGCTGGATATTTGGCCGTGGGGCACACATGAAGCTCATCAACAAACACAGCTGACGCTCTTCTAAGAACACCTCTTTTTTATTGGCGTCATAAGGAGGCTTGAGCAGACACACTGGCAGTGGGTTGAATTTACCCACACCCATGACCAAGGATGCGCCTAAGGAAAAAGCAACCTTCATCTCCTTTGGGCTTTGCACATTGGAGATGATCATCTTCAGACGCGGCTGCATCTGACGTAAGCTTTGTACAGCGATAATGTCCTTAGCAATATTAGGCGAGTGCATGTTAAGGATCACGTAGTCAAAGCGAGGTAATTGCTCCAACCACTTATCGCGGATCACAATCTCCAGATCCGAGGCAAAGGACATGCCCTGCGCGCTCATCTCGCGCATTTGTTGGATCAAGCCGGAGTTGATCTCTTGATTGTTAGGCAGACGCACCAGCAAACGTCTGAAATCGATATCACGGCGATGCTCAAGGAAAGCTGAGGTAAAAGGAGCATTAAGAACCACACCAGCTTTAGGGCCAATGTAGTTATCTAGCTGCTCTAACACCAAATACTTGCTTAAAGCCTCATTTAAGAGCTCAGGAGGCAAGCGTGTCTTGCGCTCCATCGTCACAAAAGAGAGCTCATAGTAGAAAGCTTGACTCTGTGAGTTCCAATAAGGAATGGTACTCAACAGCATACTACGTACTGGCTGAGCCTGCTTTTTTTGCTCTTCACTGGCTTCGGCTTTATTTGGTTCCGCCACAGAAAAATCTCTCCTCGCCTAGAGGAACACCCACAAAAGATACAGGCCCCTACTTGCGATCTTCTCCATGCAAGGCAGATCCACGATAACAGGATCAAACCTCACTAAGCGCTGTTATGGATCGCCTTGGGCACCCAACCCCTCATAACGGCAACCCTCTCTACCTCGTTCTGAAAGTATCCTTAAGCTCACCTCGCCAGTTTACTGGTAATCAGCTTGCCAAACCAATTGCAGCTGATCGTAGCCTCTTACTCGTTATCCTGAGCAAACAAGGCATCACAAACTAAAGACATAGACTCTGATACGTGCACCCCTATGCAAGCCTTATGCCCCATTAAGAGCACTAGCATGGAAACGAGCAAAGTATAACAGATTAAGCCATTATACCCAGCAAAGCACGCACAGTTGGTAGCACAAGACTACCGGCCACTAAAAAGCAATAAGCGAGCCACAGGATCATAACGCGGAAAGTGCAGAGTGCGCTAATTACGACTCAAAGCACCATCAGCGAGCTGCATACAAGCCACAGCCGTAAAGCTGTGACTTGCATAAGCTTCCCTTATCAGGGACTAACAGACTATTTTGCCTCTACAGTCTTGCTACGTGCAGGGGCGTTCTTATTGACGCGACGCACGCGGGTAGCTGGCTTTTTTGCAGGCTTTTCAGCCTCAGCCTTTGCTTCTGCCTTAGCAGCTGCCTTAGCCGCAGGCTTAGCCTCAGACTTTGGCTTGGCTGCTGGAGCAGAAGCTGGGGCCTCAGCAGGCTCTGCCTGTACGGTCTTGGCAGCTGGCTCTGCTGGTGCGGCAGCGGCTGGAGCAGCAGGAGCTGCTAGTTCAACAGCTGGTGCTGTTGCAGCAGCTGGTGCTGGGCTTCCGCCCAAACGCTGCTGGGCAGCCTGCAGTGAGCGTAAAGCACTGTCGGCACGATCTAAAGCAGTACGAGCTAAAGCGATCTTGGCATGCTCGGCGGCATTGTTAGCCTTATCGGTCTCAGCGGCAATACGAGCGGCCTCTGCCTCTTGCTCACGCGAGAGCTCGCCCCAGTGACGACGTGAGATCTGAAAATTACGCTCTGTGATCACACGTGGCAACTTAGCGGTAATAATGGTGCGGTTCGACTTATCGTAGGTGATGTACGACCAAGCCCAGTCTAAGACTACGGAGAGCTTGTTCTTTACACCTAAGATCGACATTAAGTGCACGCCCATCCACAAGAACCAAGCAAACATACCGGTGAGATTAAAGCCAGCAATATCAGCCACAGCCTTATTTCTACCGATAGTAGCCATCGAGCCTAAGTCGCGATAACGGAAGCGCTTTTGGCTCTCACCCTTTTCTTTACGGATAAAGTTTTCGCCTAAGTTCTTACCCTGCTGGATAGCGGCCTGAGCCATTTGTGGGTGTCCATTTGGATAGCCACGGCACTTCATTAAGGCGATATCACCGATGGCAAAGATATTGTTATAGCCTTCGACCTTGTTGTACTCATCCACTAAGAGACGATTGCCACGGCCATAGCTGGCGCTATCAATACCTTCGATACGACGTCCCGTCACACCGCACACCCAAATAATAGTCTGCGACTTAAAGGAGCGGCCATCCTGCAATTTAACGGTGTGATCGTCATAATCAACCACATAAGCGTTTAATTGCACATCCACCCCCATTTGGGTCAGATACTTTAAAGAAGCTGCGGAGGCAGTCTCACTCATTGCAGGCAGCAGACGCTTGCCACCTTGCACTAAGTGGATCTTAAGCAGACTGGTATCTAAATCAGGATAGTCACGAGGCAACACGTGCTCACGCATTTCGGCCAAAGCACCAGCGATCTCCACACCGGTTGGGCCACCACCGACGATCACTACATTTAAGAGCTCAGCACGCTCTTCGGCGCTAGCACAAGTGTTAGCACGCTCAAAGGTATCCAATAAGGCATTACGCAAGCCCATAGACTCGCTAATGGTCTTCATTGGCATGGATTCATCTTGCACACGCTGGTTACCAAAATAATTGGTAGTAGTACCAGTAGCAATGACGAGGTAGTCATAGTCCAGTTTACCGATGGAGGTCTGAATATAGCGCTCCTTTGGATAAACGGCACGCAGCTCACACATTCTGAAGTAGACGTTTTTGCAGTCGTCAAACATCTTACGGAATGGGAAAGCGATCGAGCTGACTTGTAAACCAGCAGTAGCAATCTGATAGATCAGAGGTGGGAATTGGTGGAAGTTGTTTTGATCAATCAACACCACCTGAAAATCAGGATTTTTAGCCAAGGTGCGGCACAGACGTAAGCCACCAAAGCCACCACCTACGACCACTACCCGCTTTGCGGGGATCTTTGGGATATTAAAACTCATAGAAAAAACAACTCATGAAATTATGAGTAGGCATCGGCCGAGCCCCACCTCCGACCAACGCATCAGAAACAGAGCAGCCACACACACCAACAGCCTCACAGCCTAGGCAGATCCCAAGCTATACCACTCTCATGATAGCCCATTTAAGGAAAATCTGCACCAGCCGCCGACGCGCGTCCACCACTATTTCCCTTACGGCGGCAGCTCAGGGCACTAGCGTCCCAGCTGTTGAGCACCCCTCCCAACACGTCAGTGCCACAACACGGCAAGAACCGTGTCACAGCACGGCACCAGCCGTACAACTGTCTATGGCAGACTGCAGGCCTCTGCCTACAGACTGCACTGTAACTTAGATGGCTAAGGCTTCTTCTCCACAGTAGCCGGAACTTGATCCTGATAGATCTCAATGCTCACGCTTTGCATGTTCTCGTTAAGCTGGCTCAAAAGCGAGGTAAGTCCTTGCACCTGAGACAGCTCCTGACGTGCCTGCTCTTTGGCCTGTTCTTCTAAACGCTGAGCCAGACGTAGCGGTGCATTCTCTGGGATCGAGTCAGTATTCTCAATATCGATCCGTAAAGCATGTCCGCAGACAGCCTCTAAGCGCTCCTGCACCATTTGCCACAGGCCACCACCATGGGCATTATGGCTGCCACCGCGCAACGACATGGCACTGATTTCAGAGAAGAGCGATAAATCCTCATGCTGATCCACACGTAAGATCCAGTGATTGGCATCTTGCGGATCGAGCACGCGCTCTACATTAGTCAGCATCGCCTGAAGCATAGGAGTCTCAGCAAAGGCCTGTACGATCAGGTGATACCACTGATCTTGCTCGGCAACCTGAGGTAAGTAATCCTCATAGTTCAAGCGCTTTTTGCCACTAATATTAGACCAATGCCCAGAGCGTAAAGCCACAGCCGAGCCAGTGTTACCACCAGCGGCCCAAGCCTCTTCAGGCTCTGAAGCTGCCTCATATTCTAAGTCGCTCTCCGGCACACCGATCACGCCACCAGACGGCTCATCAAAAGAGCTGCCTAAGTCGAGCTCGACATTACCCGAGAATGAGCCACCATAGTCATCATCATCGCCAGGCTCGTTGCTGTCGAAGTTGATGCCTTCCATGGCTCCGCCACCGCCGCCACCAAAGCCAGCGTCACCGAAGCCTGCACCGCCGCCATTAGCGCCGTAGTCATCGTCATCGCTACCTTGGTCTTCTCCGGCAAGCGCAAGCGCAGGAGCTGGGGCTGCGGCTGCGGCTGGCGCTTGTACCACCCGTCCGGCAATAGCCGCATTGCTGTCTATCGCTGCATTCATAGGAACAGCTGGGCTAGGCTGACTGGCAGGATTTTCTGCAGCTGCCACAGCTGGCGCAGCTGGAGCAGCAGGCAGAGCTGCAGCGTCTACACCATAGCTGTCATTAAAGCTTTCTTGAGCTTCCTTGATGTAGTCAGGCACCTCAGGCAGCTGTGGCCCACGATACTGGTAGCCACGTGATGGCACAACCTGTTGAGCATTACCTTGAGGCAACGCCATGTTAGCGGCATTGCTGGCGTTATTAGCCATTTGCGCAGTGCGCATAGCCAGATCAGCTGGTAACTTAGCATGAGGGATCATGCTCACAATGCTCAAGAGCTGTCCTGTAGCTAAAGGTTGTGCAGCTGCTGCTGTTGCCTGTGGATCGCGCAGCTTCACCACGACTTGCTCAGGTGCCAGAGTTTCATGCTGTGGAGTCTGGGCTGCCATACGCAAACGCAAGTTTTCGCTGCAAGCCTGCTCTTGGGACAAGATCTGCGCCATCAGCTGCTGATCTTGTTGCAGCTCCACCAGCGACACATTGCCCATACCGCAATTATCGGCCAATGGTGGATTAAACAGTCTGATCCGTCTTGGGGCCTGATCAGAGCTCGAGTCAGCCAAAAAGTTATGCACAGAGCTGACAGCCAGCTTTGGTCTTTTAGCCAAATGCACCTTTAAGTTACGGTTGCCCACAGCTAAAGTGTCGTGGATAGCATACCAAGCGGCAGCACCATGCTGCTCCAAAAGATGATTCTGCTCATCAATGTGCTGCGTCATCATATCCAGCGCATTTAAAGCAGCATCCGCTTCTTGTTGCTTCAGGGCAGAGAGCTCTTGGCTATTACGCGCTTGACGCTTAGCTGCATGAGTTTGGGCCATATTGGCAGCCATAGCAGCTAAAGCCTGATCTTGAGCAGTGGTATCCACAGTACCATCGACCTTTTGCACGGCCCCTTGTGGCGCAGTAAAGCTTTGGTCATGAGCCTGCGGAGCTAAGCTCACCACAGCGCCCGCACCGGCTGTAGAGGCCGCACCGGCGGCCACAGGCGCAGTGGCTGCTGCGCTTGCAGCAGGCATAGCTGACGACACCACCTGATCACCTTGAGCAGCTGGGGCATGCAAATCCACAGCACAGCGATCAGGCTGTACTGCTGAGGCCGCCACTACCTGTAAAGTCTCAGGAGCCTTAGGGGCCGCAGTAGCAGGCATAGGAGCAACACCGGCTGCGGTCGCGCCTAAATCTACAGCTGGTGCCAGTTGATCTGACTTGGATACAGGCTGTAAGGCAGAAGCCGCCGCTGCGGCATTGGCAGCACCAACACTAGGCACCCCTTTCATAGCATCAACAGGATCAATGCTTGGGTCATTGGCCGCCAGCGAAATGGACGACACCATCTGCGCACCTAAATGGCGCGGATCGTTAACGTCATAACCTGTGGTGGTCTGCTGCTGTAATACGTCGTCTACATCACTTACAGCGCCCGCCCCTGCAGCTGCAGTTGCAGCAGCGGATGCAGCTGGAGTTGCAGCTGTAGCCGCTGCACCTTGAGCTTGAGCTTGAGCTTCAGCTGCCAGATCTTGCTCTGAGACCTTAATGTCTCTAAAACGTGGGGTAGCAAGCTTGCCTAAAGCTGTATTGGTGTCCTCAAGCTTCTTACTAGAGTCTGAGCGTTCCTGATCTTTATAGCTCTTGATGGCCTCAGTACGTAATTGCTCTGAGATCTCATCTAAGAAGTTGAAATAGGACTCCATTTGCGGCAGCAGCTGCTGCATATGCTGCATTTCAGCCGCATCCAGCTCTTGCTGTCTACGCTCTACACGGGCCAGCTCTTGATCAATTACATCACTGCGGATGTCGCTACCATGCTGAAACACCGCAAAGGCATTAGGGTCTTCGTTAAGCCAAGAAGAAGACTTCTTATGACCGCTATAAGTATCTTGGTCAGCGCTATTGGCACTAGCTGACCCAGTCTGTGCCGCTTGCGCAGCTGCAGCTTGCGCAGCAGCCTGTGCTGCGGCTGCTTGTGCGGCGGCACGAGCTGCTTGATCCTCAGCGGCATTAACCGCACTGATGTCCACTACCGCATCAGCACCATAGGCTAAAGCCGCATTATTATCTTGTCCCCACGCCTCGTGAGCTTGGGATTGTGCCGAAATAGCAGCAGCTACAGCACGCTCCTGTGGCGAGGCTAAAGTAATTTGCTCACTGACGCCCTCTGGGCCTCTACCGGCTCCTAAATTGACATTAGGATAGGCAAAAGCATTAGCGCCCTCCATAGCCGTAGGAGTTAAGCCGGTGAAGGTTGGTGTGGCCAGCTGCACGCCACTACCTGCATCATAGGAAGTATTATTTTGACGTGAGCCCTGCACAGCCGAAGAGGCTGAAGCCTGTCCCTGTAAAGGCTGAGATGGAGTCACAGCAGCTTGTTGCTGACGCTGCAATGCTTGGTGCTTCTGGATTAAGCTCTGAGCCACACCCATAAATTGGGCGCGCTGCTTTTCGTTCATGCGCAGCTTATGGCACAGATGCACCGCTTCGGCCAAGGCGTCTTGAGGACGCTCTTGGATCACGGTAAGTAAGTGCTGTAAATGCTGCTCCATAGAAACAAAACACTCAATCTTAGAATCAGGGTAACTTGTACGCGGCGCGCCAAGGGACGAAGAGGAATAGTTGTTAGCTACAGGCACACTCTGAGGATGCGCGGAGCTTTCTGCTGTGACAGGCACAGCAACTGCCGCCGCTGCGTTTGTTGTAACAGATGCAGAGTACTGAGCCTGTGGCACTTGTGCGCGGCTCGCTGCCAGCAGCTCACTGACATCGACAGTATGCTTTTGCGGTAAGAGCTGATTCAGCTTTTGCTTGAGCTCTGCTTTGTCAGGCATGCTTTTATTGGCCACCACATCGCGCTGAGACCAATGTGGCATGTCATGATTGACCAGTACAGAGCTGTCAGCCCCAGCAATAGCACCCTGCTTTGTCGCTGCAGTGGCACGCATAGTACCACGTTGAGAGGTCGAAAGGGGTAAAGCTGAGCTTAACCTGGGATAGTCCGAGCTACACGTGGGAGCTGCAGCAGCTGATGTACCTGTAGCGCCACTCGCATTTTGCCTACGATTTTGTGGCCAATAATCACCCAATGCCCCCTCAACATCAAAATTCAGGAAATTTTCCTTCATTCTCTTACTGGAAAGAGGCATTTGTGCTGAACCTGCTGCTGTAGGCATAACACCACCTGCCACTCCTGAGGCCAAAGCAAAATCAGCTTGGCCTGAAGCCGCAAAACGTGCTTGTTGCTCAGGACTTGTAGTACGGCGGATCTGAGCGGCTAATGCTCCTAGTAGATCCACCTCTACCGTCAACTGGTTTTCTCCCCTAAAAAGTTTTTTTTTAATGGGGTAAAAGCCAATAAACGCAATAAGGTCATCTCAAAGGCTGCACGGCCATCGGTGGCATAAGGGTACTCTTGTAGTCCCTCTAACACAATCTGGTAATAAAGCTGGATCTGCTGAGGGTCAAACTTACGTGCAAAGCTATCTAACATCGAGGTGCTAAAGGAGAAAACCTCAAGATGAGTATTAGCACCCAACATTTGGTACATAGCCAGATCGTGAAAAACCAGCAGCAGCTCATCGAGCAAGCTCTTGTAGTTTGGTGACTTTTCACGGATCTTTTTCAGCACCGCGCCCAGATCTAAAGCATCGGCAGTAGGAGCTACTGGTACAGCCTGCGCTGCAGATGCAGCTTGAGCAGCAGGTGGTGTACTAAGCAGACCTAAGATATCAGTGATCAAGACATCACCAATGGTGCCCAGCATCGAGTACACCGTGGCGGCCTCTAACTCACCATGACCTAAGGCAATAGCCTGATCACAAAGAGAGAGGGCATCACGCATCGAGCCACGAGCGGCACGGGCTAAAGCCTGAATAGCCTCTTGAGAGTACTTGACGTTTTCTAGGCCACAGACCTTTTGCAGCTGATGGGAGATCTCATCTAAGCTCAGAGCACGCAATTGGAACTGCAAGCAACGCGAGAGCACTGTGCTTGGGATCTTATGCGGATCCGTGGTGGCTAAGATGAACTTAACGTAAGCAGGTGGCTCTTCCAAGGTCTTTAAGAGGGCATTGAAGCTGCTGGTGGACAGCATGTGCACCTCGTCGATGATATAGATCTTGTAGCGAGCCTTAAGCGGAGGGTATTGGGTATTTTCCAGCAGCTGACGAGTATCATCCACTTTAGTCTGCGAGGCAGCATCGATCTCCACTACATCAGGGAAAACACCTGCAATAATAGCCTTACAGGCATCACATTCTCCGCAAGGATGCGAGCTAACACCCTTTTCGCACTCTAAGGCTTTAGCAAAGATACGAGCAATCGTAGTCTTACCAATACCACGGGTACCGGTGAGCAGGTATGCGTGATGGGTACGATTGGTATCAATCGAGTGGGCAAGGGCTTTAAGCACATGCTCTTGACCGACCACGTCTTCAAAATTTTGCGGACGATACTTACGTGCTAACGCTAAGTACTCACCACCTACTTCCGTCGTCATCGCTAAATCCTTATCGTCTTTTTGTTCCCCAACCTAGGCTCTCATAGGCTCTAAAAGGAAGACAGAAGCTCAACCAAGCACCAACATGCCATGTTGCGACTGTAGCCATCAGGCACATCACAAGACAATAACAAACCACACAGTCTCAAGCCCTACAATCACCACTCCCTCACCACTGCTTACTGAGTACAAGCTACAGTTACGGCAACGAAGCAAGAAAAAGCAAGGCTAAAGGCCTGTATTCGGCGGCAAAAGCTAGATCTTCTTAGGGGAAAAGCAGAAAAAACGGTACAAACAAACAACTACAGCCTCAAAGCGAGGCACACCCACTGCGTTATCACCTACCTTCAGCGGGCCGGAGCTAAATCTAGAGAAAAACAAGGCAGCCAACGCTGCCCTTTTAGATACTAATTGAAGTGATTTTAGTTGCATTGACCTGTGGCATCAGCACTGAGTAGCTTTAAAGCTAAGACTCAAGCCACCTAGCCATCAGAGGCCAAGAAACGGCAAAAAAACAGTGCTAATAGCGACAAACGATGTCAAAAACGCCAAGCCAGCGTCAAGATCAACTTGATCATCAGGTTAGTGACCTGGGAAATCGAGCAAGCTCACGCAATCGACATTACAACTGTCCTTGATTTTAGCACAGCCCCCTAGATCGACCAAATCAATCACAAAGGCAGCCTTGACGACTTCGCCACCCAAGCGCTGCACTAAACGGATCATAGCGCTCATGGTGCCACCGGTGGCCAGCAGATCATCAACACAGATCACGCGCTCACCTGGCTTAATAGAGTCAGTGTGCATCTGCAGCTCATTGGTACCGTACTCGAGATCGTAATCTTCTTTGATGGTGGCACGAGGCAGCTTATTTGGCTTGCGCACCATAACAAAGCCTGCACCCAGCTTAGCAGCCAAAGGGGCACCAAAGACAAAGCCACGAGCTTCACTGGCGACGACCTTATCAATCTTTTGGTCAGCAAAAGCCTGAGCCATAAGGTCGATAGTTAGAGCAAAAGCCTTAGGATTCTCGCACAGAGAGGTGATATCACGGAATAAGATCCCCTTAATAGGGTAATCTTGGATGCTGGTGATAGTCGATTTTAAGAAGTCCACTTGCTCAGCAGTTGCTGGAATAACGTTGCGTTCAGCCACCTTGAAATGCCTCGTCAGCTTAGCCCGATCTCAGAAAAAACACACTCACAGACAAGGGGCCAAAGAACCCTTGCCAAAACATCGTACTTGCACCAGCCAGCGGCATGCACATCAAGCACACAAGGCCACGCAAGCGACCCTAAATTATAGCCGAGATCGCTACTAAAAAGCACTAAATTCGACAGCAGCAGCGAAGAACTCAAATTGGCCTGCAAAAGCGTTCCTTCACACCTGCAGATCCTGTAAAATCAAGCATTAAGCAAGGGTTAAGCGCAAACGTGTGGTAAGAGGCTAGCAACAAAATGATCTCAATCAATCCCAATCCAAGCGAGGAAGACACTAAAACCAAAATAGTGCTTCCTGCAATCCAAGCCGCTGGCTGGAAACACGAAAACTATCTCACTGAATACAATCTCTTCAGTGATAAATATCGCATCGTGCCGCAAACAGAGCGTGTCGAGAGAATTAGTCAGAGCCACCGACGTCCTGACATCATTCTCTGCATTAATGGCTTTCAGCCTTTGGCCGTCATTGAGATAAAGCGTTTTGATCTGCCAGACTCTCAAGGAATAGACCAAGCTATCGCTTATGCCCGTACCCTCAATGTCCCTTTCGCCTATGCCACCTCCGGCCATAAATTTGTTGAATTTAACACCAAAACTGGCCAACAACGCACCCTAAGTCTAGAGAGCTTCCCTTCTCCTCAAGAGCTCTGGCGTTCATACTGCATGTCTGTAGGTATCGTTGAGCCTAACGATCAAAACACGTTGGCAAAAGCTAAATACTACTACGATGTAGGCACTACAACTGGCAAGAAGATCCCACGCTACTACCAAATGGTAGCCATTAACTCAGTGGTACAAGCCATTATTGGCTTACATCGCCGTCGTCTCCTACTAGTCATGGCCACAGGCACAGGCAAAACGTTCACTGCTTTGCAGATCGTTTATCGTCTCAGGAAAGCCGGTGTAATTAAGCGGGTGCTATATCTTGCCGATCGCAACAAGCTTGTCGATCAAGCCAAAAGCGAAGGATTTGATAACATCGCTCACTGCGCCAAAATTACCAATGGGAAAATTGATACGCACCATGAGATCTATTTTGGTCTATACCAACAGTTGAGTACCAGCAACAAGGCCGACCAAGACTACAGCGAAGATCAGGAGGAGTCTTCAGTTTCCACCATTGATCTCTACAAGCGCCTGCGCCCTGACTTCTTTGACCTTATCATTGTAGACGAATGTCACCGTGGTAGCGCCTCAGAAGAAAGCGCTTGGCGTGAGATCTTGGAATATTTCCACCCTGCTATCCAGCTGGGCCTTACGGCCACCCCTAACACCTCTGACGGTGCAAACAACGCCGCCTATTTTGGCGCTCCGATCTTCACCTACTCCCTCAAACAAGGCATTGAAGAAGGATATCTTGCGCCATATCGCGTGATCCGTATCGATCTCGATAAAGATAAGACTGGGTGGCTGCCAGAGCCTGATCAAGTGGATGACAATGGCAAAGAGATCCCACAAAAGCTTTACACACTCAATGATTTCGATCGCACGATTATTTTGCCTGACCGCATCAAACGTGTAGCGCAGATCATCAACGATTTTCAACACAACAGCTTGGGCAAAATGGCCAAGACCATTGTCTTCTGTGCCACACAGGTTCACGCCCTGCGCATGCGTGATGCTTTACGTGAACTTAATCCTCAGCAGATGCAGGAAAACAGTAATTACATTGTGCGCATGACCTCTAGTGACGAAGAAGGCAAAGCTCTCTATGCCCAATTTTGCTCTGTCAGCGAAAAGTACCCTGTCATTGTGACCACCTCTAAGCTGCTCACTACAGGTGCTGACACCAAAGGAACCAAATTGATCGTGTTGGACGCCAATATCAAATCCCACACGGAGTTTAAGCAGATCATTGGTCGCGGTACCCGTCTTGATGCTGAAAGTGGCAAAACAAACTTCACCATTCTTGATTTCCGACGTGTCAGCGAGATCTTCAATGATCCTGACTTCGATGGCGACCCAGGTGATCTACTCGAGCTTGGGGATCCAGATCCTAACGATCCTCATTTGCGTCCAAAGCCAAACAAAACTAATCACGACGGTCAAGATGCAACGACAGACTCTGAGGACACAATAGGCTCAGGATCTACCGATAATAGTGACACTGATGGAGCCGATCGAGCAGATCCACCTATTCACAAGACACGCAATGAGTACGTGGTAAGTGGGGTCTCTTTTGAGGTAGTGGATGCTACCGTCAGCTACCTTGACAGTAACGGCAAGCTCATTCATATGCAGCTACGTGACTTTGCCAAGCAGAGCATTCTCAAAGAGTTTCCTAACTACCAAGACTTTGAGAAAAGCTGGATGACAGCACTTTCCAAGGCTCAATTGATCAGAGACATGGAAAACAAAGGCGTCTTCTTCCAAGACCTGCGCAAGGACTTGGGGCAAAAAGATCTAGACGAGTATGATATTGTTAACCACATTGCGTTTAGCAGCCGTCTGCTCACACGCCAAGAGCGAGCCGAGCGTGCTCGACATAGTCAGGTCTTACAGCAGTATGATGCAAAGCAAAAGCAGATCTTGTTAGATCTGCTCAGCATTTACGAGCGGGAAGGCATTAGTGAAATCGAAAGGCCGACCATTCTCAAGACTCCTCGCTTCCAAGTTTATGGCGGATTACCGCAAATCGTCAAAAGCATTGGCGGTAAAGATGGCAAAGCTGGCTACAGTAGAGCTATTACCAACCTGCTCTATCAAGCAGTATAAAAACACAAGACTCAACTAAGCAGCGCCCGCCCCTCTTGGGCAGTGCTCCTTTTGGCTTGCGCATTAGCTTAATCTGAAGGGGACTGCCATAAATTAAAGCCATTGCATCATTATGATGCAATGAACTTTTTCAGCGACGGCCGTGCATACCGGCCGTCAAGGTATACTTGGAGTCGAGAACAGTTATGCACCATCGCAATGAAGTCGAA